>CAZYPC010000004.1:15203-65424 GCA_964649165.1 uncultured Chryseobacterium sp.
GCACTTCTTCGGTGCTCCACTTGCGGTGGTGTTTCAGCACCACGTTGATGGCGATGCCAATGGCGCGGCCCTCGGGATACCCCAGGTCGATCAGGTCGTTGCCGCGGATTTTCAAGCCTTTCATGTTTTGGCCGCCATGCCCTGGCGGGAGGGGTTGTCAAAGTTGTGTGTTGGGACTTGTCTGTTCTTGTTGACTTCACTCCGGGTATCTTGGGCACGCCGCATCCCATGAGCATCACTCAACGTCTACGGACATTTCCGCGTGGTCTGTGGTGGGTTGGGGCCTTCTCGTTCTGCTACACCTGCGTCCTCGGTGCGTTGATCGTCTCGTTGACCGGTGCCTGGTGCAATGCCTTGGAGCATTATAGGATCACCACGCTCGGCGAATTGCTGTTCGGCCTCTTCATGATCGCCGTCTATGCTCCATTGGTCTTCTGGCTCGGCGTGCGCGCGTATCGGTACTTCCGACTTCGATGGCCAACCCTGAGCACGATCAGCGGCACGATCACCTATTGCATTGCCCTTGCCATCATCGTCTTCCCCCTCCAGTTCCTGCGGATCCCGGCCAACCTTTGGCGGTACGCTCCGCAGAATGCCATTTGTGCCAAAAGCACGTCGGACGGAATGTTCACGCGATCCGAGGGCCTGACCTCGGAGGAGTACGCCTATTTGCAAGGCATGCTCACCCTCCTCCCCGACCTGCCTGTTGAGCCGGACAGCATCAACGTCTTTTACTACAGCGACGGCTTCCTCCCCGACTTCGCGATCAAGGTGCGTTGCGCGGTGGCCCGGGGCTCCGCCAATGGCTACCCGCCGTACGTGCGGATCAGCAAGGATGGTCCTACCGGATGGATGCTCGATACGACCAGCACGGACCAGCGCATCGTTTGGTTGGTCTTTGAAGACGGTGAGTCCTGAAAAGCAGTAAGACTTCCTTGCTTCTGCGATAAGTGCGTTCATGTGAGTTCAGAGTTGCTCGTTGATGGTCAATCCTTCGCGATAGGCCCATTTCTCCAGGACCGCGCGCGCTTTCGGTGAAAGCTGTGTGTTCCGCTTCGCCTTCGCCTGCACGATGCGCGATGTGCCGAGTTGCACTTCAATGGTCCCCAAACGCTCCACGTTCCCGATGGCATCCTCGGCCGTGATCTGGAAGATGGCCGTCACACGCCGCGAGCAGGCCGTACCATAGCTCGACACGCAGTGCTGCAAGGCACGCCCTTCATCCGCGAGCGCTTGCAGGCTCAACAGCTCGGTGACTTTCCAGGTGATGCGCTCCTGCGCCTTCCCGACCACGTAGCGCGCATCCATCAGATCGCTGCGCTGCCATTGGCGGTCCACGACCTTGCCGAGGATGCGGTTCACATCGTGGTGCCACGCATCCGACAGCCGGATCAGCGACGCGGTCGTTCGGCCCGTGGTGTCGACCGGCACACCCGCTTCGAGTCGGTTGGCCAGGAAGTCAACGACCTCGCTCATCTTCTGCGCATCCGAGAATGGGTGGTTCAGGAAGAAACCGATGACGCCCGACCAGTAGTCCTCGTGCGCGAACCCGTTCCGACCGATGCGCGTCGCGATGATGGCCTGGGCCAGTCGATCATCGCCTGACTGACCGGTGATCTGTGCCCAACGCAGGGCTTCCTCGATGCGGAAGTGCGACGGCGCCTGCAGGAACTGATGCGCCATGCGCTTCGTCAGGGTGATGGGCAGGCCACGGCTGTGACGGATGTTGTGTCCGGTGCCGATATCGATGAACCAGTAGCGCGCGTCATGCGCATCCGCAACACACCAGGCCTGATCCATGAACTCGGGCACATCGTATCGCGCCAGGCAGTGACGGACCAGCGAGGAGAACTGCTTGTGCATGTTCCGCCCCGGGCGCGACCAGTCTTCCACCGGACGGAGTAAGTACTTGAACTTGATCGCGAGCTGCGCGATGCCGAGCGCGTATGGCGCGTGGCCGATCAGGTTTTCGCATCCTTCGGCCTCGAGATGGAGCAGCAAGGCGCGATAAACCTCGCGGGCCTTGGGTGCATGGATGAGTTGGAAGCCCTGCTGGATGACCAGATCGCGATTCTGCGCACGCTCCAGCTTCACCAACGGATCGGCACAGAGCATCTCCAGCATACGGGCGAAGTAGTTCTTGCCGGTACGTGAAGCCTGCAGCGCACGCTGCAAGGCCTGGTCGCGTTCGTGCTGGCGCGCGCACAACACGGCGCGCTGCTCAGCAGAAAGACCCTTATGACGGTACGGTCCCATGACTTAAGGTCGGATGATGGGGATCGAACCCATGCCTGCTGCCTCACAAGCAGCCGTGCTACCATTGCACCACATCCAACATGTTCGTGGAAGTCGCGGGATTCGAACCCGCTCAGCCGCGAGGCACCGGTTTTACGGACCGTTCCAGCTCTCCATCGCTGGCGCACTTCCAAGTGGAAGAGGATGGAATTGAACCATCACCTGCGGTTTTTCAGGCCGCCGCTCTACCATAGAGCTACTCCTCCGTTGTTGGCCCACCCGGACTCGAACCGGGACCTTCCGCTTAAGAGGCGGGTAGTCTTCCATACGACCTCTAGGCCAGTATTTACTCTCGTCGATCCGCCCGGACTTGAACCAGGAACCCGCTGCGCATCAGGCAACCGCTCTACCATTGAGCTACGGATCGAATGCGGTGCCGACGGGGATCGAACCCGTGCCACCCGGGAGACAACCGGGCGTTGTACCGCTCAACTACGGCACCGTGGAGGGAATGGAAGGGATCGAACCTTCGACCGGTCGCTTAACAAACGACTGCTCTACCACTGAGCTACGTTCCCGAGTGATGGGTGCGGGATTCGAACCCGCGTATTCACTTCGAAAGAGTGATGTCCTGGTCCGGCTAGACGAACCCACCATATGTGTTGCCAGGGCTGGATTTGAACCAGCATAGGCGGCTCCAAAAACCGCTGTCCTGCCGTTAGACGACCTGGCAATTCGACCATCAGGAAGGACTCGAACCTTCACCCTCCGCATTCAACACGCGGCGCTGCCATCCATTTTCAGCTTCTGATAGTGGCTCACGCGAGCCGGTGAAATGCGCGGTGCGTCCACCGCGCGTTTCATCTCCGTCATTCGACCACCAGGAGAGACTCGAACTCCCACCCTCCTCGTTCGTAGCGAGGAACTCTTCCATTTGAGCTACTGATGGATCGTTCGGGACGGCACCGCCGGTAACCCGGACCCCGGATGAGACTCCGGGGGCCCGGCGATGCCATCCCTACTGATCAAGGACCCTTACCCGCGCTGAACAGCTCCTTCAGCTGGTCCAGGACCTTGGCGTTGCCGCTGATGGTGATAGCGCCGACCTTCTCGGCGATCTTCTCCACGTATTCCATCTCCTTCAGCTTGTACAGCATGGCGTTGTCCTCCATCAGCTTCGCGGTGTTCAGCAGGCTGCGCGTGCTTGCCGTTTCCTCGCGGCGCATGATGGCGTTTGCTTCCGCCTTCTTCTGCGCGATCAGCACCTGGTTCATGATGTCCTTCATGTCACCCGGCAGGATCACGTCCTTGATACCGCCCGCGCTGATGGCGACACCCAGGGCTTCGGCCTTCGCGCTCACGCTCTCCTTCACGTATGCGGTCACCGCGTCCTTTTCGACCAGCACTTCGTCCAGCGCACGGGTACCGATGAACTCACGCAGGGCCAGTTGCACCAGGACGTACAGCTGCTTCTCGTACTCCTTGTTCTCCAACAGGGCCTTGCGGATGTCGGTGATGCGGTACTGGAGCGTGAAGTTCACGCGCAGCGCTGCCTTGTCCTTCGTGAGGATCTCCTGGCCGTTCACTTCCAGCTGCAGCTGGCGCATGTCGGCCTTGAGCACCTGGATCACGATGCTGTTCTTCGCGAAGAAGTACACACCGGGATCGAGCATGCGTTGCGCCTCACCGTCCACCAGCAGGATACCCTTCTCGAAGGGATCCACGCTGTAGGCGCGGATGTAGGGCAGCATCGCCGGCTTCATCAGCAGGTCGCGGTCCACGTTCGCGTCGAGCTCGGCCTGCGCCAGGTCCACGTCAACGAACATGTACTTCACCAGTCCCTTGAAGAACGCGTAGCGACCGGGCTTCAGGACCTCCTGGAAGTTACCGTTGCGGTACTTCAGGACGATGTGGTTGTCGGCGACCTCCACCACCGTCAGCAGATCGGCCAGCTCAGCATCCTTCAGCAGGAGGTCGAGCTCAACGGACGTGTTGAACGGTTGCGTCATGTCGTACACGCGCACCTCATCGAACGGCGCGAGCAGGTGGAGACCAGGCTTCAATACGCGCTGGTAGTTACCGAAGCGGAAGACCAGGCCGATCTTGCCTTCAGTGATGCGTTGGATGTTGAACATGGTACGATCGGTGTTGGCCTCGGCATTGCGGTACCACGCGATGCTCCGGTGAGTTGTGGCGCCCTTTGACCGGTGGGCTCCTTGCCGGGATATGCTGAGAGCCTTGTGGCTCTTGTTGAATTGAGAAAGCGATGGGACGTCACCACCAGTGCTGGTCGGGGAGATCGGTGCGGGGCGCGGGCGTCCGCGGTCCCGTTCACCGTTGCGCTGCTTCGTCCAGGACAAGTCAATGCCTGGCTACCGGAAGTGCTCGGGTGATGGGGACCTTGGTGCCGTTGCCACGCAGAGCGAATTCCGCAGGACGAGCGCCGGCCGTTCCGTTGTCAACACTCGTTTTCTACAAGGCGGACATGCTCAAGGGCAGCGCACGGGACCGGTTGATCCATCATCGCTTTCAGGGGTCGGGTGTTTTTTAGGGAAGTACCCGCCTTCCACCTACCTGCTGGAACCAGAATCCAGTGCCTTGAACCACTCGGCCACGCCTTTTCAAAGCGGTGGGATTCGAACCCACGAGGGTATTGGTGCTCTGACCGCTGAGCTACATCGCCATTGGGTTGAACGGTATGGCGGCGATGGCGGGATTCGAACCCGCGACTTCCAATATAGAGGAACAGACTGACCGTGCGGCGGCATACCGCGAGCGAAACGCTGCGATACCATGGGGTGCTCAGAGACCCGCATCAGGTCCGGCACGTCCGGTCTTTCCCCGTGCTTGCCCGTGAGGGCAAGTTGATTTGTGCTGAAAGCACAGTATGTAAAGAACGTCTTCCGTACCGGGTGAGGGAGTCGAACCCCCAACAGCCTCGTTCTGAGCGAGGAGTGTCTTCCATTTCCACCAACCCGGCATCGCGAGGCCGCCAGGCCGAAGCGATCGGTAATTCCTCCGCGACTTTTCTGCTCGCAGAACTGCCGCTGCCGTCAGGGGATCCCCGCAGCTCCATCCCTGAAGCCTCAGCCCTTTGCGGGGATCCCCTTCGCGTATCGTCCAAAAGCAGCGAACCCGGCCTTGTGGGACCGGGTTCGCTGCGGAGGATGTGGGATCACATCATCGCTTCGGACACCGGTCCTGTCGTGTATCAAGCTGTTTCCGCTCGCTGTTCTGCGGCAGTGCAAAACCCTTGAGCCCACGCTCCATCCAGATCGCTCCCTGCTCGGGGCGATAACTGATGATCATATGTGATAAGGCGCGGGTCATCGGTCTTGCGTGTTGGTCGTTCTACTTGCTTTTCGTGAGCGCGGCTTGCGCGTTCGGACACCAAGACGGCAGACCACGGCGGGTGGTTGCTTCACCATCGATCTTTTCCTGCGATATGATCGCACGACATGAGCGAGCTCGGGCTCACCGCACCTTCAGCATGTTCTTTACCTGCTGGCGACTACCGTTCTGTAGACGGCAGTAGTAGGGGCCCGCTGGCATGTCGCCCAGGTCGCACGGAACAGTGTGCGTTCCGGCAGGCATGTCACTGTTCACAAGGCGCCGCACCAACTGCCCCGAAGCGTTGAACACCTGTAGCATGACGCGTCCCCCGTTCGTGGTGTACCGGATCATCGTGGTTTGGATGAACGGGCTCGGAAAAACTTCCAGCAGCGATGTACCGGCACCCTGGTTCAGTTCGTGGATGTCGGTGCCCAGGCATCCCGAGGGGTCGATCAAGGCCAGCGGCTGGTAGGTATCGAGCAGCACCGTATCGATATCGGCGGTATCCATGCAGAACCAGTCCTTCAACACGCTGGCGTAGACACTGCGGAAATCATACTGCATCGGGAGATTCGTGTTCACATTGGTATCGACGGGGATCTCGGGGTTGTTACCGAGCATGCCCGGGACCACCTTGGTACCGAACAGGAACATAGGCGCCGCTGCGCCGTGGTCGGTACCACGCGAGTTGTTGCTCCGTACGCGGCGACCGAACTCGGAGAAGGTCATGCCGAGCACCCGGTCATCGATGCCGAGCAGTTGCACATCGTCCTGGAAAGCGGCGATGCTGTCGGATAGGCCCTGAAGCAGTTCCGCGTGCGCGCCCATGGTGTGATCGGAGGTCTCCACCTGTTCAGAGTGCGTATCGAAACCGGAGATGCTCACCCAATAGATGCGTGTCTTCAACCCGCCGCAGATGAGCTGGGCAACGATCTTCAGCGCCCGTGCGAGCTCAGCTCCCGGCTGACCGGCCGCAGGATACAGCGTGCTGAGGTTGCAGTTGGGAAGCGCTGCGGCCTGGATCACATTGCCGTAGAGATCGGTCTGTTGCTGCACGGTGCGTGCGAAGTCCAGTTTGCTTCCCCTACAATCAGCCGTCACCGGATCGTTGAAGAGATTGCCGGTGAGGTCGAGCGAGTCCTCCGTGTTGTAGATGGAAGCTCCCATGCTGACGCCGATATGCTGGAGGCCGATGCTGATGGGTGCGCCGATCCGGATGGCGAGCGGGTCGGGCATCGTGTCGTTCGGATATCCCTCCGGGTAGTTCGGATATTCGAAGTGCAGGTATCGCCCTGCCCAACCGCTGTCCAGCAGCTGATCACTGTTCGCTCCGGTCTCCCAGATGTCCGTGCTACGGAAATGGGAATAGTCGGGGTCAGGATATCCCACTCCCTGCACGATGGCGAGCTTTCCGTTGTCCCAAAGCTGACGCATGCCCCCCATGGCCGGATGCAGACCGGTGAGGCCGTCGAGTCCCTGAAGGTCCAGCACGTCAGCCTCCGGGATGAGCACATTGGATCGGACATTGGACAGGACGCCGTACTGATCCAGTGGGATCACGGTATTCAGTCCATCATTGCCACCGTACAGCTGTACGATCACCAGCACACGGTCCTCCCCGGCGCGATCGAAGACCGGTCGCAGCAAGGGATTCCCGAAGCCGCGCACGGCGAAACCACCGAGCGAAGCGGCGGAGAGGGATCGGAGGAAGTTCCTGCGTTGCATCATGGCGTTCAGTAGAGGTGGTGTTCGGCGGCCTGCATCATGTCCCCGATGAGCCATTTGAGGATGTTCGGCACCAGTTGCGCGGTCATGTCCGTGGTCTGTGGATCCGCCACGTACGTGGCATAGGCGATGCTCCAGTAGTCATCGTTGGTCTGCCCGAGCAACAGGTAGTTCTGCTTCAACTGGTCCTTGACGCTCTCGGAGATCGGGTTGACGAACATGAATTCCGCGAGCTGATCGATAAGGAGTTCCGGATCCGTTGGCTGATCCAGCAGCTGCGTGAAGGCGATGAGATCGAACGTGAACTGCAGGTCGGCACTCTCGGGGAGCACCGTAACGCTGGGCGTATCGAACCCGCCGTAAAGTGAACCGAGCAAGGAGTTGTTCCGCGTGGGGAACGTGCCGGTATCGAGCCAAAGCTCATCGTAGCCAGGATAGAGATAGTAGGCGGGCCATCCGGCCACGTTGGGCGGATCGGCCAGGTTCTGCCCCGCGTAGCCGACGAGCCAGTACAGGTCCTGCATCACCAGGTGCCGGGCCTCGAAAAGCGATTGGTCGGGGAACGGCATGCCGAAGAGGCGCAACTCGCCGATCACGAGATCGGCCGGGCTCTTGATCATGCACCCTCGGATGCCGTCACTGAAGAAGTGGTCGCTCGTGAGCAGTGCGCGCAGTACGATGGCCATCTGGTCCGGTGCGGCCGCGTTGTCCCGGAAGATCTGGGAAAGTGGCGAGATGACCCCGGCCTCCGTGGTCGCGTCGATCTCACCATGAACGAAGAAGCGATAGAGCTCGCGGCAGACGAACCGGGAAGACTCCTCGTTCGCCATGATCATATCCAGCAGAGCGTTCAGCTCGGCCTCGCCTGCTCCAGCGCCCGACTGGCCCGCGATGACCGTATCGTTGAAGAAGGAGGAGAACTGTTTGTCCTCCTGGTCGTGGAGGAAGTACAGGAAGATGGGTTCCGGTAGAACAGGGTCCCCACCCGATTCCTCCAGAATGGACCAACCGGTGAGCACTCTCGCTGCGGCCTGCACATCGCTTTCGGTGTAGCCCGAACCCTGCCCGAGTGTGAAGAGCTCCATGAGTTCACGAGCGTAGTTCTCGTCGGGTGATCCAGCGACGTTCAGATAGCCGTTCAAATAGTAGAGCATCGCCGGCTCTACCGACACATCATGGATCAGCTGCCTGAAGTTGCCCTTGCACTGATCACGGAGCAGCTTGTTCATCGAGTAGGCCGCCTCCGAATGGAAGACCACACCGATCTGGGTGGGCATGTGGTTATGCCAGAAGAGGGTAAGCTTTTCGCGCAGGTTACGATCCTGCCCGACCATCAGGCTGACCCACCATGCGGCCCAACTGGCGAGCCGCGCTCCGATGAGGTCGGAGTCCTGCGGTGGGTTGCGGGGCGTGTTCACCCAGGTGGTGCCGAAGGCCACGGTCGGGTCCACCCCGTCCGGGTCACCGGCATCGTCCGTGTAGGCCTTCACCGGAGGAGCCGGATCCGTGGTGAAGGTCAACAGCTCGTCAACGACCTGGTCCAGGGTCATCCCATCGAAATGGGCCAGGTCGCCGGGGGTCACACCGAAGAGTGAACGGCGCAACAGATGCGACAGCTCCGGTTTGCCGAACGGGCCGGTGTAAGGGGTGATGGGCATGGGTCGCGAGCCTTTTCGTTGGTTGAGCCGAAGTTGGGGTCATTCCCCGGGGCATACGTGCCGAGGTCAGGGAATTCTTCAACCATTCGACCGGCAAGACCATGCCAGGGTTCGATCGGCCCCATCAGACAACGAAAACCCCGGGGGCATCCCCCCGGGGTTCCGTCTACCAAAACGACCGTGTTCAGCGGTCCATAGCGCGCCGCGCTTGGTGGGAGAATTGCCCCGCTCCACTGGGGCTTGCGCGACGACGGTACAATGTTCGGGCTGCCCTTGCACATGCACAATACCCTCTTCAGGGTAATTTGCGGGGGTCCAAGGGTGAAAACACCCGGGAAACGGTCGCCAGCCGCCACCTGGACCCGCCCGTCCGGGGGCGAAGGGCCGATGCACCAAAGCGGTTAAGCCGTAACATTGGGTCCGGTTGTCACCCACTAAGGGTGGAGCACCATCAACACCAACGTTTCAATGCCAACGGGTACTGTCAAGTTCTTCAACGAGACCAAGGGTTTCGGATTCATCACGCCTGACGAGGGCGGCAAGGACGTGTTCGTCCATAAAACGGGGATCACCGAGCCGATCCGCGAAGGCGACAAAGTGAGCTTTGAGGTGGAGCAAAGCCCCAAGGGCCTCAACGCCATCGGGGTGCGCCGCGCCTGATCGTTCTTTCAGGACCATGGAACCCCGACCGGTTCTCCGGTCGGGGTTTTTGTTTGTCCGTCAACCCTCAGCGCACCAAAGCCACGAATCCGAACAGCTCTTTCCGTTCGTGCGTCAACGCATCCCGGAGCTCGATGCGGTAGGCATAGACCGCCGACGGGAGCACGGTTCCGGCCCGGCTTCCGTCCCACGGTTCGTGGAAGTCGGCCGAAGCGAATACCTCTTCACCCCAACGGTCGAAGACGCGCAGGCTGTAGCGGTCCAGATCCACCCGGTCACCCAAGGGAAGCCACTGATCGTTGTAGCTGTCGCCGTTCGGCGTGAAGGCGTTGGGCACGAAATAGCCGAAATCGTGTGGCTTGAAATGGGCGATGATGGTATCCGGGCCGAAGAATCGGACGTTGATGCTGTCCACGAACGGGTCGCCAGGAGAGAATGCATGCTGCCTCACTTCCCACCGCACGAAGTCGAAGTAGGTGCGAGGCAGGGCCTTGATGCCGTACGGTACGTCTTCTGAAACACCGATGGTCTGGGGAAGGACGGTGAGAAGATCGGTCCCGAAGAGAATGTCGCCGGCGTTGTCAGGTTCCACATCCACCAGAACGGGGTATTGCACATCCGGTTTGAACCACGCGATGATGGTATCGCCGTGCAGGAGTTGTATGTACATCGCACTGTCAAGCACCGAGGCCACCACAGTATTCGAATCCGTCGTCCAGTGGTCGAAATCCCATCCGGAATAGGCCTCTGCCCGAAGGTCGATCAGCAGGCTATCAAAGTAGGTGGCGTTCCAAGGGAAGGAAGTGACGTCGATCGTGTTCAGATGAACGAAGCCGCTCCCAGGCGGCATGACCTCCACCACGATGTCGCGCGGGACCACCTGGTAGCAATCCTCCAGACCTTGCACGATGAAGTCGCACCGCTGCAACAGGAAGTTCCGCAGGTAGTCCACCTTGCCTTGCCAGTCAGGATAGGTGCCGCCCCAACGAGCACAGTGCTTTTCCATCTCCGGATCGATCATCGCGATGAGGCTGTCCAGGTGCTGGACCGTTGAAGCGCAACTCAACCCGGAGTTGATCAGGTCCGCATAGCGGTTGATGTATTGCTCTCTGAACTCATCGTTCGCCATCAGTGCGTTGAACATGGCGAAGTGTGTCCCGGCGAAGTCGGACGGGCTCGGAGTACCGATCACGACATCGTTGTGGTCACATGGGTCGTTCTGAGGCGTCGATTCCGGGAACCCGAATTCATGCTCCGGAGCTCCGCAGATCCAGTCCATGTCCCAACCGCAGTAACCGAACTTCTTATGGTCACCGTCCGGGTCCTTGCCCCGCCACCACATGGTATTGAACGCGAGCCAGCTACCATTGGCCATGTATTCGTTGATGATCATGTGATCGATCATGCTCAACGTGCTCAACGTGTCCTTCACCTGTGCGTAGTTCGCGGCGACGCTCATGTCGTTGCTCGTGATGAAGGTGAACAGGTCCCACCAGCCGGTGGTGGTGCCATAGTCCGCCCACACGCTCCCGTATTCCTGGATCATGTCCACGCGCTCGCCGGGCTGGTCGTAATAGTGTTCGGTGTAGTCGTTGTCATCGACCTTCTCCCGCGTTTCGTACACGCCCCAGTACTGACCGTTCACGTAGGACACGCACGGCTCATAGGTGCGCGAATCGAGCTTCAGGCCGATCTTCTGGCCAAGGGACTGCACATAAGCATCGCGGATGTGCGCGCCGTCATAACCCGGGTAGTTGTCTCCGGCCGCGGCTTTCAGGATGATGCGTTCGAATTTGTCGCGGTCCTTCCCGCGGAAGAGCTGGTTCTCGATCCGGTGATCATAGCCGAACTCATCGCGTACGATGTAATCCAGCGCGCGCTGGTCGTTCGAGTTGCTGGTGCCACCATGCTCGTTGAACTCACCGAACGTTTCGTCGAGAAGTGTGAGCGACGCATCGAAGAACTCGACGTTGCCCTCGGCGATCGTGGTGCTACCACCGTTGTTGAGGATGTCCAGCACGTCCGCGCCCGCAGCGATCGACCACACCGGCACGACATGCACCTCGTCAATGAAGTACGTGCTCGTCTCAATGAAGCTATCGGGCACCCCCGGGGTTCCACTGAAGGCCTTCGCGCGGACACATGCGGTCGCGGACAGACCGATGGGCGCGCTGTAGGCCGTTGAACCCGCCGTCGGTTCGGTGCCGTCGGTGGTATAACGGATCGTGGTTCCCGGCGCAGCGGACATGGTGACCGTAACGCCGCCGGAATAGCCACCAGCTACGGGTTCCAGGATCGGCCGTGCTTCGTAATAAGGTCCGGCACCGCTGTTGACCGCGTTGGGCGTAGGTACCGGGAAAATGCTCCAGTCCGATGCGCCATCCGTCGTTCTGCCCCAGCTATGGTTCTTCTGCGAGGGCGCATCGAAGTTGAACTGGTCGATAAGTGCCAAACCCGGGTCCGAAAGCACGACATCCTCCTGGTCTGTCTGCGTGAGCTTGAAGTTGGTATGGTACTCCCCGGCGATCACCGCGTTCTTCTTGCTGGCGAAGAAGAGCAGATGACCACCCGCCGGGATCGAGGCGCCTGCGGGAATGGGCCACTTGCCGGGTTCGCTCGCCTTGTCGCTGAGGAAATGGCCTGAGAGGTCCACGGCGCTTGCTCCGGCGTTGTAGAGTTCGATCCAGTCCTCGTACTCGCCGTCGGCCATCAACTGGTCCCAGTTCGACGCGCACACCTCATTGATCAGCACCTGCCCACGCACTGGGCAAAGAGGGCCGAGCAAGCCGATCAATACGAAAAGGCGCAGGACGGTCGGCATGAGTGGACGGAGACAAGACGTGGGAACGACGCTTTCGGTGGGCCGCTGGTGGTAACCCGTGAAAAGATAGGGATCGACGCTGGTCCTACATTCGGCGCTCCCTACCAGAAACCATGAAACTCGTATCCTTCAACGTGAACGGCATCCGGGCCAGCGCCACCAAGGGCCTTGCCACATCGCTGAAGAAGATCGGCGCGGACATCGTGTGCTTCCAGGAAACCAAAGCCACGCCGGAGCAAGTGGCTGGAGCGCTGAAGGACGTGGATGGATATCACCTCAACGCCATCGGGGCCGAGAAACCCGGATACAGCGGCACGGCCATCCTCAGCAGGGAGATCCCGAAAAACGTGGCATTCGGCATCGGTGTGGACGAGCACGACAAGGAGGGTCGGGTGATCACCGCAACGTTCAAGGACCACATCGTAGTGAACACCTATGTACCGAACAGCGGCCAGGACCTGAAGCGGCTCGGCTATCGCGGGACGTGGGACACTGCGCTTCGCGAATACCTGGTGAAGCTGGCCTCGGGCAAATTACCCGTCATTTTCACAGGCGACCTGAACGTTGCACACCAGCCCATCGATATCGCACGGCCCAAGGCGAACTACAACAAGACCGCTGGCTACATGCAGAGTGAGATCGACGGCATCACCGCATTGCTGGGCACGGGCTACGTCGACACGTTCCGCCATCTGCATCCTGAGGTGGTGAAATACAGCTGGTGGAGCCAACGGTTCGGAGCGCGGGAGAAGAACGTGGGCTGGCGCATCGACTATGTCCTTGTGAGCAAGGGCTTCGAGAAAAAGGTGAAGGAAGCCTTCATCCTGAATGAGGTAACAGGCAGCGACCATTGCCCGGTGGGGATCGAATGGTGAATCGATGACATGTGCTCATGCGACCATCCGTGCTGAGCCTATGGGATCATGACCTCTCGCACTTGACCACTATGAAGACCCTTCTCCGTCTCGAAGAACTCGCGCAACTGCTCTTCGTGATCATGGTGCTGGTCATGAAAGGCGTGGTGTGGTGGATGTACTTGTTGCTTCTCCTCGGGCCGGACATCGGCATGCTCGGCTATCTGATGAACACGCGTGTCGGATCGTTCACCTATAACCTCACGCACCATAAGGGCCTGGCGATCCTGCTCATGCTCCTTGGCCTGATCGCGGAAGTGGGCAACATGCTCACGAATGTGCAGAGCGGCTTCTTCCTTGTCGGGCTGATCATGTACGGTCACTCCAGCATGGATCGCATGCTCGGTTATGGCCTGAAGTTCGGCGACCACTTCCAGCACACGCACTTGGGGTGGATCGGGAAGGGGAAGCCAAGTTGACGGTTGTCGGCTGACCGTTGTCAGGCTGCCGAAACTCCTCTGGGATGCCGCTTGAGCAGGACCTCGTTGCTGGCTCGTTCACAACGCCGGACAACTGACAACCGCCAACGGCCAGTCAGTTCTGCGAATGCATCGCCACTGTATTCCCCTCGGTATCGATGAAGAAAGCCATGTAGCCGATCTCCGGTGTGATCTGCGTTTTCGGCACGGTGACTTTGCCGCCGGCCATCTCAACGCGCGAGAGCGCATCAGCCAGGTCAGGGTTCCCATTCAGGTAGATCACCGCTCCGGTGGCCGATGGCTTGTGCATGCCGCTCTTCACCAGCGCACCGCCCACGCGACCACTGCTCTGGTCGTAGGGGAAGCCGCGCATCTGCATCTGCGGGAAGTCCATGGCTTCCATCTTGATCCGGAAGACGGTCTCATAGAATTTCTGTGCGCGAGCGAGATCGTTCACGGCGATCTCGAACCAGTTCAGTGCATTGGCCTTGTTGTCCATGTTGATGTCGTGTTTTCCGTCAATGGCGTTCAGGCAAACTAGATCGATGTTTGGAACACGTGAGCTCGTCGTGACGGAACGTTCACCTCAGCGGAGTACCGAAATGAACTCCTTCCACGGCCCCAATTCCTCGCGGTACTGCTTGCACATCACACGGGCGATCTGCGTCAGGTGCGCGAGGTCGTGTGCGGCCCACGTAGCAAGCAATTGGCGCAAACGCACCTCACCGAAGGTCGGATGGACGCCGATGCTGTCCAGATCCTCTTCCGACAACCCGAGCCCCCTCAGCTCTTCGAGGTTCCTGCGACGGAACAGTTCGAATTCATCCAGCAATTGGGCAAGGGGCTTCCCCGCGCTCTCTTCGAACATCGCCGTGCGATCGAATTTCAAGAAGGCCTTGTCGTCTGTTGAAAGGCACTTCTTGATCCGCGTCATCCATTCGGCCTTCTCACCGTGCACGAGGTGTCCGAGCACATCGTAGGGGCTCCAGGTGTCCGCCCCTTCATTGTGTCCGGTCCAATCGTCGCTCAAGCCGGCGAGCAATTCGCGCAGCACGCGTGGGGTCCGATCGAGGATCTCCCTCATGCCTTCGATGGAGAACGAAGCGGAGGAAAGGATGGTCGTGCGATCCATGCGGATGATGGTAGTGGTCCCTGCGGCGATATTCGGCCCCGGATGTCGATGCATCTGGCGCATCCGCACCCCTAAGCGCATGCGCATCCTTCTGCTGGACAACTACGATTCCTTCACGTGGAACCTGCATCACCTGCTCGAGCCGTACGCGAGGGTGGATGTGGTACTGAACGACGCGATCACCGTGGAGGCAGCGGCGCGGTACGACCGGATCGTGCTTTCACCCGGAGCAGGCCTGCCATCCGAAGCCGGCATCATGCCCGAACTGCTCACACGCCTGATGACCACGCACCCTATCCTGGGCATCTGCCTCGGCATGCAGGCCTTGGTGGAGACCTGCGGCGGCTCGCTCTTCAATCAGGCGAGGGTGCAGCACGGGGTATCGGTGAAGTGCATTCCCGAAGAACCGCTGGACCCCCTGTTCACCGGACTGGACGAGCCATTCGATGTGGGGCTCTACCACTCCTGGGCGGCAGAGCCGGAAACACTACCCCCTGCCCTGCGCATCACCGCTCGCAGCGAAGCGGGCATCATCATGGCGGTAAGCCACACCACCTTCGATGTGCGCGGCGTCCAGTTCCATCCGGAAAGCGTGATGACCCCGATGGGTTCGCGCATCATCCGGAATTGGATCGGTACGTGAGACCGCCCTCGCGGGCCGCTCCGGCGGACGCGACCGGTCGATCCATCCACACTTGGGCTGTTGATGCTTGCGCGGCACGCGGCACGAAAGTCGCCGCCGCCTCCCGGTAGTTTCGCCCTTGTCTGCCAAAGCCACCAGGCAAAGGCCATGCACATGAACCGCACCTGGCTCATCATCATCTCCCTATCGCTGTCCGTGATCGGCAACGGGCAGAACCTGCTCCAGCGCACGCTCAATAATGACACCATGCCGAACCTGGTGCCGAATCCGGGCTTCGAGCAGGTGAAGCGTCAGCAGTGCGCTTGGACACAGGAAGCGCGCAAGTTCAACGAGGAGGTGATGATCGGCTGGAATTCCCCCACCGAGACCACGCCGGACCACTTCAGCATGAAGGCCGAACCCGATTGCTGGAGCCACCCGGCGAAGAAGTCCAAAGGCCGGGCTGTTCCGCGCACCGGTGACTGCATGGCCGGGATCAAGGTGTATGGCAAGGGTAACACGCCTACCTACTGGCACGAATACCTGCAGATCGAACTGCCGCAGCCGCTGGAGGCCGGCACGCGGTACGTGTGCGAGTTCTACACGTTGCGCGCCGTTTTCAGCAACGTGGCCGCCAACAATCTGGCCATGTACCTGAGCCCTGTCGCGGTGAAGACGCGCGATTGTCTACCGCTGTACTACCCTGCGCAGATCCGCGAAGACGATGTGATCGGCAACGGCTGGCACAAGGTGAGCGGTGTGGTCGAGGCGAAGGGCGATGAGCGCTTCGTGCTCATCGGGAATTTCTGCTCCGATGAGTTGACGCGCAACGAGAAGATGCCCGAAGGCGAACGGGGGGCCTACTACTTCATCGACGATGTGAACATCCGGCTGGCCCCTGCGGGCATGAAGGTGACGACCCTTCCATCGGTGTGCCAACCGCCGCCGCCCAAACCACGCGTTGAGGACCATGCGAGTTCCAAGCAGGTGGATATCCTGAACGTGGAACCCGAAGTGGGCAAGCGCATCCGCCTGGACAACATCGGCTTCGATTTCGACAAGGCCGAACTCAAGCCGGAGAGCGAGGACGAACTGGAGACGGTGCTGGACCTGTTGACCGACTACCCGATGATGCGTATCGATATCGAGGCGCACACGGATGACCAGGGCGCGGACGACTACAACCTGAGGTTGAGCGAGGCCCGCGCGAAGGCGGTCGCCGACTGGCTCATCAAGAAGAAAGTGGATGCTGAACGCATCACATGGAAAGGCTACGGCGAAACGAAGCCACTTCTGAAAGGCACCACGGAGAGCGACCGCGCTCAGAACCGACGTGTTGAGTTCAAGGTTGTCGAGCGGTAATTCCCGTGCTTGTGTAATAAGAAGGGACCCGTTACCGGATCCCTTCCTGTCTTTCCCTGAGGGAACGCTTATGCGGGATGCAGTTGCTCGTCGAGTATCCTGCGGGCCATATCCAGGATGCGTGTATCATCCAAAGCCACCACTCCTCCGTTCATTCCTCCTTCGAGGTGAACGCCCATCGGTCTTCCCTCCGGGTGCGAATAGCCCCCGAAATAGTTCCAGACCGTTTCCACGTTGAGGTCGAGCTCCTTGGCGATCCGATGGATGCTGCCATCAGGCAAACTGTCCTTGATGCCACGGAGCTCATTGAATGAGATGTTCATGGTCGCTTGGTTTTGGAGTTGCCCTAAGGTAATGGTGGAAACCCCGGATCGGTACTGCAGAGTTCAAAAAAAGTGAGAGGTTCGTGCAGGCCGGCGAGGGCTGGCCTTGCGAGTATGCGACCCCACTTTTGCGCGGCCCTGCTGGGGGTATTCCTCGTCCCCCTGCGGGTAGGTGCTCAACAATACGACATCCGCGTGTTCGGGGTGGAGGACGGTCTGCCGGGGAGCACGGTCACCGCCATCTCCCAGGACAGCGCAGGATTCTTATGGGTGGAGACGGATGGCGGGATGTGCCGTTTCGATGGGCGCAGCTTCCAGACGTGGACGGCCCAGGAAGGCGCTCTCCCGCGTGAAGTGGACAAGGAGGTCGGGATAACGGATGCGCGTGGCCCCGTCGTGCTGGATGACACCAATGCCACGTGCGAATTGACCACAGCCGATGGCGACAGATGGATCGGCACGGAGCATGGGCTTCGGCGGCGCGCAAGGGGAATGGAAGGGACATTCTCCACGCTCACCGAGTTGGAAGGTCTGGGTGGCAACATGGTCCAGTGTCTCTTCCAGGACCGCAGCGGCATCATTTGGGTCGGATCCCGGCTCGGGGGACTGGCGCGTTACACCAGTGACGCCGTAGTACGATTTGACGAACACTCGGGGCTGCCAGGCTCCAAGATCGTGGGCTTCTCCGCGTTCCCGGACGGACATATGGAGATCCACACGCAGAACGGCTCGGTCGCGTTGTTGACGGGCAGCTTGCGGGCCGTGCCCACGGACCGACCGGCGGTCGACAAAAGGGTCGTGGATCCACTGGACCGGATCATGCTCGGTGATGGGCACGAGTGGTTCGCGGCGAATAACGGTGTGTTCGACTCCCGATCCGATGGCACATTGCTCCGCGTGGGCCGCGATTCGATCCCTGCCACGGCACTGACGATGGGCACGGATTCCATGTTCATCGGAACGTATCAAGGCCTGTACATCGCACCATTGGACAACAGCGCCGCGAATTGGACCCGGCTCTTCGCCGCCGGGGATGAAGAGATCACCTGCCTCACCCGGGACCATGTGGGCAATGTGTGGATGGGGACCGCGACCAACGGGCTCGTGCGCTACGGAAAGAACGGTACGCAACGCTGGACGACGCGGGAGAAACTCTCCAGTGACCGCATCCGTCAATTGCTTCTGGATGCCTACCAGAACCTCTGGGTAGGCACGGACCGCGGCTTCGACCTGTTGGAACTGGACGAGCTTCAGGAAGAGGTGATCGACATCAGCCATTTCGGTTTGGAAGACGGATTTCCGGGGATCGATGCGATGCCCAACGCATGCATGCTGGACGACGACAGCGCCTTGTGGTTCGGGACCACCCGCGGCGCGATACGTTTCGATCCGCGCAAGGTGTTGGAGGACCCCATCGCCCCGCACACGCGCGTCACCGATCTCGCCCTGTTCTTCGAGCGCCCGGATTGGCGGCCCTGGAGCGAGAGGCTCGATGCGGACGGCCTGCCCGTCGGGCTTACGCTACCCTACGACAAGAACCATTTGACCTTCACCTTCACCGGTCTCTCACTCGCCTATCCGGAAAAGGTCCGTTTCCAATACAGGCTCGAAGGTCACGACGCCGACTGGTCCCCGATCACCCGGGAGGACAAGGTCACCTTCAGCGGACTGGAGCCGGGCGAGTACACCTTCCTCGTGAAGGCGCGCAATGGCAGCGGTGTGTGGAACGACGAACCCGCACGCTTCGCTTTCGCCATCACACCTCCATTCTGGGCCACCACCACCTTCCGCGTATCAGGAGCTGGGGCGCTTCTTCTGGGCTTCTTCGGTTTCCAACGACTACGCGATCGACGCGCACGCAAAGCGCGCGAACGCCTGGAGCGCATCGTGGCCACGCGTACACAGGAGCTGACAGAGGAAAAACACCGCAGCGACACGTTGCTACTGAACATCCTTCCAGAGACCACGGCCGCCGAATTGAAGGAGCGCGGCTCGGCGCAGGCGCGGAGCTACACCGCGTGCACGGTGCTCTTCAGCGACTTCCAGGGCTTTACCGTACTGAGCGAGCAGTTCGAGGCCACGGGTATCGTCACGGAACTGGACCGCTTCTTCCGCGCCTTCGACCGCATCACGGACAAATTCGGCACGGAGAAGATCAAGACCATCGGTGATGCCTACATGTGCGCGAGCGGTGTTCCGGAGCCCAGTCCAACCCATGCACTGGACGCGGTGCTCATGGCGCTGGAGATGTTGAGTGTGGTGGACGACATCAACGCGCAGCGCGTCAGTGAGGGGCATCCGGCGTGGCCCATCCGTATCGGCCTGAACAGCGGCCCGCTCATCGCCGGTGTGGTGGGTGAAAAGAAGTTCGCTTACGACGTATGGGGAGATACGGTCAACCTGGCCAGCCGTATGGAAAGCAACGGCGCACCGGGCCGCGTGAACGTGACCGGAAGCGTGATGCGCCACGTGGAGGCCTATGTTGTGAGCGAAGCGCGCGGGCAGGTCAACATCAAGGGCAAGGGCGCGATCGAGAGCTGGTTCGTGGACCGCTTGCGACCGGAGTACAGTGCTGACGAGCAGGGGCGCACGGCGAACGAACGCCTGATGGCCCTGCGCAACACACTACGGGCCGCATGATCGCCGACCTGCCCCGGGCATTCCGCGATGTGCGCGTCCGGGCACTGGCGACCATTGCGCTGGGCACATTGTGCCTACTGCTGCCGGCACTGGTTAACGGCTTCCCGTTCGTATACCCGGATACGGGCACTTATCTGTCCAGCGCGTTCCGCGGAACCATCCCTATCGACCGACCCGCATGGTACGGCCTCTTCATGCGCATCGGAAGCCTTGGAGGCCATAGCTACTGGGGCATCGTCTACGCACAATCGCTGCTCTGCTCGGTGTACATCTTCCGCACGGTGGCCCTCCTCGTCGAGCAGAACCGCCATGCCGTAACCCTGGCCATCACCTTCCTGCTCGGAGCGGCATCCAGCATCGGGTGGTTCGCCGGACTGTTGCTGCCGGACATCTTCACCGGCTTCGGCTTGCTCGCATTGCTCCAGGCGCTCATGGGCAATGGAGGCCCATGGCGCCGCGGGGCTGATACCGTGATGGCGGTTTTCTGTTGCTGGGTCCATCTGTCCAACCTGCTGATCATTCCGCTCTCGGGAGCACTGCTGTTGTTCGCCGGGCGCAGGTACCCCCCATCGCAGTCATCGGGGTCCAGGTGGTCCGGTCTCGTCGCTGGCACCTTGCTCGCGTGGGGTAGTCTCGCTGTGGCGAACCGCGTGGTCGACCGTGAGTTCTACATCTCCCGCGGTGGCCAGGCGTTCCTGGTCGCGCGCATGCTCGACACAGGCATGTTGCGTGCATGGATGGAAGAGCATTGTGCCGATGGCGATTACCGGATCTGTGCTTACAAGGACCGCTTGCCGCCGACCGGAGGCCACCTGCTCTGGCATGACTCCATCAGCCCCATGCACCTGGAGGGTGGCTGGCTCGCGACGAAGCCGGAATACGATCGCATCGTTCGCAGCACGCTCACCGAACCGCGGTACCTCTGGTGGCATCTCACCTCCGGGCTGGCCTCCACCGCGGAGCTTTTCACCAAATGGACGATCTGTGGCGCGCTCACCAACCCTGAATACCGCAGACCCGGAAGCCCTCCGTACGACATGATCGAAGGCACCATCCGCTCCGGCCTGGGGCCTTACCTCACCTCCATGCAGAACGGTGGACGCGGTGAGCTCGACATGACATGGCCGGACCGCGTCAACGCAACGCTGCTGCTCGTTTGCCTGGGACTGGCACTGTTCCTCATGCTTCGCCGCCAACCGGTGTACCAAGGACCAACAGACCGTGCACTGCTCATCTACGCATCGGGTGCCGTGCTCATCGATGCGCTCATCTGTTCTTCTCTCAGCGCCACGGAGGACCGCTATCTGTCGCGGGTCAGCTGGCTACTCCCCTTGTTCGTTCTGACCATCATCGCTCGCCACCTGCGCAGAACGCAAGGGCAGCAGACGGCAATGCCAACCTCGAACGCATGAACAGTTGGCCCCTCCGGTGGAACGGAATGGCGCGCGAAGCCATGCTCCTGGTCGGTTGCTCATTGCTGATCCTGGTGCCCGTCCTGGTCAACGGATTTCCCATCGTGTTCAGCGACACCGGCACCTATCTCCGGAGCGCCTTCGAAGGACTGGTCCCGGCGGACCGGCCCTATTGGTATGGTGGCTTCATCCGAGCGACAAGCTTCGGCGGCGCATGGATCACGGGAGTGGTCGTGGCCCAAGCGCTGCTGTGCGCGATCTACCTGAATGCAGTGATGGCTCTGTCGCTCGGCCGCTCTGAACGATGGAGGGTCATGCCATTGTTCTGCGGGGTCGCCGGCCCGCTCACCGGGCTCGGTTGGTATGCCGGCCAGTTGATGCCCGACGTGCTCACTCCCATCGGCGCCATGGCGATGCTGCTCCTGTTGCGCGGTGATCGGTCCTGGGCTGAGCGCACCGCACACGTACTGATCATCACACTGTGCGCGTGGTGCCACTCCTCGAATCTGCTCATCCTGCCGCTCGTCGGGATCGGCGTGATCGCCGCCTTGGCGGGAAGATCATGGCAGGCGTGGCGCCGACTTCTTCCTCGCTGGGGCTTTGTGACCGCCTGCTCCTGGGTCGGTCTGTATCTCGCGAACGGTTTCATCGACGGAAAACCATACCTCAGCCGTGGAAGTCACGTCTTCCTGCTGGGCCGTCTGGTTGATACCGGCATGCTGGAGCCGTTGCTACGTGAAGAATGTCCAACACATCAATGGACCCTCTGCGCCTATGTGGACAGTCTCCCCCCGACCGGTCGCCAGTTCCTGTGGTCGGAAAAGAGCCCCTTGAACCGGATGGGTGGTTGGGATGCAACGCGCTCGGAATACGGGGCGGTGGCCCGCACATCGTTCAACAGCCCACAGCGCGTTTGGTCGCATATGAAAGCGAGTGCGGCCTCCACGGTCGACCAGCTCACGCGGTGGCATCTGGGTTATGAGATCGAAAGCCATTGGTACCGTGATCCCGGAAGTCCTCCCGCAGCGATGATCGCCGCGCATCTGCCTCAGGCGCTTCCGGCGTTCAACGGAGCGATGCAACAGGGCGGTCGTGGAGAGCTTGCGCTTGGGTGGCCCAACATCGGATACCGCACGCTTCTCGCCGTATCGTTGGTGCTCCTCTTCGCTTGGCGATGGAAGCGTTCACGGGCGGGATGGAAAGAGGAAGGTCCGCTCATCACCATGGCCTTGAGCGCCGTTGTGGCAGGTGCGTGGGTATGCGCGAGCCTGAGCGAAGTGGACGCGCGCTACCTCGCCCGTGTAAGCTGGCTTCTGCCGTTGTCGGCTAGCGTGGTGATGGCGCGTTGGCGCCCGGTGCACTCTTGAAGGATCGCGCTGTAACGCAGCACGCATCCTCGTATTGTTTACCATTAATTCACACAACGTCAAGCATCGTTCCTGTGCTCAGCGGCGTCATAGACCTGAAACACCTGAGCCATGAACACCATACTGCACAAGCACCGCGGAGATCTGCTGGCCTATGCCCTGCTCACCGCTCTCGCGGTGCTCGCCATCTACTTGAAGCTGCGCTGATCGCGCATGGGCGCTAGCGGCCAGCGTACGCTCGCCGCCGGCCGGCCCACGACCTTCCAAGATCGGTTTTCGCTCGGTCCATCCAGGGTTCCGGATGCAATCCGGCAGGTTCGCGGTCATGCGTTCAGGGCACGTCCCGGACCAAGGCTGGTCAAGGGGCAAAGCACTGGTGTGAGGAAAATGAACACCGTTTGATTTGCCTCATGAAAGCCAGCAACGTCGTGGAGTTCGCCTTCCGGGCCTCAGGGCGTTGAATAACGCCGTCTGTCCCCCTGGTGTTCAGGGAAACCCAAGGCGCATCAACCGGGAGAGCGATGGTCCGTTCGGCTTCGGATCCTTCACCAAATGGCGCCCATCACTTCACGGAAACGATCCTCTATGCTGAGAAGGTAGCGGACATCGTTACGGTCATCCGCCGCACGCGGATGCGCTCCTGTGATCGAGATGTCCCCGAAGCGCATCCGGCGCTCATCATCGCCGTTCATGCACTTGTCGCGCATGATGACAAGTTGCTTCGAATGGTCGCGGGCACTGGCCCATGCCCACGCCGGCACGGGTACATCATCCATGGGCACCACGATCACCGCACGCTTCGCGAAGTGAAAGGCACCAAGCAATAATGCCTCCATCCAGCCAAGTTGCCCGTCGCGCACGCTTCGCTCAAGGGCCCGCAACTTCTCATCCTGGCCGCGCTTGAGGGGAACGCGGACAAGGAGCTCCATGGGGTCCGGGTATCGCTCGCGCAAACGATCAAGATGCAGCAGCGGATCGCAGAACGCCACGTATCCGAAAGATCGGTGCAGGATGAACGAAAAGTCCTCCACGTCCGATCTCTCATCCTTCTCTCGCGAACAGAACTGCCACAACGCGGTGAGTTGCGGCTCACCCAGTTGTTTGCCACACCAGGTGCTCGTGAACTCACCTTGCTTGGGATCGATACCGGGATCGAACAGGAACAGCACGGGTTCAAGCGGGTCGATGGTCTCCATACGACGCACTTGGTCCTTCACGAAGATGCGCTCGCCGCCAGCGAAGGCCGCACGGAGGGTGCGACGCACGGCAACACCCCCTTTCAACGCGCCACGGAAGGGCACCACGGAAGCCTCAGGCAAAGACCGCTCGTTCACCCGTTGGTGGATGGCGCGCAACACCCCGCTCACCAGCACCTTATGACCGGGCCAGGCGACATTGTCGAAGACTCGCTCCTCGCGGGGAAGGACTCCCACGGAGACCTTGGGCCGCATTTCGAAATAGGAGGTCAACTTATGCCTCAACCGCTGCGCGAGCGGGGGGTTGAACACGGAAGCGGCAAGATCCACAATACCGTCGAGGTTCGAGGGAAAGTCGCGATCGCGGGCGATGGACCGATCCAGCAATAGCTGGAATCGTGCATGCGCCTCGATCCCGAAGCTCATGTCGAACGCGCGATCGAGGACCTCCGCCACGATCCGGGAGATCGCGGTGCATGGGTCGAAGCGTGCCGCCTTCCCGTTCGCGCGTGCCCGCTCATAGGCCTCGCACAAGCCGGGGAAGGGGGCCATGTAGTGCATGTGCGCATCCTGATCCTCAGGCCGCGTCGTGGACCACAAGGACACGTCAGGCACTCCGCGCTCGGCGAAAGTCGGCACAGCGCCTTCGCCAAGGCGGGCGAGCAAGAACTCCAATGCTGCGATGTCCTGCGCATGGACAAGCATGACCACGCGCTCGTGGGATCCACAGAGTTCCTTCACGAGACCGAGATCATAGCGATCACGCACGTCGTAACGCGCCTCTCGGAGCTGGCCGCTCACGGCCTTCAGCCAAGCTGCAGCACCGAGCTCCGCCACCAACGCATCTTCCACCCGCAACGGATAGCGTTCTTCTTCCTCGTTCTCCATGCGGAAAAGTCCCCCGACCAAACGCCGCTCGATGCCGTGCTCATCCGCGAAGCGCGTGGCCTCCACCGGAGGCTCGTTCACGAAGACCGGGATGAGGGCCCGTTGGAGGCGCTTGTCCACGGGGGCGATCGCGGTGGGGGTTTCCGGCAAAGCCCCGAGGGCTTTCTCATATTCAGCAAGCATGCTCTCCGGATAGGGCACACAGAGAAGATCTTTCCCGGGTCGCAACCGAAGACCTTCCAATGCGCGCCGCACTTGCACTGTGCTGCCAAGCGAAAGCGGCCAATAGGGCAGTAGGATGAGGCTATCTGAACGCATCGCGGGAATGGTCAGTTCTCACGGGCGGAGGTGAACAGCGCGGCGAGCTTCGCCAGGTCTACGTCCTCGTCATCACGCTTGGCCATTTCCAGCAGCGCGAGGCACTGGCGTATGGATACCTGCGGGTCATCGCCCAGATCCATGTACCACTTGATGAAGCGGTCCAGCAGCGCCCTGTCCGGTCGCGCGATGCCTTTCACCATTTTGATCATCTCCTCCGCGTTCGGACGTTCCACGCGGATGGTGGGCAGCAGGCGTTGATCGATGTAGGCGGGTAGTCCCCGTCCACTATTGCTGTTGAGGGCGGCGCAGAACAGAAAGTCGCCGGGCAGGCTGCTCGGGCCGGGTTCGAACCACTTGTTCACCAAGCCGCTGAAGAGCGCGCGCCGGTGATCGAGCAGGGGAGCGAGCACGCTCAGGGTACGCTCCGGCACGCGGTCGATCTCATCGAAGAAGAAGATGGAGCGCGGCGTCAGCAGGGCGGTGAGCAGCGGTGAGGCGTGAAGCGCGAAACCCTTCTCGCCGTCCACACGCGGGACGATGGAAAGGATCAGGTCCTCCGGTTCGAGCTGCTCATGTCCGGTGATCGAATAGAACTTGTAGCCGTCCACGTTGCGGGCAAGGTGCTCCACGATCGTGTTCTTCCCCATGCCCGGCGGCCCTACCAATTTGAACGGAAGCGGGGTCTTGTCCCGCTGCACGTACCACTTGCCGCTCAAAGGCCAGTCCACGTTCCAGGCCATGCACATGCGGCTCAGCTCATGCACACGTCGGACGAGCACGCGTTCCTTGGGCCGGATATCCGGCGCGAGTTTTATGCTCAACCCTTGGTAGTCGATAAGCAGAGGGTCAGGGGCTGGATCGATGGTGGGGAACGTGAACTCGGGCATCGGTGGTGGTTTTGTCTTCGCCGGTCGTGGCACCCCTGCGAAGGTGAGTGAGGGTTATTCGAACGATCGCGGAACGGTCAACACCCCGCAAGTCCCGGCCCAAATGTCATTCTGGCGGCGAAAACACGCGAGCGTTGCCATATCGGTCAGGTCTTCGCACACACGGCCATGCACCGACCTTAAGGATGTGCAGTGCATGTCACCCTGCCCTTTGGAGGTAACCCGCCGCCATCAACGTTGTCTCAAGAGCGCCGTGATCCGACCGTTCCCGTGATCTCGTCCTGCCCGAACCGGGTTCCGTAGAGTTCGTTGAGAAGGAACGCGTAGTAGCGCCCCGGTAATTCATGGCGTATGAGGTCTTCGCGGCGCGCGATCGTGTCTAGCAGTTCAGAGCTCAGCCCTTCCTCGCTCCAGCCCTTGAGCGCACGGTAGTCGTTCTTGAAGCCCAGCGCCTGTAAGCAGTGGATGATCGAACGGCAGTCGAGTTCCGCGTGGGTATTGGCGGCCTCCTGCTCCGCCGCGAAATGTTGGGGTGTCATCCCGGGCAGGTAGTCGAGGTTGCCCAAGGTGTAAGGATGCCGATTGAACATGCCTACGTAGCGCATGCGGTTGACCTCCTGGAAGCCTCGCGGATAGTTGAAATAGGACGTCGACATGTCCATCTGGTACACCGCGTAAGCGAAGGGGAAGGCACCGCGTTGGTACAACTCGATGATCCGCCTGAGATGCTCGTTGTCGTGTGCCATCCCGTATTCGTTCCAGGCCCAGCACTTCAGCAGATCGATCGGGTCGCTCAACAGCACGGTGGCCTGGTGCAGCCGGAGGAAGAGCTTGATGACATAGGTGATGTGGCGTTCGTACCCACTGCCACGCACGCTCAGTCCATCGGCCCGCAGCGGGTGCAGGATGGCCTTGTTGTAGAAGTCCTCCGCGCCCTTGATCGCACCCAAGTACGCGTTGATGAAATGGGGGGACTTCCCATCCGCATACCCCCCGATCCGATGCGTGATCCAGGTATCGAGGAAATCCCGCTTGTAGCCAGTGATGGTTGACCAATCGATCGCCACGGGGATGAAGAGGGCGTTCGGGTTGCGCACCGTGTGGTCGTACAGGTGCGCGGAGGTGAACTTGCCTTCCATCATGTTGAGGAAGGCGGTGGACATGAGGGCGAGATGGCGCTGGCTCTGCTCGCTAAGGCCTTCGATCGAAGTGAAGGAATGGTGTTGTTGGAAATGGGCGAGGATGGAGGTGGTGGTGGGGAGGGAGGCGGCTTCGAGAGGTGCAGCTTCGCGGTCGCTCAGTAGGCCGAGAGAGAGGAGTTCCGCAAAGGAGTGGTTGAGGGGGGCGGTATTGGGCATGGCAATGCGCTTTCAAAGATGTGCAAGCAGCCCGAGCGATCAAACTCGCATCCGGACCGATCCGAGTGGAGGAAGAAGCGGGACTGGGCACCTGGCGTATGCCGTGTCCCACTGGCTCACTACCCCGGAACGGGTTAGCTTGGTTGATGAAATTCCGCCGTCATGTTCACGTCATGGAAGATCGCCTGGTACAAGAGGCAGCTGGACTCGAAGAACGAGACCGCGCGGATCGCCGCCGTTCACAGCCTTGGCCGGTTGATCCATGCTGATATGAGCAAGCTGATCGGATCAGCGCTTGATGATCCCACGCCCCGAGTTCGGTTGGCCGCCCTTGCCGAGTCGATGAAGCAGGATGGAGCCGCACGAAGCGCCGCCCTGCAGAAATTGTCGACCGATGCCGACGCCGAGGTGCGTGGCGCGGTCGCGCGAGCCCTGGGCTCGATCTCGGACAAGCGGATGCTATCGCAGCTATTGGAGCTCATGAAGGATGCGGACGATCGCGTAGTCGTTGTTGCGAAGGAGACATTCGATCGGTTGAGCGCTCAAACCAAGCATGAAGTTCTGTCATGGATCCTGGGTCGAAACGGCGGTCGCGCTGAGCTCCGCCGTGGGGCCATAGGCAGGTGCATCGCTTCTCAGGACCATCGTTCAATTGGCTTATTGGCGCAATCGATCTCTGACCCGGATCCGACGAACCGCTCACTCGCCATCGTTTCACTGTGTTCTTCACAATGGCCAAAGGAGCAGGTGGCCGCTGCGCTTGGCCAGCGGAATTCCACAGGAATAGGTCTGTTCATCACGGGTGCCATGAAAGGGAGGACAGCAAATTCAGGTAGTGAGGTCGCATTTATTCCCGGGGCGTTGGAAATATTGAGGGCGTTGCCCATCGAGGCACTGGACAAGATCATTCAACATTCAGATGCGAGCGTCAGGTCCATTGCGATCACACTGCTCACCACAAAGCCCCCCAATATGGTGTCCGCGATCCTGTTCAAGGTTGCGTTCGACAGTGACAAGCAGGTACGGACGATCGCCCAACAGGCGCTTCGAACGATCGATGCGCGAACGGTCTTCGCAGCGTTCAGGATGGCTCTAAGTACAGGGGCTCATGATCACGCCAATGCGGTGCTCAACTGGGCTGCGGTCTCGACGGACAAGGTGCTGGTCCAGCTGCTCATCGACGGGATTGATGACCCTGACCTCATGGTCCGCTATTCCTGCGCGGCGGCGGTCGAGGCCTGCCGCCATGAACTCGCAACCACACCCAAGATCAAGGCCATGGCCTTGAAACGGAAAACAGAAATGGCCAAGGCCCTCGAGAACGCCCGCCAGCAGAGAGCGGCGATGGAGAAGAAACTAGCGGAACTGGCGGAGCGCAGTTCCTTCGCATATTCAAGTGGGGCGAGCGACAGGGCCGTGACCAACTGACCCAAGACAATTTGGCCCTCCCACCATGTTCACCGCATTCAAGCTCGCCCGGACGGCCAAGAAGCTGAGGTCTGGCGATGAAAAGCTCCAGGAGCAGGCCTTGGGAGCGCTTTCTCGGATGGAGGATCCCCGTGCATTGGAGATGATGATCGGGGCCCTTCGTTCACCTGGGGGCAAGGTGCGCCGGACTGCTGCGCAACATCTGTCACAACTTCCCGGAGAGCACGTCACGAGCCAATTGATCAAGCTTCTCGGTGATCAGGATGAAGGAAGCAGAAACGCGGCCGCCACACTATTGAGCAGCCGCAGAAACCCTGATACGCAGCGAGTCATTCGCAACCACCTATTGAGCCACAAGCCACATCTTCAGTTCGCAGTCATCGACCTGCTGGAGATGTGGAAAACGCCGGAGTCGATCGATCTTCTGATCGAAGGACTATCTCACCGGAATGCAGAAGTAGGAACCAAAGCGTTCTCTGCTCTCGTTCGCCTTTCGACGTATAGCTCCAACCGACGCGTCAAGGCCACGCTGTTGCAGTTGGAGCCTGAGCGACTAATCCAGGAACTGTTGACAGCATTGAAGGATTCCGGACACACGCGTTCGGCGGCGCTGCGCTGGATCAATGACTGGGATGATCTGATGGGAACTCTTTCACAAATGCGCCATCCACACGCTTCGGAGTTGTTGGTCGGGGCGCTCTGCTCACCGTCACCCAAGCTCCGCTACGCGGCTTCGGAACAACTCACGAAGCTATCCGGGGTGAACGTCACGAGCGTGTTGATACCGTTGCTGGTTGACAAGGATCCGGGAACGAGAAGCGCCGCCATCGCCCTGTTGATCCAGGGCACGCCCCTTGAAACGCTGCGGATCCTACGCGAACACCTCAACGGCGGTGGGCCGCAACTTCAGGTCGCGATCATCGACGCGCTCAGTGACTGGAAAACAACGGAAGCGACCAACTTGTTGATCGAAGGTCTTGCTCACAAGAATGCAGAGGTGAGAACCCGGGTCTTCAGCGTGCTCATTCGTGCTTCAACCGATAGACCAAACGAACAAGTAAAGACCGCACTGTTGCTGTTAGGGCCCGAACGGCTGATGCAGGAACTGGGGGCGATGTTGAAAGGCACGGGACACACCTATTCGGCGGCGGTCAAATGGATAAATGATTGGCATGATCCGATGGGGCCGCTGGCTCGAATAGGAGATCCCCGCTCATTGGAGTTGATGATCCGGACCCTCCAAGCACCTCTTCCTCAACTGCGCGATTCGGCTTCTGATCATCTTTCGCAGCTGCCAGGAGAACATGTCTCGAGCGCGTTGGTCGAACTGCTCATTGACAATGATCCGGAAACAAGAAGTATCGCAAGCGCCATATTGTATCGTCGCGAGATCCGTAGTACTCTGCGGATCGTTCGAGACAAATTTCTCAGCGGTGAGTCGGACCTTCAGTTCAAGATCATCGATCTGCTCAGCGCATGGAAGCAACCGGAGGCGACCGACCTGATGATCGAGGGTCTTGCTCATAGGAATTCAGAGGTGAGAGCCCGGGTCTTCAGCGCGCTCGTTCGTGCTTCAACTGATAGGCCGAACAAACATGTGGAGGCCGCGCTGTTGCAGCTAGGGCCTGATCGGCTCATGCAGGAACTGGAGTCGATGTTGAAAGGCTCAGAACAGACATACACAGCGGCGGTCCAATGGGTCATCGGCCTGGATGATCCGAGCAGCAACGACCTGCTGCTCCGCACTCTTTCCCTCGCGAAAAGGGGAATGAGGATGGAAGTGGTGCAAGCCCTTTCACGTCGCGACGACCCACGCGTCAAGAATGCCTTGGCCGGAGTGGTGCTCTCACTCGACCATGAAAATGTTCGGATGGCGGCGTGGAACGCCTTGGAACGTATGGACCCCGGAATGCTGTGGACATGCGTTGCGGCTGCGATCAAGGGCCGCGCACATTCCACTGCCCCGCTGAAATGGCTGATACACCAATTAGGAAGAATCGCTGACCCAACGGCACTGATGTACCTGCGATCAGTGATCGATCACGCGGATCCGCTGATCCGCCGCGCTGCGGTGGATCAATATGAAGCCCTTGGCGACCATCGATCCATCGAGCCATTGATCGCAGTTCTTCATGATCGCGATCCAGGGATCCGCTCCGAAGCCGCCTGCATCCTGTGCCGGATCAAGGACCCGAAGGCCGTGTACAGTGCGTTGCGTTGGGGCCTGCTTACCGACCAAAAGGCAACAGAACTGGTCGTTCCAGACCGGGGTTTGGAACTGACCGCATTGCATTCTTTGCTGACGGACCGGAACGGCCTGGTGCGGAAACGAGCACTGGAGAGGATCGTGGATTCGAGCGAAGCGCGTGCTATCCACATCCTTGTAGAAGCCACTTCAAACGAGGATCCCAAGATCAGGATCAATGCGGTGCTCTTCCTTCTCAGAGCCGCATGGATCGACGGCAACGTCGAACAAAAACGGGCATCCATCTCCGCTTTGAACGAACTCTCACAAGAACTCACCAGACCTGTCATCGTATTTGCCCTGCGGAACAATGACAGTGCGGGGGGTGTAAATTGGATGAGAGCGGCCGCCCTGAATTGGCTGTCCCATAGGTGGGATGGCAAGTTGTTCACTCCACTGAGTGCCATCGTGAAGTCAAGGAACCATCATGAACGCGCCAGCGCTCTTCGCATCATGGTCGATAGCAAAGATCCACAGTGCGTTCCCATACTGCGCCAGGCACTCTCGGAACAGTTTGGCACGATAAGGAAGGCCGCGTTAGCCGTCCTGAAGTTGCTGCCCGACGATGCCCTTCTGAACGCTGTTAACCCACATACAATTGGCACCGATAGCCCAGTGGGACCAAAGCTGATCCATCGGCTCGGAGCAATAACGGATCCAAAGGGAGCGGGTCTGCTGATCCAAGCTTTGGACCATTCCGACGAGGAGATTCGATTCGCAGCCGCGAAGGCACTATCAGCCAGGAATGATCCACGCACGAAAGATCCGGCGGTCATCAAGCGCACCACAGTGGTGCTACAGGATCGTAAAGAAGCAGAACGGTTACGGTCACTCAACCGAGAGCTCGCCGAACGAATGAAGGAACGCGAGGAAGCCGAATTTCAGCAAAGGCTCAAGCAGCGATTCAATAGCAGCGCTGGTTGGTCAAGCGGATCCAGCGACAAGTCAGTGATGAATTGATCGAGCGTACCCAACGCATCCACCATCATGTTCACGCGCCTGAAGCTCGCATGGCTGAGCAAACGACTGCAGACCACGAACCGGTCTCAATGGCAAGGAGCGCTGCTTTCGCTGGCCAGGATCGACGATGAACGAGCGTTGAAGGTTATCAATGATGCCCTACAACGTGTCGAGTTGAGCGAACTCGACGAACTGCTTCAGCGCACGGCGAAAAGTCCTGCCACAGGAGATCGACTACTCACATCGCGCATCACCATCCCACGCGCCTGCAGACGCTTCGTGGAAGGTTCGCGCACCACCAAGATAGAGGCCGCGAACGCCCTGGCGGCCATTCCCGACCCGGTAGCTGTGGGCATGCTCATGAACCTTGCTTATCACCCTCAACTGCAAGGGACAGGCTATGCGAGAGGTGCGCTTGAAAGGGTGGCGGGGGATCTCCTGCTGAACGGAGCAAGACATGCGCTTGATTCAGAATTGCCGGAAGCGAGGCGCCATGCGCTCGGGATCCTGACCAGGTCGGATCATCGTGATGCGCCGGACCTGTTGGTGAGCGCCCTGACCAGCCCGACCATGAAGACCCGGATCGAAGTCGCGATCCAACTGGTCGCGTTGAGCGGTTCGACATCGCAGAATGTTGTCGCCGACCGATATCGAAAGGCCGTTGGCGACCTGCCACGGGCAGTGGGGCAAGAAGTGGTCAGATCAGGACTCCGGTACTACCCTGCGCCCGTCATAAAGGCCGTTCTCCACTTTGCGATCGGCCATTCGGACAAGCAGCTGTTCAGGTTTGTTCTGGATGCATTGAACAATGGTCCCATGGAGGCCCGGGAGGTCATCGCGGAGGAACTCGACCAAACCTTTGATTCCCGTGCGAGAGACAGTACCATCGCCGCTCGTATCAATGAGATCCTCGCGGCCAGATCCGAGAGGGAGCGAAAGGCCAAGGCGGTAAGGGACGCGGCATGGTTCAAGGCACAATTGAGCAGCAGCTCTTCTCCCTACTCCCGGGGCTCCAGCGACAAGTCAGTGATGAATTGATCAAACGCACCCGACATCATGTTCACCTCCTTGAAGATCGCCTTGCACCGTGGCAAGCTGGGGTCCAGCGACATCGCCTCCAGAGTCGCTGCCATAGCGGCGCTGGGGCAGATCGATGAGCCCCGAGCCATGAAGCTGATCACAGGTGCTGTTGGGGACCCCGCACCGGCGGTACGCAAGGCGATCATTGATGTGCTTGTGAAGCGAAAGGATCCTTCCAGTGGTGCTGTGTTGGTCAAACTCCTTTCGGATCCTGTAGCGGATATCCGCATCGCGGTCGTTCACGCACTTGGAAAGTTCAACGATCCCGTTCTGGCGATCAGGATCCTCGATACATATTCGGAAGCCGATGTAGGGGTCAGGCAAGCGGCACGGGAGACGATGGAGCAACTCACGCCTGACGACCGTCATCGTGCTTGCATCGCCGCCTTGGACACGGCAGGTTCTCCCGTAGCGCTCAGATCGGCGATCATTGAGTGCTTGGCCGGATTCAAGGATGGGCGGGTCATACCACAGTTCATCAAAGCCCTCCAGGATGGCGACCGACAAGTCTGGATCGCTGCGGCAAAGGCCCTCTGTGCCGATAACATACCACGGGCCAACGTGATCTCGGCCCTCAGCGAGAGCAGGGCCGCGGTAGTGATCGGAAGATTCATCGGTGGCGTGCGTGATGGGTACGCGGATCATCCTTCCGGGCGAGTCGACATGGTGGATGGCGCGTTGGAGATTCTCTTGGCGCTACCATTTGGGGCCTTGAGTCTGGCATTGGACCACCAGGAACCGAGCGTCAGGATCCTGACGATGGGGCTGCTCATTGCACGAAAGGATCCACGTTCAGCCGAAGCATTCTTCAAGTGTTGGAAGGATCCGGATCCGCATACGCGGCACTATGCACGTACCTGTCTCGAATCGGCCGATCCGGAAATTGTCTTCTCGGCATTCGCAACGCTCGTTGGCCACATGACCGAACCGAACGACACGGCGCATGCAGCGGTGGCATACTTGCTCTTGACGCAGAAGGAAGTTCTGATTGACCGGCTGATCAAGGCGCTAGATGATCCAGATCGGACGATCAAGTTCTTCACTGCGATGGTGCTCAAACAATCAACGCATGCCCAAGCGTCCCGGCCAGAGATCCGCGAGAAAGTCGAACAGCTGATAGAGCACGAATTGAAGCAGCGCAAGAAAGACGAAGCCGCACAACTGGCGGCTTTGAAGAAGATGGCCCGGGCCAGTTCGGCTGCATACTCCAGCGGCTCCAGTGACAAGTCGGTCCTCTAGCCCCGTGGATCAGATCAGCACGGAACAAATGGACGGATCCGAGAAGTTCTCCCTTATCGCGCGAAGGATCGGATCCGCGGATCCGAACGAACGGTTGGGTGCGGTCTGCTCCCTGAAGGGTATTGAGAACGTGCGTGCCTTCGAGCTACTGACCACCGCCTTGGGCGACCCTGATCAACAGGTGCGCACCACAGCGCTGCGGATCATCGTGGAAGCGGAACAGGAGGAACCGACGACCATGGCTGTGCAAGCACTGACGCGACCGGCGATCCGCGATCTGTGCGACTGGTCAGCGGTACTCGCCGACATGGCCAGCCCGCCACGCATCAGGCTTGACGGCACACCGTTGCTCATGCAGTTGCCCGCTGGCCCGATACGCCCGGTGGATCCGATGACCCAAGCGCGCATCGCACGGATCCGAGCATCCCTGGTATCGCTGGATACGAAATTGAACCGGAGTTCCTCGCCCTATTCCAGCAGATCAAGCGACCAAGGCATGCTTGGTGGGTAGTCCGATGCCCAGGTGCGCCATCACGCCACACACAGCCTTGCATTCGATCGACAATCCGCCAAGAATCGTTCGGTGAACTCCGCTCGCACTCTGGGACATTGGGAGAGCAGGTTTCTCGCCGCAAGCCAATGCGCCTCCGCTTCGCTCGTATGGCCTTCGCGCAATGCCGATACACCCATCCCGAGCAGCGCATCCACACGGCGAGACCAGAGCCCATGCTGCTGGGCCAGTTCGCCCACCCTTTGGTAGGCAACGCCCGCTTCGGCGTGTCGCCCGGCGCGATAGAGCCGGGCAGCGAGGAACAACCCCGAACGCGCCTTCAGGTGTTCGGGCAGTTCACCATTGGAAGGTGCCCGCAGATGATCGATCGCCAGTTGCAGGCCTTCATCATCGTCAAGCTGCAGTGCGCATTGGCCCAAGCCTGACCATGCATCCGCCAAGACCCGCCGGTCCTCGATCTCTTCCGCCGCGGAGCGCAGTTCATCAAAGACGCTCCGTGCCTCCTCCATCCTGCCCCCACCCAATGCGGCCTTCTGATATCGGCTCCAACCCAGGGCGGTGAGCAATTGCATCCTGGCGCTGGAGAGCTGGGCCTGCTCGGCGAACCTCAGTCCGCGTTGCAGGTATTCCTCGGCCCGATCGTGTTGGAGATCGTCCTTGTAGACATCGCCGAGCATGCGACAGGCCTCGGCCGCGTGAACGGCATCATTCACCTTTTCGGCGCACTCCAACGCGAGTGCCGAGAAGCGGATCGTGCGATCCACCCGGCCACTGTCCAGGTAGGTCACCACAGCGAGGCCACAGAGGTTCGCGGCCATTTCCCGGCATGATGGAGGTTCCGTGCGATGAGCGATGCGAAGGGCGCTGCGATAGTGGCCGGCTGCTTCCAAGAGCCTTCCTTCATACAGCGCTTGGGAACCTCGTTCGTGCAGCACAACGGAACGCAGGAGATCCCCTCCAATAGCCTGCTCACCATGCTCCGTAGCATAGCGCAGCCAGTGGTCCGAAGCCTGCACATCGCCGAGCCGGTTGCTCAGACGGGCAAGCTGCGTGGCGAGCCCTGACAAGAGCGCGTGGTCCTTGTCCTGCTTCTCCAACTCGCTCACGAGGAACTCAAGGCACTGTCGGCCTTCGATAGCCGAGCCCTGCTCGGCCCATTGATGGAAATAGTCATGCTCCCGGTCAGCGAGCACTTCTAACAAACGTCGATGATCTCCCGCCTGAGCCAGGTGCCAGGGCAGCTGTGCCCTGACGGCGCCGACGAAGTCCTTCCTCTCCCGGTCCCGCAGATCCAGAACGGCATCGGCGAAACGCGCGTGCAGGGCCTTGGGGTCCCCTGCGATACCCACCGCGTGGTCGCGGACCAGGTCGTGCATGACATAGCCGCGCCCCTGTTCGCCTGGTCCACTGGCTTGTTCGGTCAGGAGCGATCGCTCGCAGAAGGAGAACAGAATCTCTTCCGTGTCCAAAGCGGTGGCATCACCTGTGTGGCCCCAAAACAAGCGGACAGAAGTCTCCGGGATCGCCCGCCGAACCGGGAACACGGTCAATCCCGTGAACCGCTGACGCTCATCTTCAGCCAGGGCATCCAAACTCACCTCGATCACCCTGGCGATGCTGCGATGCTGTTCCTCTAGTGGATACCGCTCCGCGATCTTCTCCAGGTCCGCTTGCTGAAGGCGTTGAAGGACGCCAGACAAGTCCCCATTGCGGCGCCGGGCCATGCCGCCGCACAATGCGATTGCCAAAGGAAGCCGGCCGCATTCGCTCACCACATCCACAGCTTCGGCTGGAAGTTCATACCGCTCTAGGTCCATTGCTTTCGCCAAGAGCCCCAACGCCTCAGCCTCCGTGAACAGGGCGGCCGGAAGTACGATGCTCCCGATCTTGTGCAAGAGCGCCGCATCACGCGTAGTGATCAGCAAGCGACAACCGGGGCCGAGAAAGCCAAAGGCCCCGACAACATCCACATCCCAGACATCATCCAAGACCACCAACATGGACTTCGTCCGTGATCGTTCGCGAAGACCATCGCTCATTGCTGCTGTGGATTCCTTCCGCGCGGGCTCACCGATCAACTCGGCGAATTGCTGTCTCAACAGCGGAAGGTCAGGCGCCTGACCAATGGAAAACCAACAGATCCCATCCTTGTAGAAACGCCGTACAACCGGTTCGTGCACAAAGGCCGAAGCCAGCACTGACTTGCCGATCCCGCCCATGCCATGTATCCCGAGGCACGTATTCCGGCCGCGCTCCTTCTCGGGCTTGCGCAGCAACTCGCGCAGTTCGCCCTTCGCCTCGGAAAGCAGATCAGTGCGCACAACATAGCTCTGTGGAAGTTCGGGTACTCCGATCAAATCGCCCAAAGGAGGTGGTGGTGCCTCCAGATCCTGGATGACACGCTTCAAACCAGCGTCATAGTCATCATCGCTCCGGAAGTCATAACAATGGAAGCCCAGTTCCGGTGGAACGTCGGAGAACTCCCCGGTCCGCAGGATCGGGAGGATGTGCTTGTCCGCTTTCAAGGCGCAGCGCCACTCCCCTTTGACGTATTCCGACTCTGCCGCCGCAGTCCCCACGATCAGCAGCAACCTGTCCCGGCCAAGGATGGCCCGTTCTATCTCCGGATAGAACTCGAGCCCCCTGGAGGGCAAGGATTCACGGTCGAACCAAACGTCAAAGTGCTTCGCGACCAAGTCCGCATACAACCGCCAGACGAAAGGCTCATCGTCGGCTCGGGCGTAGGATATGAAAACCGTGGTGGGCATGTGCGTCACGTCGACTATTGTGCCTTCTTCTCCACCCCGAACCCCACCCTCCCCAACCACTCCGGTATCCTCCTCACCGGATCGCGGTCCATCTCCTTGGCTGGTTCGTCAAGCCGGTCATAGGGCACCAGCAGGGGGTGGATCTTGAGCGCATTGTTGCGGTCGGGGCCGTAGGTCCAACCGGCGGCCATCTTCTCCTTCATCCAGCGGTCATGCTCCATGCGGGCCATGTGCTCCACCTCATCATCGGTGAAGGAAACGAGAGGCGCGTCGGCTTGGGCGGGCACACAGCGGTAGCCCATCGCATCGAGCTTGCGCACCATGTCCATGGCCTGCATGCGGTTGCTGTCGCGGTAGTGCTCCTTCAGTTCTTCCCAGGGAACGTCGGCCTCTTTCTGCCCGGCGGGGTCCTGCTTGACGCGCCAATCGGCATGGATCATCCGGGCCAGTGGCTCGATCACGTCCTGCAGGTGGTCATTCTGTTCCATGAGCGCTTTGAATTTCACGGGGTCGAGGAAATTTTCGAGGGTGCTGTCCTCGGGCATGGTGGCCTTGGTGAATCGGCCATCGCGCGATCGCTTCCAACCGCCGACGAGCTTGCACATGGAGCTGGTGCCGTTGTGGTACTCCGGCAGGTGCAGCAAAGCGGCCAGCAGGTCCAGTTCGATGTCCACCGGCTTCATCCTGTTCTTCGGATCCTTCCCGATGAACTCCTTGCGCAGCACAATGGCACGACGGACGAGGTGGAGGTTGTTGGCATCACCGGGCCTGTAGGAGATCCCCTTCACATCGATATGTTCTTGAAGCCTTCTCGCCATGTCGGGCATCTTCCGTTCGCGGGCCAGGTCTTCGGCCGCGCGATCCACGGGTTCACCGCCACGGCTTTTGCGACGGAACTCGGCGTAGCTGTGGCATGTGCCACCGGTGAAGACGAAGATGCCGTGCCCAAGCGGATGCTCACTGGTGCCATCGTCGAACTTGCCCTCGTTCGTTGGCTGCAGGTAGTGCTGGAACCATCCGTATGGAACTCCATACAACATGGAATCGAATTCATCGAGCAACACGAAAGGGAGATGCCCGCGCAGGTTCTCATCGCGGATGGCCTGCCACACGTTCAGCAGTTCCGCTTCGGACCGATAGCTGCCGATGTTCTTCGGCATCCAGATCACGGCATCGCCCAGCGCGTCCTTCATCTGTTCCACCCCGAAGGTCTTGCCGGATCCAGGAGGTCCGAACACACCGATCGACAGCGGCTTGTCGCCGGGCTTCGCCACATAACGCAGGACCTTGTCGCGGACGTCGCGGTATTGTTCGATCTCTCCTCGATCGGCGAGCAGCAATGCCCCGAACTCTACCAGAGGTGCGGCACCGAGCAGCCCGGTCTCCCCGGTACGCACATAGTTCACGGCCCAAGCGTCCAATGTGCCCGGGTAGGCATGGGTGGCCAGGTGGAGCAAGGAAGGAACGGAATCGAGGTCTCCGATATCGATCGACGCGATGCGCTCCTCACGGACAGCGGCGCAGGTGAAAAGCTCAGGCGGCAGCCCCACTTCTCCCTTCCGATCCGTCCAGCCTGAGCGGAGCGCTCCCAGTACGGTGCGCATCGCTTGCCGGATGGCGAACGGAATGCGTTGTTCGGTGGTGCGGTGGTCATCGATCCATTCGGATCCGCCCGTGGCGGCGGTATGCGGTAGCGAGGCCCGCGATAGTTCGAGGACAAGCCGCGAAAGAAAGATGCCGATGTCGGCTTTCGGCCCCAAGGGGCTCCCTGCCTCCCCTTCTTCAGCCCCGGGGAGATGATGCGCGACGATGATCGTCGCACCTTTGGGCGAGCGACATGCGTGGACCACGGCCTCCGCACCGAATCGGACGAGCACATGATCAGCTACGGAGAAGCACGCGGTACCTTCATCAGCCATGTAGGCCAACAGGTCCAAGTAGCTGCGATCCCATGACCTGCCTTTGCTGAGGCGGACTCCATGTCTTCGGAGGTCCTCCGCTTCGACCACTACCAGGGTCCGCGACTTCCGGTCCGGACCGAACCGCTCAGTGATCGTTCGTAGTCGGTCCGCGTTCTGAGCATGGATGACGGTCCAACCGGTCGCGGATATGCGCTGGGTCGGCTTCACCCAACCCCGTCGTTCAGAGCCGGTCGCATCCACATCAAAGACGATCTGGAAGTCGGCCGAATGGTCTTCTGACCGCACCTTGGAAGGAGGCCATGACCGCGGTTCATAGTGACCGAGTTCATGCACATCGGTGATCGCGCCTGATGCGTCGCGCTGGGCAAGACAGGTCGCACTTGAAACATGGACAGGCACATCCATGGACAAGATCAAGGGCTGGCTGTCCACAGCCTCTCCATGCTGCTGAATGTGGTCGAGGAGGCGCTCGATCAGCAGGATGCCCCTGAAGTAGCGCAAAGAGGTCAGCCGGCCTTGCGTGTCCTCTTTCACAAGAAGGTCGTCCAAGCCTGCGGTGCCGATCAAGAGGAGGTGCTTGCGGTCCATGATCAAGCTGTCAGTTCAACGTCGGTGTCCACCATCAGCCCCAGCCATTCGTTGCTCTCGCGCATCAGACTGCGATCGATGTCCAGCATCACCCGGCGCAACCGGTCGGGGTTATCAACGCGATGGAGTTCGGCATCGAGGTGCTTCAGTTCATCGACCATCCGTTTGTTCACGCGGCTCAAACGAGCGTATTCGCGATGCTTGCGGAACCCTTCCATGGCCGCAGCGATCACCGGAAGCATCACCGCGAACACGGTGAGAACGGGCATGCACCCGATCACCAATGGCGTGTGTGGCAGGAAACCCATACCGATGTGCGCGGCAGCCACACCGAGGGCGACAAAGAAGGCCACTTGCCCAAGGGATTCGAACAGCGCGCTTTTGCGGTGGTTCATTGCGGCACGTGGTGCGTGGTACCCGATCTGATCCAGGACGAGCTGCTCGCTCAACGTGCTCTTTGCGAGCGGCAACCAGTTCGACTTCCGTTCTGGTGCTTGGGCAGGGCGAGCGCGCTCCATTGAGCGCCATACGTCCTCAAAAACGCGCACCACCCACTCGTCGTCGGCATTTTCTTTCAGGTCACCGATAGGGCGCGTGATCGCCGGGCGGATGTTGAAGAGGAAAAAGAAGATCGCAGCCCTGCAACGTTCCGTCAGGTACCGGTACTCCAACCAGTGCTGGTGGTACCGGCGTTGATGGGCCCGCTTGATCATCACGAGGATCGCGGTGAGCAGGACGAACTCTCCGATGAATGCGGCCACATGCAACGGGTCGATGAACAGGCCGAGCATTACCAGCAGGATCGCCATGGATGAAAGGATGTACGCCCAGAGGCCGGTGCGTGAATAGCTCGTCTTGCTGCTCGATGCAAGCGTGGATGCGCGCGCGTACAACGGTAGCATGTGCCCCGCAAGCACTTCCACGGTCCGTGTATCGGCGAGATCCTGGATGTCCTTGATCTTCCCGATGTGCTCCTCCCGTGCGATCGTCGCATCAGCCGAACTCCAAGGCTGGGAGTTGAGCCTGTCCAGTTTCGCGACCCCCGGACAACGCAGACCTTTGAACGGTCGGGCCTCCAGTCGCAATGCGCCATCCGTCCTGATGATGATGATAGGGCGTTCGATTGCGATGGCATGGTCGATCACCTCCGCCGTACCTCCCCGGCCTTGGGCGGGCAACCCGTTCCAGATGGCGATCAGCACATCGCAACCATCCACTACCGCCTTGCCTGCGGCCAGGTAGGCCAGTTTCTGTTCATCAAGGTTCGCTGGGACGGGCGCGACGATGGTGGGTGCCGGATCCCTGGCCAAAAGGGCCTGGAATTCTTCGATGGCACCAGGGGCCTCGAACGTCCGCTCATATGCTGCGGGCGGAAAAGGGAGAACAGCCTGTATCCAGGTGTCCTCTGCTCCGGTCCGTGGGTCGGTCAATACGTGGGCCACGATACGGTCCGCTCCCTCTGCAAGACCGGTATGAATACTGAAGCGGAGAGGTGTGCTCGTAGCGCTCCGGAGCGCTCGGATGGACGACACATCGAACAATGAGAAGACCGACCCTTCCGCAACCCTGCGGCCATCAGACCAGGCCTCGATACCGATCGCGCGACGAACAATATCGTGCAAGGCCACAGGATCGGGCAGATCCTTCCTGTGCCCGGTTACACCGATGCGAATGCGGTACGGAATGGCGGCCCTTTCTTCCACCGCCCTGAAGCTATCCGGTTCAGGGATAGGTGGCGCGGACAGCGCGGACATCGTACCGGCCTGGTGCCGGTGCCCCCTCAGCTCAACCCACTGATCACCCCGTTCGCATCGATATCCATCCCCTCCGCGGCAGGCACTTCCGGCAACCCCGGCATGCGCATCATCTTGCCAAGGATGGGGATGACGAATCCCGCACCAGCGGCCACCTGGATCTCGTTCACGGTGATCTCGAAATTCTCCGGTGCGGCGCGCAGGGCCACATCGTCACTGAAGCTGTACTGGGTCTTTGCCATGCACACGGGGAGGCCAGCGAGGCCGAGGTTCTCGATCCGTTTGAGGTCGGTGAGCGCCTGACTGCTGTAAGCCACACTGCGGGCGCGGTAAACCTCGCGGGCGATCGTTTCGATCTTGCCCTTCACGCTCATCTCGAGGCCGTACAGTGGATGGAAGTCGCTCTTGCCACTTTCCACCACGCGGAGCACGGCGCTCGCGAGGTCGGTCATACCATCACCGCCTTTGGCGAAACCTTGAGCGAGCACGGCCTCCGCATCCTTTTCGGCGCAGTATTTTTTCACGAGTTCGATCTCTTCGGGCGTGTCCGTGGGAAAGGAGTTGATGGCGACGACGGCCTTCACGCCGAACTTGGCGATGTTCTCGATGTGGCGCCCGAGGTTGGCAAGACCTGTCCTCACCTTGTCCGGTGCGGCGTTGCCCACCTCCTTCACATCAGCTCCACCGTGATAGCGCAGCGCACGGATGGTGGCCACGATCACCGCCGCGCTGGGCCGCAGACCAGCCGCCCGGCACTTGATGTCGAAGAACTTCTCAGCGCCGAGGTCCGCGCCGAAGCCGGCTTCCGTCACCACATAGTCACCGAGGCTGAGGCCCATGCGCGTGGCGAGCACGCTGTTGACGCCTTGTGCGATGTTGGCGAAGGGACCGCCATGGAGGATGGCGGGATTCCCCTCCAGCGTTTGCACCAGATTGGGCTTGATCGCGTCCTTCAGTAGCAGGGCCATGGCCCCTTGCGCGTTCAGATCGCGGGCATAGATGGCCTTGCGGTCGTGCGTGTAGCCGACGAAGATGTTCGCGAAGCGCTTCTTCAGATCCTCGATACCGCTGGCCAGGCAGAGAATGGCCATCACCTCGCTCGCAGGCGTGATGTCGAATCCATCCTGCCGAGGGACGCCGTTGCCCGTACCGCCCAAGCCGATCACGATGTCGCGCAGGGAGCGGTCGTTCATGTCCATCACGCGCTTCCAGCTGATGGTGCGCGGGTCCAGGCCGAGGCTGCGCTTCTTGCTCTGCAGGTTGTTGTCGATGAGAGCCGCCAGCAGGTTGTTCGCCTTTTCTATGGCACCGAAGTCACCGGTGAAATGCAGGTTGATGTCCTCCATGGGCACCACCTGCGCGTAGCCGCCGCCGGCCGCGCCGCCCTTCATGCCGAATACGGGACCGAGCGAAGGTTCGCGCAGGACGACAACGCTCTTCTTCCCGAGCTTGTTCAGGCCTTCGTTCAGGCCGATGCTCGTGGTGGTCTTTCCCTCGCCGGCCGGCGTGGGGCTCAGGGCAGTGACGAGGATGAGCTTACTGATGCTCGCCTTATGGTCATCGATGAGGTCCAGTGGCAACTTCGCCTTGTAGCGCCCATACAATTCCAGGCGGTCCGCATCGATGCCGAGCTTGGCCCCGATGGTGGTGATGGGTTGCATGTGCGCCTTCTGCGCGATCTCGAGGTCGGAGGGGAATGCCATGGGAAAAGATGAGGTCGGTGAAGATGCGGAATTCCGGTTGTCGATTGTCGGTTATCCGTTGTCCGGCGTTGTGGGGCAAGGCGCGATGGCATCTGGACCATGGGACTGGCCAGGTCCATGGGCAGCCCGACAACCGACAACGAACAACCAGCAACAACACCGATCACCTCACCACCACACGTTCCAGGCGCGATACATCATCGGAGGAAAGCCGCACGAAGTACGTGCCTGGCGCCACACGCGAGCCGGAGCCATCCCGCACATCCCATGTGAACAGCGAATTGCCTGCCGGGCGCGTTCCGAGCCTCTTTTGGAGCACCGCTCGTCCGTTCAGGTCATACACGCGTACATCCACGCTCCCAGTCCTCGGCAGGTAGTACGTGATGTTGACGACATCGGTCGTCGGATTGGGCCAGGCATGCGAGATGCTCAGAACGTCCGTTTCGCTGATACCGATGGGCGTGGCGGGCAGGTGCGCCGTGAAGACGCCGCTGCCGTGGGTGCCCACCGCGACCAGTCCGTCGCTTCCACGTGCGACCATCATATTGATGGGTACGTTGCCGATGAGGTCCGGACCTTCCTGCTCCCACACCGTGTTGTCGCCATCGAGCAGGGCCGTGCTGTACAGGCCGGTGCTCGTGCCGATGAAGTAGCGGTTGTTCTGCCCGTCATAGGTCGGGTAGATCATGGCCCAGAACACAGCCGGCCCATTGCCGCTGCCGTCCGGGTTCTCTTCGATGTTGCCGCTCACGCTTGTCCAGGTCGTACCACTGTCGGTGGTCAGGAACACGCTGCGCACGCCATAGTTGCTGAAGGTGACGAGCCACTCGGAAGCGTCGTAGTCGTTGGGCGCTACGCAACTGATATAGGAGCTATTGGGCCACTCGTCCGAGTCGAGCAGGGTGCGGACCGGTGTTCCTTGCAAGCTGTCCACGCGGTACACACGGCCATTCGTGGTCCCGTACCAAAGGGCATCGGGCTGGGCCAGGCTGATGTCGAGCGCGGTGAGCCGCGGCGAGGAAGACACGGCCGTGATGAGTTCCCAGTTCGTCTCCTCGGTGTTGTAATAATCGTTCGTGAAAGGAATGCTTGCCAGGTCGGTATTGCGGTAGAGCTTGGTCCCCGCGCACCAATAGAGCTGGTTGCCGCTCACGGGGTCCAGCACGAACTGGTTGATGAAGTTGTAGGAGCCGGTCACCTCGGGATCGATGCGCTCGAACTGGCCCACCACACCCGCGTCGTCCACTTCCGCCTTGAAGAGCTTGCCCAACTGCGTGCTCGCCAGCATGAACGGCCGGCCCTCCGGAATGGCGCAATAGGCACCATCTCCACCGCCGACGGTGGCCCAGGGCTCATCGGCATCCGCGCTCGTACACAGATAGGTGCCGTTGTCCTGCATGCCGCCGATGATGAAAGGCGAGGTGGCCGTGCCTTCCTCGATGGCCACGGTATAGAACTGCGAAGTATAGTACCGATCGTTCAGGACCGTCCATTGGATGCTGTCGGCCATCGGATCGGTGGTCACATGCACCCCGCCGTCGTTGGTGCTGTACAGGCGGGCGGGGTCGTTGTTGGCGAACTCGAGCCAATGCTGGTCCGGGTGGTGGTTGGGCCATACATAGTTCTTCGGGTCGGCCGTATCGCATTGGTAGCCGCCAACCCAACGGTATCCATCCGGCGTGCTCCAACCATCGGTGCTGCGGTACACGCTCGTGCCCCCGATGAACACGGTATTGCTGTCCGTGGGGTGTACGGCGATGCACATGTCGTAGCTCGTCTGCGAATTGATGTAGCCGAAATCGAAATCGAAATAGCCCGTGCAGGTCCCGTTGGGCAGGTTCGCCGTACGGTTGCTCCACGCCCCGCCGGCTCCGGTGCCATCACCGCTGATGTAGGTGTAGCGCAAGAGGCTGTGGCCGTGGACACCGACGCCGGGGGTCTCGGCGAAGAACCACACGCGGTCCTCGTCCTGTGGGTCGATCGCGATCACGCTGCGGGCTGCACCCGAGGGATACACGCTGCCGATGCTCGTCCAGTTCAATCCATCGGTGCTGCGGTACACTCCACGCCAGGGGGCCGTGCGACCGATGGCGGCATAGTAGACGCCGGTGGGGCTCACGCGCACTTCGGTGTACAGGCTCGTCGCGGTGCTCGTGGTATCGATACCGAGTACCGTCCGCCAGGTAAGGCCCCCATCATTGCTGCGCACCAGGCCATCGAAAATGGCGGCCACCACGATATCGCTGTCCTGGCGCACCGGATCCACCACGATGCTGTTCACGTGCTTGAAAGCGCCCTTGCGCTCGAACACCGGCGCATCCCCGCTCACCGTGCTCGGCAGGATCGTCCAGCTCTGGCCGCCGTCCGTGCTCTTGAAGATGCCATCACCCGGGAGCAGCGCCTCGAAGCTCGTTCCGCTCACCACGCCGTAGTTCTCGCCGGTACCGCAGTACCACGTCTGCTCATGTCCCGGGCGGATGTCCTGCGCCAGGCAACTCGTATTCTGTATGTCGAGCGGCGCGGAGGTCTTTATCCATGAAGCGCCCGCGTCCGTGCTGCGGAAGATGCCGCCCGTGGCCGAACCGGCGAGCAGCACATCGCTGTTGGTGATGTCCACCCGGAAAGCGCGGGTGCGGCCGCCCCGGTTGCGCGGACCGTGCTGGGTCCAATTGAGACTCTTGGCGGCAGTGCGGCGCGGCAGGTGGCGCGCGAAAGCGAGCTCCTTCCGTCGGATATCCTCCGGAATGCTACCGGTCACCGGGTCGCGAAGGCGCTCTTCATTCCACACGCGCAACGCATCGCGGTCCTCTACGCTCCCACTGCTCATGGGACCACCGTTCCCCGCGACCGGTCGCACAGGCAACTGGCGCAGTGTACCGAACAAGACCACGAGGAAAAGACCGACAACGAGAAAAGGCTGTTTCATCTGCTGGATACAAGGACGCCTAAGGTAGACAGTCAGCCACGGAGTCATGCCCCTTTGTCGAAGGTTCCCGGATCGCGGGCAGGCCGATACGCAGCATGTTCAGACCGTACCGATGGGATACGGGATGCACACCGTGAACGTGCTGCCCTTCTCCCGCTCACTTGTCACGCTGATGCGCCCTGCCTGCAGTTCGGTGAGGCGCTTGCTGATGGTGAGACCCAGACCAGTGCCTCCGTATTTGCGCGTGGTGTCGCTGTAAGCTTGGGTGAACTCCTCGAAGATCTTCTCCAACCGGTCTTCGGGGATGCCGATACCCGTGTCGATCACATCGATGCTCAAGGCGATCCATCCGGGTCGCCCCTGGGGGTCGACGCTTCTGGTCGCTTTTACCGTGACCGAACCGTGCTCGGTGAACTTCACGGCATTGCCCGCCAGGTTCATCACGATCTGGTTGAGGCGTACGGGGTCGCCGATCAGTGATATGGGAACGTCATCATCGACCGCGACTTCCACCGCGACACCCTTCTGTTCGGCCTTGAAGCGCATGATGTCCTGCACGTTGCCGATCACGGAGCGCGGCTCGAAGGGAACGGCTTCGAACTCGATGCGCCCGGCGTCGATCTTGGTGAGGTCCAGGATGTCGTTGATGATCACCAGCAGGTTCTCGCTGCTTTGGGTAATTGCGTTCAGGAACTTGTCCTGCTCCGGCGGGTGCGGCCGGTTCTTCAGGATGTCGCTCATGCCCATGATGGCGTTCATCGGCGTGCGGATCTCGTGGCTCATGTTGGCCAGGAACTGCTCCTTGGCCCGCTCGCTCAGCTCGGCCCGCTGGCGTTGTTCATCCGCCTCCTCCTTCTTCTGCCGCAGTTCCACGGTACGCTCTGCCACGGTGCGTTCCAACGTCTGTTTCTGGCCATGCAATGCTGCTGTGCGGCGGCGGATGATGAGCACGATCGCCCCGACCGCGGAAACAGCATAGAGGGTGAACGCCCACCATGTGCGGTGCATCGGCGGGGATACCGTGAACCGGAAGCTGGTCTCATCGCTCCATGAACCGTTCGGCCCCTTCGCGCGCACCTTGAATGTGTAGTCCCCTTCGTGGATGTTGCCGAACGTGGCCGTGTTCTCCCGTGCGGGTTTGCTCCAGTCATCATCGTAGCCCTCGAGCATCCATTGGTATTCCACCGCCTCGGGTCGTGCCGTTTCGATGCCGACGAAAGCGAAGCTGACGCGGTTGTTGCGATGGTCGATGACAAGGTTCTCCGGAAGCGGGAAATAGGGTGCGATGCTGGAGAAGGAAACGCCGGCGTACCGTTCGCGCATGCGTACGCGCTCTTCGCTCGTTCGCACGCTACCGGAGACCATCGCCTCCTGCTGGGCGACCACGATACTGTCCGCCCGTTCGTCCAGGCTGTACCAGGAAGTGGCTTCGTTGTTGAGCGACACGCTGAGCAGCCGCACATCAATGGGTACGGTATCGGTGCGCTGTGCCTTCCGGTCGAAACGCACCAGGCCGGTCTTGTCGCTGCCGGTGGCGATCCAGATCACGCCCTGGCTGTCCTCGTAGAGGGCGTGCTCGGCCGTCTGTACGTCCTTCACGGGGAACCCGGTCGAGGTATTGTACACCTCGAGCACCGGTTCATAGCGCACTACGGTATCATTCGGCACACCTGCCATCGCTCGCACCGGGTGCGTTCCCCCACGAGCATCCTTCCAACCGGTGATCATAGCCATTCCGTCGAGCGTCCCGATGAGGATGTCACCTGCAGGTCTCCATGTCTGGTTGGAGATGCCGTCGCACTCCTTTGCCACGGCTACGGCGTTCACGTTGTCGTTCGGCAGGCCGTTCTTGGTGGTGTACACCAGGAAACTCCGCCCATCGAACCGGCACAGACCGGAAAGGGTGGTGATCCACAGCGTGCCGCCAGCATCCTCGGCGATGCTCCAGACGACGTTATTCGGCAGACCGTTCGCGGTGGTCCAAGTGGTGACGGATGCACTGTCGATACGGGAGATCCCGCCGCCATCGGTACCCACCCAGATCGCTCCATCACGGCCCTCCACGATGCACAAGACCAGATCGCTGCCGAGCCCCTGCGCAGTGGTGAAGGTGGTGCGCTTCTCGTCGGCGTAAAGTTCCGCGCCTCGTCTTCCCCCTGCCCACAGTCGCCCGCGCCGGTCATGCGTGGTCCAGAAGATGTCCGACCAGGTGCGGTCGTCGGGCGCGCTGGTCACGTGATAATCGCGGCCATCGAACCAGCTGATGCCGTGGGTGAGCGGATCAGCCATGTTGCGTCCAAAGCCGATGCGGCCCTGTGGATCGATGCTCACCGAATAGGTCCAACCGTGGTCCGCGAAGCCCTGCGTCTGCTGGTGGAAACGCGCACCGTCTAAGCGCGCGACGCCCTCAGCGGTCCCGACCCAGAGTGTGCCTTCCGGATCTTCGGCCATGCTGACCGGTTTGATGCTCCTGTAGTATTTGAACGCATCGCCGCGGTGGTGCGCGAGGCCCGCCCCCCGCGTGCCGAACCAGACGTCCCCTCGCCGATCGCGCACCGCGCACATCAGTTCGTTCGTTCCCAGCCCTTGCGAAGTGGTGATCCGGGACGAGGGTACCACCGCCCCGTTCCGCGTGAAGCGGATCGCCCCATGAGCCGATGTGGCCGCCCAGAACCCGCCGCCGCCGTCGCTGATCACTTGGTTGACGGATACCTGTTCGCCGACGACGAGCGGGAAGGTGAAAACCCGGGCTTCGCGACCATCATATGCGCAGCGTGTCACACCTGCACGCCGGCCGAGCCAGAGCCCCCCGTCCGCATCCGCCAACATGGACCGCACGTCCTTCAGCGAGTCGTTGGCAGCGATGATGCGTTCGAACGAACGACCATTGAAGCGCGCCACCCCCGTGAACGTGGCCACCCAGAGCGCTCCATCACCGGCGATGGCCATGTCGCGCACGATGTCCCTGCCTTGCGCGTGGATGACGGGGAGCACATCGAACTTCCCATCGTGATGATGGAACACGCCGTGCCCGCGCGAGCCCGACCACATGTCGCCATCCCGGCCATGGAGCAGGCACATGATGCCCTTGTCCAGGCCGGTGGCGCCCGCGATATCGAATGCGGTGAACCGGTGGCCGTCGTAACGGCACAATCCCCCGGTACTGGTACCGATCCAGAGGTTGCCGTCACGATCGCCGCCCAGGGACATGACCACATTGTCCGGCAGGCCATGCGCCATGGTGAAGTTGACGAAGGCGTGTCCGTCATAGCGCGCGAGGCCGCCACCGTTGGTACCGAACCACAGCATGCCGTCGCCGTCCATATAGGCGCACATGATGTCGTCCATCGGCAGACCATCGTCGGTGGTGTAGCTGCGCATATGCGCCAAGGCCTCACCGGTGCCCTCGCCGACGGGAAGAAAAGGCCCGGCCTTCACGACTTTCTCCGGTGCGAGCGGAACGACCTCGGGAGCATTGGCGGCATCGATCCGGGTGATCCGGCCTTTCGCGGGTATGATCGGCCGCCCCTGCGGCACGGAAGGCGTGTGTTCCTCCGGTGAACAGGTCACGAGCGCCAGTGCGCACGCGCAGATGATGAAGGCCGGTCGCACCATCACGCTCCCTGATCGCCGTTGACCACCTTCCTGATGGCACCCATCAGTTCCTCGCGCTTGTATGGCTTGGGCACGAAGGCGTTCATGCCGGCCTCGGCGCATCGGTCCATTTCCGCCTTCATCACGTTGGCGCTCATCGCGATGATGGGCACGCGTGACCGGTCGCCCGGCAAGGCGCGGATCGCTCGCGTAGCATCGTAGCCGTTCAT
>CAZYPC010000004.1:65524-87994 GCA_964649165.1 uncultured Chryseobacterium sp.
GTGACCGGTCGCCCGGCAAGGCGCGGATCGCTCGCGTAGCATCGTAGCCGTTCATCTCGGGCATCTGGATATCCATGAGCACCAGATCGAAGCGTCCGTTGCGCACGGCCTCCACCGCTTCAGCGCCGTTCACCGCATGGGTCACTCGCGTACCGGGTGCCCAGTTCTCCAATTGCCCTATGGCCACCAGCGCATTGAATTCATTGTCCTCGGCGAGCAGAATGTTCAGCGTGCGCGATGGTCCGGGCATTTCATCCCTCGCTGGTTTCTCTTCCACAGGTCCCTGCCCATTCGTGCCCAGCCCGGCCGGCATGGGTATGGGTTCAACGGCCACGGCGGGTCTTTCGGGTGCGGCATCCACGATGTCCCGGATGGACCGGGCCCGCACATAGTACATTTCCAACTCACCCTTTCCCTTCGCCAGCACTCTGCCGCGCGGAGCGAAGATCAGGTCCGGTTCATTCTTCACCAACGCGTAGGTGGCCCCGCTGATGTTCACCTCACCGGGCTCACCGGTGCTTTCCATGCGGCTGGCGGTGTTCACCGTGTCGCCCCAGATGTCATAGGCGAACTTCCGCCGGCCCACGATGCCCGCCACCACGGGACCGCTATGGATGCCCAGTCGCATCTCGAACGAAGGCTTGCCTTGTGCGGAACGCTCAGCATGCCGTTCGCGCATCACCTGCTGCATCTCCAGTGCGGCCAGCACCACCGCCAGCGGTGTGCCAGCACTGGGATCCGGCACACCACCGGCCGCCATGTAAGCGTCACCGATGGTCTTGATCTTCTCCACGCCGTACTTCTCCATGAGGCGGTCGAAGGCGTTGAAGCAGACATTCAGCTCATCCACCAGGTCCGACGGACTGAGCTGTTCGCTGACATGCGTGAAATCCTTGAAATCGCTGAAGAGCACGGTCACCTGATCGAAGTAGCGCGCTTCAGCGTGTCCTCGATGTTTCAGCTCGGTAGCCACGTTCACCGGGAGGATGTTGTTCAGCAGTTCTTCACTGCGGTCCTTTTCGCGGCTCAGTTCGTGTGTGCGCTCCTTCACCATGCGCTCCAACTGGAGCTTCTGCCTGCGGAGGGACCGGACGTAGAGCCATGAACCGCCGATCACCACCATTCCGCACAACGTATAGAACCACCACGTGCGCCACCAGGGCGGCAGCACGGTGAGCAGGAAGGTCGTGCCGTGCTCGTCCCAGATACCATCGCGGTTGCTGGCGCGGACCCGGAACGCGTACGTACCGGGATCGAGGTTGGTGTAGATGGCGCTGTTGTCCGTGCCCGCGTCGATCCAGTCGGGATCGAAACCATCCAGCTTGTAGCGGTACTGGTGGAGTTCCGGAGCGCTGAACTCCATGGCGGCGAAGGTGAAGGTGACCATGCTCGCATCGTACGGTATCGTCATACCCTCGCTCAGATGGGCGGGCCTTTCCAGCGGCGACCCCTGCACGCCGAAGGACACCGGCTTGTTCATCAGCTTGATACCGGTGATGCGCACGGTGAGCGGCGAGGGATCCTCGGCCAGTTCCTTCGGATCGAACCAATTGAAACCGCTGACGCCGCCGAACCATAGCCGGCCTTTGCTGTCCTTGCAGTAGGCGTAGCGGTTGAACTCATCGCTCTGCAAGCCATCACCCGCATTGAAGTTGCGGAAAGCACCGGTGCGGGGATCGAAGCGGGCGATGCCCTTGTTCGTGCTCATCCAGAGGCAGCCGAGGCCGTCACTGAGCACGCCGTACACCACGTCGTTCGGTAGGCCCTCGTGCGTAGTGATGCGCGTGAATTTTTCCGCGCCCGCATCGAACCGGTTCACGCCGCCGCCGTTGGTGCCCACCCACAGTACGTTCAGCGGATCGGCGGGATCAGGGCAGACGGAGAAGACCGTTGGCGTGGAGAGAGAGGCCGGATCCCCGGGGTCGTGGGCGTAGGTCTTCCAAGCGCCCGTGGCGGGATCGAGGCGCAGCAGACCTTTCACCGTGCCCACCCAGACCACGCCGTCCTCGTTCTGGAGGATCGTCGTAGTAAAGGGATAGGGATTGTTCACCACGGGCACGGGCCATGGATAAGCAGTGCAGGACTTGGTGCGCGTGTCGATGCGCCAGAACGCCTGGTTGCCGCCGCACCAGAGGGCACCGTCGATACCGATGTGCAATGGGAAGAGGAAGCCGTCGTCCGCTTCCCCGGGTACGCGTTCCGCTCGCACCAGTTCGAATGTGCCCGCCACGGGATCGTAGCGGCCAAGGACCCCGTAGGTCAGGAAGGACCAATAGACACCATCCCGGTCCTGCACGGTCATGTCGGCGTATTGCGTCATCAGCCTCGCGCCGATCGTCGGCCACTTGTCGTTCACGCCGCGGATCCGGAAACTGTAGCGTCGGAGGACCGGATCGAAGACGGTGAGGTAGCTGTCGTAGTGCGACACCAACACCTGTTCATCGTTCGTCATGGCCAGCGCCCGCACACTGGCGCTCGCCTGGTTGTTGAAGCGCTCGATGCGCGGATCGTACTTCAACAGGCCGTAGCCCGAAGTTCCGAGCCACAAGGTGCCTGTCCGGTCGAAGTAGGTCCATTTCAAGGTGCTGATCAACGGGCGCAGATCCGGGTCTGAGGTACGGATCGCGGTGATCTGGCGCCTGAAGGGGTCAAAGCGGTAGAGGCCTTGGAAAGTCGACAGCCACATCATGCCCTTCCGGTCGATCACCGGGTTCAACGCCTGCAACCAGTTCAGGCGCTTCTCGTCCCGGATCAAGTAGTCCATGCGACCGGAGCGGGGATCCACTTCCACGATGCCGTTCTCGTATATGCCGTAGAGTTTGTTCCGCGCGGTATCCTCCGCCACGGTGAGCGCACCGAACTGTTCCTTCGCGTTGGCAGAGGCGATGGTACCGATGGTGTCCACCACGTCCGGTGCGCCATGCCTGGGTGTTATGCGGAACGTGACCTCGTTGAAGTTGCCCCAGAGCGTGCCATCGCGGGTGCGGCCGATGGTAGCGTAGCCGTCGCCGAACCAGCTGGTGGTGATCGCGGGCAGCTCAAAGCCGGTGAAGGGCGTGGCGAATGTGACCTTTACCAACGTCCAGGTGGTGCTCACCCACAGGTCGCCGTTGTCGTCGAGGACGATGTGAACCACGCTGCCCCAATCCCCCTTCGGGCCGTGGATGGGCACATGGATGAACCGCTCCGTACGTTCATCGAAGAGATCGAGACCGGTGGCGGTGCCCACCCAGAGCCTTCCGAACCGATCGCAATGCAGCCCGGTGACGGTGCTCTCTCGCACGCTGGTGCTGTCGGCCGCGTCGTGGCGAAAGACGGTGAAGGTGTAGCCGTCGTATCGGTTGAGGCCGTCCTTGGTGCCGAACCACATGAAGCCGTGATGATCCTGCGCGATGGTGCTGACCATGCCCTGCGAGAGCCCTTCGTTGATGGTGATCTTCGAGAAGGCGAGGTCGAGGGTGTCGATGTGGATGGGCCCTTGTGTATGCGACAGGCCGGCGAGGAAGACCGCCAGTGCGCAAGTGCCTGTCCGGGAGAGACGACGCATCGCCGCAAGATCGCACCGGAACGGCATCCGCGGAGACGCGTCCATCCGCGGATCCGGGAAAGGTCCTGGCCCCGGTGCTCGCAGGGGCTTTCGAGGAGTGCCATCCTCGGTGCCAACCTGTGTGCGCCTCGAACGTCTTGGAACCAACCTGCCCGCATGATATCGCACCGCTACACAGCCAGCTCGTCCCTGTCCATCCTTCTGGCGCTGCCGGCGTTGGCCCAACCCGTGTTCAGTGGTGGAGAACTGGCGCGTATGCCCGGCTTCACCTACGGCGGCTTCTCCGGTGGCCCCGCCTCATTCCCCAGCACGGGTGAGGGTCTCACGTGGCACTATTCCAGCCTGACCTGCGGGATGGAGAACGTGGACATGTACATCGTGGACCCCGCACCCGTGAGTGGCGCATTCAACTTCCCGGGCGCTACGGCTCCCGAGCAATACGAAGGGGAGTCGGGCGGTCGGTTTTTCACTTCCTCGGATACCGCGGAATACTACCTGGGGTATTACGCTTTGCCCGGAGTGAACTCCATCTGCACGGACACGCGCACGGACATCATATATCCATTGACCTACGGAACCACGTTCACGGATAGCATGGTGTGCCAGGAAAGCGACACATACAACCGCACGCGCTATGGGGAAACCACGACGAGTTGCGTAGGCTACGGCACCCTGGTCCTGCCCTATGGCACGTTCACCGATTACCTGCTGCTGCATAGGCATTGGAGCTATGTCGATGACTATGAGCAACTGGGTGCCGGATTTGTGCTCGGCGACGCGTACAGCTTCTTTCACGCAGGGATCCCCGTGGCCCTTTACACGGTGAGCTACTCCACTTACACCCAAGGCGACAGTACCATCATCAACCACGGCAGCAGCTTGCTGGATGTACTCTCCACCGGTGCGCTCGCCCTGTACGCCTTGCACGACGGTGTGGTGTTGTCACCCAACCCCACGAACGGAGAGGTACTGCTCACTCGGAACGGAACGGGACCAGCGGACATGCACGTGCTCGCAACGGACGGCCGCATCGTGCTGAGCGAACGCCTGGGGTCCGCCGTGCGCCAACACCATTTCTCGCTCGACGGACTTCCCCCTGGGGCCTACACCGTGCGCATCACGGACAAGGATAAGAGCAGCGCACTGCGCGTGGTGAAGGAGTGAGGGTGCTGAACCGCCACCGCGCTCTGCACGCGAAGCCGGGTGCTTGATGCTCATCCGGAACAGGCGACAGGCCCGAGGGCCGGTTTCCGGTTCTCCTATTGCTTCACGAAGTGCGTGCGGAAACTCCTTCCCTGCGCATCATCGCCCACCGCCCAATACGTGCCCGGTGGCAGGTTCGTGATGTCCATCGCGCCTTCCTGGGAACATCGGCCAACGCGCCGTCCGAAGGCATCGAGAACGACCGCGCCATGCGGCCCGATACCCGTCGCGCTGACCCAGCTTGTCGCCGGGTTCGGACGGATATGCACGGTGCTTGCAGCCGCTCCTGGGGCCACCGCCATGGGCACATCCCAAAAGGTGCCGCATTCCACACCCGCTTTTTGGTAGTAAATGAGCTCGTAGGACATCGAACCCGCATCCTCGCTGAAGATACTGAAGTACGGTCCCCCGCATCCCTGATAGTACCAGCAGCTCGCACTTTGGTCCACCTCGCAGGTATCCTCACTGCCGAAACGCCACCAGCGTGCGAGGCCGCATTGCGGGTTGTAGATATCGACGGAATCCACCTGACCGCAGAATTCAAAGGGCATCGTCGGGGCCTCATCGAGGTCCGCAACGATGAGCGTATCGATGTGGGTGGTCACCAACGGCGGGTTCGGGAAGAACTGGTAGACCGCTGCCCAGCGTCTCATCACATAGCGGATGCCGGCGCCCCCATCCACTTCTTCGCGCAGGAGGACCGTATCCGTATAAATACCCGGAGGTTGGGACTGACCCCAGACGTTCGTGCTCTGACCTTCGGCCTGGAAGACATCACCGACCTGGTAGTCGTGGATCTCGCCATTCGTCAGGAAGGACTGGCCGAACGAACTCAGGACCACCAGCGAAAAGAGAATGGTGTGGCACCTTCTCATGGATACGAGCAACGCAACGGACTGAAAGGTAATCAAAGGACCCGCGTGTCTCCTTACCTCAGAGCCACCTGCACACGCCGCTTCGTTCCATCCGCGAAGAGGAAGAACGCCTGGTAGACCCCCTTGGCCAGGTGCTCGATGGCGAAGCGTGCCGTGCCCACGGTGATACGCTCGGCGAGCACGCAGCGACCAAGTCCGTCCAGCAAACGCAATTCCGCGGCGCTGCTCGCCTGCAGGAGAACGTTCAAGGACCCCTCGGTCGGGTTGGGCGCGATGCGCACCGTAGTCGGTGCGCTGTTGTCCACGAAGCCCCCGCAGATCTCCACGGAGAAGGAATCCGTCAACAGCGTGGTGCATCCGTTCACATCGGTCACAGCGAAGGTGTAGATATGCTGCCCCACGCCCAGCAGCTCGGGTTGCACGATACCCGTCGTTCCCGTTCCCGTTGCGGCGCCGCCGAAAACACCCTCCGTCGAAGCGATGATGGTACCCTCCTGCGCGATCGAGCAGAAAGGCCCTGCGCTGAGGATGCTCGCCTCAGGCAGCGGATATACCGTCAGCGGTTCATTCGTCAAGGACACGCAGAGAAAACTGTCCACGACCACATACGAGAGCGAGTAGTCACCTGGTGGTGCGGACGCCCCATCGAAGACGTTCGCCTCTACCCACGGACCGTACCAGTCGCCGCCGGCCGGCGTTCCATCCGGCAGGAGATAGGGGCCCGTGGAGGCGCATAACGCGACCAGCGGCGGCGCGTCCACGATACCGGAAAGTTGGTTGGTGTACCACCTGAGCGTATCCGCCTCCGTGCTGATGAGGTCCTGGATGCCATCCCCGTCGAGGTCGCCGAAGTACATCCGGGCATCACCGATGGTGGGCAGGTCGGTGAGTTCTATCGGATCGGTGAAGGCACCCAGGGTCGCCGCGTAATGCGACCAGCGGACGGGCTGCGAGTAGGGCCACGGGGTCCAGAAAACGCTGGCGAAGGGAGCGCACCCTGCGTGTGCGCTCCAAGCGGCGCCTTCGTTCGTGCTGAAGGCGATGGGGTGGATGATGTATTCATCCCAAACGCCGTTATCGGTCACCCGGTTCTCCGCCCAGGACACGCTGTTCATGCCATCCACGAAGTCGAGGTCCCCATCATTGTCCACGTCGATGAGGGAATGTCCGAAACTGTACCCTCCGGTGGGGATGTCAGGCCGCGGCACGCTGGTCCAGCTGGTCCCGTCCCCACCGTTCAGGCCCACATACCAGTGGCTGTTGGAGCCGGACACGGTGTGGTCCAGATCACCATCCAGGTCCACATCGCCCAGCAACAACATCTTGCAGGGGGAAGCCGTGTGCACGAGCGAATCCATCGTGGGAAAGGCGCCCGACTCGTTCACGTACCAACGCACCGTTCCGTCAACAAGGATCAGTATCTCCGGCAGGTCAGAGCCGGTGATGTCAGCGCAGAGCACTTCGGCGATATAGCCGAACGGTGCCGTATTGGCCACCGCCACCGGAGCACCGAAGGAGCCCGCACCATCGTTGGAGAACAGCAACAACTGCTGACCGGAGATATCATGCACAACGAGGTCCGCATCACCATCCCCGTCCATATCCGCGATGCCGAGAGGGCTGTTCGAGACGTCGATGGCTTCGTCGCTGATCGTGTCCAGCGGGCCGAAGTTCCCGAGCCCGTCCAGGTTGATCATCCGGCCGAAGCCGTTGCCCCGGCCCACCACCAGGTCGTTGTCCAGATCACCGTCCAGGTCGGCCACGGTTATGACGGACAGATACGCGGGTTGGTCGCCCGCAAGAATGAGATGCTCCGGCCCGAATTGCGCATGCACCGCCGACGTGATGCACAAGAGCAGCATGGAGCAGGCGCAGGAAAAGAGGCGCATGATGTGGTGGGTTGGTCGGATGAAGGTAGGAAGGATCCCGTGATCACGGCATCCGATGAACCACCTGCTGAAGACGGTTGGAAGGGCTCACTCCGTTCGGAACCCCGCGCGCTCCAGGTCCTCCCAGAACGCGGGATAGCTCTTCACCACCACGCCGGGCTGTTCCAGCGAAATACTACCGGATCTGAGCGCCAGTGGTGCCAGGCCCATGGCCATGCGGTGATCGCCGAAGGTGTTGAACGGACGATCGGATGATGGGCGGATCGGATGATCGGAAAATGGCAGGACGAAGCCGTTCTCCGGGAGTTCGGGGCGTATGCCCAGCTGGCCGAGCGCATCGATAACAGCGGCGATCCGGTCCGTCTCCTTCACATGCAGGTTCTCCAGGCCGGTGAAGCGTGCCGCCTGACCGAGACCGGCACAGGTGAAGGCCAGCGGCTGGAAAAGATCGGGATGGCTGCGCAGGTTGAAGCTGAGCTCCTGGCGCCCATCCCCGAAACCGGGTGAGCGTTCGGATACAAGTACCACCCCACGGGCGGTGCTGTCCGTGCGCACCCAGGGTTTCCAAAGCTGGCAGGCGGCCTCGTCACCCTGCCAGCGATCGCGATGCAGGTCGCGCAGGAGGATGCGAGCGTTCCCTGAAAGCGCCGCCACCTCGAACCAGAAGGACGCGGCGCTCCAATCCGGCGGCACCGTGCGTTCCGTGGCGCGCAGGGGCCGGGCGCGCACGCGGATGCCGTCGTGGTCCACCACGGGCGGCACATCGAAGCTCTCCAAGGCGAGCATCGTCATGAGCACGTACGGCTCGCTGAGGCGGGTGCCGGTCCAGCGCAGGTACAACCCGTTGGTCATGAGCGGTGCGATGAGCAGGAGCGCGCTGATGAACTGGCTGCTGAGGGGCGCGTCCATGACCACGGTGCCGCCGGTGAGCCGCTTACCCAGCACGCGGTAGCCGTTGTCCACCGCCTCGATATCCGCACCGAGCAGGCGCAGGGCGTCCACCAGGGGTTGGTGCGGCCGCTTCAACAGACGGGCGTCGCCGGTGATGATGTGCTCCTTGCCCTCGCGCACCGCGGCCCAGGCGAGCAGGAAGCGGAAGACGGTGCCTCCCATGCCGCAGTGCATCACGCGGGGCCGGTCGCGCAGCAGGTTGCGTAGCAGGCGCGTATCCTCCGCATCACCGGGTTCCTTCACCGCGTTCAGGTCACCTGCCAGCGAGGCGAGCACGAGCAGGCGGTTGGCCACGCTCTTCGAGCGGGGCAGGTCGACCGCGGCATCGATGGGTCGCTCAGGTCTCGTGATGGTCAGCCTGTCGGGCATCGTGGGCGAGCAATCGGTAGTGGTCGAGCGCGTCGGCGGCCTGTGCGGCGGTCACGGGCACATCCACCTGGGCACGGCCGATGTCGGTGAGCAGCGTGAAGCGGAACCCGCCCTCGCGGTTCTTCTTGTCGCTGCGCATGAGCTCGATCACGCGGTGGTGGTCGGTGGCCTGCACCAGGAAGGGCGGGAACAGCCCGAGGAGATGCTCCTGGATGGCATCCATCTTCTCGCGGTCCAGATGGCCCAGGCGCCAGCTGAGCCAGGCCTCGCACACCATGCCGATGGCGACGGCCTCCCCGTGCAACAGGCTGCGTTGGGGACCTTCCAGGGCGAACGCTTCCACCGCGTGACCGATGGTATGGCCGAAGTTCAGCAGCTTGCGCGGGCCGTTCTCGCGGGGGTCTTCCGCCACCACGGCGGCCTTGATCGCAGCGCTGCGGGTGATGAGGGGGCCCAGCGCGTTCATGTCGTGCAGCGCCGCGCGGCGCACAGCGTTCCAATGGGCGGCATCGCGCACGAGGCCGTGCTTCACCATCTCGGCCACGCCGTTCAGCAGCTCCCGCTTGCCCAGGGTGCGGAGGAAGGGCGGATACACATACGTAGCCAGCGGCGGCGCGAAGAGGCCGACCAGGTTCTTGATGCCGGCGTGGTCGATGGACGTCTTGCCGCCGATGGCCGCATCCACCATGCCCATGAGGGTGGTGGGCACATGCACCGTGCGGATACCGCGCATGTAGGCCCCAGCCACGAAGCCGCCCAGATCAGTGACCACTCCGCCGCCGAGGCAGACCAGCAGGGCGGTACGGTCGGCACCCCGCTCGGCCAGGTGGCTCCAGAGCGCGCGGCACACGTCGATGTCCTTGCTGCGCTCGCCGCTGCGCACCTCGATGGTCTGCGCATCGGTGAGGGCGGGCACATGGGCGATGAGCTCGCCGTAGCACAGGCGCAGGGTGTTCTCGTCGCCGAGGATGAAGCCCTGCGAGGGCCGCAGGTCGCGGGCCAGCGCGCGCTCCAAGGCCACCAAGGCGCCATCCCCGATGCGCACTGGATGTTCCCCGGCGTTGAACTCCTCCGTCCCCAGGCGCGACTTCGTCATGTGCGTTCCACTATCGCCAAAGGAACGAGTTCCCGATAAGCGGATGGGCGGATGTGCCAAGGAGCTGACGTTGCCCACCATCCCATCCGCCCATCCGCTGATCGGCACATCCGCTGATTGACCCACCTCTCCTTTCCTTTGGCCTCCCGGATGAGTACCGCTCCCCCACCCCCTGTGCACAACCTGCCCGACCTGGGCGATACGCGCATCGCCTTCGCCCACAAGAGCGACCGCGACCTGTGGCGGGCGCAGCAGCTGTTCCGCATCATCGGCAACCCCACGGTAACGGCCTTGGGGAGCTGGGCCACCCAGGCAGCGCTCACCTTGCGCCTGCCCATCACCGGGGCGGTGAAGGCCACCATCTTCAAGCAATTCGTCGGCGGCGAGACCATCGAGGAAAGTCTCCACACGGCGGCGCGCCTGGCCAAGAGCGGCGTGGGCACCATCCTGGACCACAGCGTGGAGGGCCAGGAGGACGAGGAAACGCTGGACCATACGGTGGAGGAGATCCTGCGCACCATTGACGCGGCGAAGCAGCACAAAGAGATCCCCTTCAGCGTGTTCAAGCCCACGGGCATCTCCCGCTTCGCCCTGCTGGAAAAGAAGAGCGAAGGGCGTTTGACATCGGAGGAAACCGTGGAGTGGTCGCGCGTGGAAGCCCGCATGCTCCGGCTCTGCCAGGCCGCATACGAGGCCGGCGAACCCATCCTGGTGGACGCCGAGGAAAGTTGGATACAGCCCGCGATCGACGAGCTGGTGGAGCGGATGATGGAGCGCTTCAACCGGGAGCGCGCCATCGTGTACAACACCATCCAGCATTACCGGCACGACCGGCTGGACTTCCTGCGCGCCGCGCTGGCCAAAGCGGAAAAAGGCAACTACTACCTCGGTGTGAAACTGGTGCGCGGCGCCTACATGGAAAAGGAACGTGCACGCGCCGCCGAGAAAGGATACCCCGACCCGATACAGCCGGACAAGGCGGCGAGCGACCGCGACTACGACAACGCCTTGCGCTTCTGCGCCGAACACTTCGACCGTGTCGCAGTGTGCGTGGGCACGCACAACGAAGCGAGCACCCTGCTCATGGCCCGCCTCATGGCCGAACGCGGCCTGGCGAAGAACGACCGCCGCGTGTGGTTCGCACAGCTCCTCGGCATGAGCGACAACATCAGCTACAACATGGCGGCCGCCGGCTACAACGTGGCCAAGTATGTTCCCTACGGACCGGTACGCGAAGTGATGCCCTACCTCCTGCGCCGCGCGAACGAGAACACCAGCGCGCGTGGGCAGACGGGACGGGAGCTGGGGTTGATACTGGCGGAGATGCGGAGAAGGAGGAAGGGCTGAAGCCGGCGGACCGGCGGCTGCAGACGCACCTCCATCTCGCGCGACTCACGGCTTGCCCCGATTGATCCGCCGGCAAGATCGTAGTCGCGCAACTGAGGCCATCTCCTTTGTGCGTGAAGCTGTCAATATCTTCGCTCAACCGCGATGGCCAGCTCTGATCTCGGCGTAGCTGTGCTGCAACTGTGCGAAGTGGGAACCGATCCGCCCAGTGGCGCACGCTATACCCCAAACCACTCCGCCTCCATCCACCGCGGCCACGCCAGGTACCACTTCTCCACGGGCCGGCTCAGCGCCTGTATGCCCAAATTGTCGCTGGCCTCGGCGATGTCGCGCAACGAGCCGTCCTTGTACAGAAGTTCGATGCGGTTCTGTGTAGGGTCATACGCATTGTTCTCGATGCGGTCCGTGAGCACGAAGTGGTCGCACACCTCCAGTGGCACAGCAAGTTTCTTCGCCACGGCCTGCTTGAGATCCGCCACGCGCTGCGGGTCCCATGGTTTGTCCTGCATGCGTATGCGATAGGTACGCCGCTCCACCAGGTCCTTGCACACATGGCTCAACACCTTGTCCGGGTGTTCGGCCCAGACCTTAACCGCGCCCATGATGTCATGGTCGTCCAGCTTCAGGAAATCGCGCAGGACAGCTGGGTCTTCAAAGTCCTTGGGCGTGTGCGCTGCGGCCAGGAATCGGCGCAATGGGGGCGAACCGAAGACGGGAGTTCCCACGGAGGCCAGCGTGCGTGCCCGGCGAAGCGCCTCCTGCAACATGCACTCGGCGGCCACGACGGTCTTGTGCAAGTACACCTGCCAGTACATCAGCCGCCGCGCTACGAGGAATTTCTCGATGCTGTAGATACCTTTCTCCTCCACGACCAATCTGCTCCGCAAACCTGGTGCCTCGGGGTCGTTTACCACCTCCAGCATCTTGATGATGCGATCGCCGCCGATCACGCCCTCGCTCACACCGGTATAGAAGCTGTCGCGGTTCAGGTAGTCCATCCGGTCCACGTCCAACTGACCGCTCACCAACTGGTGCAGGAAGTGATGCGGGTACTCGTTGCGGAAGATGGCCAGGCCGGTCGACAGGGCACCCTCCATCTCGGCGTTCAACGCGTCCATCACCAGCGCGCTGATACCTTCGTGGCCGATGCCTTCCACCAGGCTGTGCTCCAGCGTGTGGCTGAAGGGGCCATGGCCGACGTCGTGCAGGAGGATGGCGATGTGCGCGCCGAGCGCCTCTTCATCGCTGATCGCGTGACCTTTCGAGCGCAACGTGCCGATGGCCTGCCCCATGAGGTGCATGGCGCCCAACGCATGGTGGAAGCGCGTGTGCAGCGCTCCGGGGTAGACCAGGTGCGAAAGACCGAGTTGCTTGATGTAACGCAAACGCTGGAACCAGGGATGGTCGATCAGCCGCAACACCACCGGATGGGGCACGGTGATGAACCCGTAGATGGGGTCGTTCAGGATCTTGCTGCGGCTAGCCAAGGGTTGGTTCTCGGTTGTTGGTTGTCGGTTGAGGCGGGGTGGTCAGAGCGCTCTATCGGCAGACTGGCGGCCGACAACCGACTGCGGAAACCGGTCCACATCATCACGCCCGGCGCGGCGTCCCGCTGTTCCGTCCGAAGGCTCGGAGAGGAGAGGTGGAAAGGGCCTATTTTCACGCACCGAAAATAGACGGCTTTTCCGGCACCCCCGGTTCGTAGACCGAGGCCGTCCGGACATAAAAGCCTGAACCGTATGAGCGCGAACATCCTCTGGGCCGACGACGAGATCGATCTGCTGAAGCCCCATGTCCTTTTCCTGCAGCAGAAGGGATACAACGTGAACACCGTGAACAACGGCCTTGATGCCGTGGACCAGGTGGGCAAGCAGGAGTTCGACATCGTCTTCCTGGACGAGAACATGCCCGGACTGAGCGGCCTGGAAACGCTCCAGCGCATCAAGGGCATGGCCCCGCGCACGCCGGTGATCATGATCACCAAGAGCGAGGAAGAGCACATCATGGAGGAGGCCATCGGCAGCAAGATCAGCGACTACCTGATCAAGCCCGTGAACCCCAACCAGATCCTGCTCGCCCTGAAGAAACACCTGGACGGCAAGCGGCTGGTGAGCGAGAAGACCAACACCAGCTACCAGCAGAACTTCGGTCGTCTCGGCATGCGCCTGAGCGACCGGCTGAACGCTGCGGATTGGATCACACTGTACGACGAGCTCGTGCGTTGGGAACTGGAGCTGAGCGCGAACCCGGACCAGAGCATGGCCGAGATCCTGCGCAGCCAGTGGGCCGAGGCGAACGACCTCTTCTCCCGCTTCGTAGAGAACAATTACCTCACCTGGCTGAGCGGCAACGCGAAGGACGCGCCGCTGCAATCGCACCAGGTCTTCAAAGCGAAGGTGGCCCCGCTGATCGACGAGTCGCAGCCACCGCTCTTCATGGTGCTCATCGACAACCTGCGCCTGGACCAGTGGCGGGTGATCGAGCCCATCGTGAACGAGTACTTCAAGGTGGAGGAGCAGGGCATGTTCTACAGCATCCTGCCCACGGCCACCCAATACGCGCGCAACGCCCTCTTCGCCGGTATGATGCCCGCCGATATCGAGCGGCGCTTCCCCGGGAAGTGGATCAACGAGGACGAGGAGGGCAGCAAGAACGCGCACGAGGATGAGTTCCTCGCTGATCAGCTGAAGCGGCTGGGCAAGGGCGTGAAGCACAGCTACCACAAGATCACGAACATCGCCGCCGGGAAGAAGCTCGCCGAGAGCATGCACACCCTGATGGGCAACGCCTTCAATGTGATCGTCTACAACTTCGTGGACATGCTCAGCCATGCCCGCACGGAGATGGAGATCATCCGGGAGCTCGCCGAGGACGAACCCGCTTACCGCTCGCTCACGAAAAGCTGGTTCGAGCACTCGCCGTTGCTGGACATGCTGAAGTTCATCGCCGAAAAGGGCTGCCGTGTGGTGATCACCACCGACCACGGCACCGTGCGGGTGACCGAACCGAGCAAGGTCGTGGGCGACCGCAATACGAACACCAACCTCCGCTACAAGCACGGCAAGAACCTCACCTACGAGGCGAAGGACGTGTTCGCGGTGAAGGACCCCGCCAAGGCACTTCTCCCCCGCGCCAATGTGAGCACCGTGTACGTGTTCACCAAGCGGGACTTCTACTTCGTCTACCCGAACAACTACAACCACTTCGTGAACTTCTTCCGGAACACCTTCCAGCATGGCGGCATCTCGATGGAAGAGATGCTTGTGCCGGTGATCCAGTTGAAACCGCGATGAAACGGACCCGCTTTCCGCTTCCACCAGGATGAGCACGATCATGCAGATGCACCACGTTGAGGAGGCGGCCGACCTGGCCGCCGCGATGCTCAACGCCTGTAAGAACCGCCGCGTCTTCGTCTTCCAGGGCGACCTGGGAGCGGGCAAGACCACCCTGATCAAGGCGATGTGCGATGAGCTCGGCGTGGAGCAGAGCACGGGAAGTCCGAGCTACAACATCGTGAACGAGTACCGCACAGTCGGCGACGAAGCGGTCTATCACTTCGACCTGTTCCGCCTGAAGGACGCGGCCGAACTCGACGGCATCGGGTTCACTGAATACCTGGACAGTGGTAAGTACTGCTTCGTGGAGTGGCCCGAGCTGGCTAAGAACCTCCTGCCCCCCGATGTCGTGCGCGTGCGCATGAAACTGGCCGCGTCCGGTGACCGCACCGTAGAACTCGCCCTATGAGCACCAGTTCCGAATTGCTGAAACAGCTCGCGCGCGAGGTCGCCCTCTCCCCCCAGGAGCAGGCCCTGGCCGTAGGTACGCGCGGCAAGAACCTCTTCATCGGCATCCCGAAGGAGACCACGTTCCAGGAGCATCGCGTACCGCTCACGCCTTCCAGCGTCGCCGTGCTCGTCGGCCGTGGCAACGACGTGGTGGTGGAGCGCGGGGTGGGGGAGGCCGTACAGTTCCAGGACAACGACTACACCGAGGCTGGTGCCATGCTCGCGGAGAGCGCCGAGGAGGTGTTCAAAGCCGACCTCATCCTCAAGGTCGCTCCGCCCGGGCAGCCCGAGATCGACATGCTGCGCCCGAAGCAGATCCTGATCAGCGCGCTCCAGATGACCACGCAGCCCAAGGACACGCTGCGCAAGATGATGGACAAGAAGGTGACCGCGGTCGCCTGGGATTTCATCAAGGACCGCGAGGGGATCTACCCGATAATCCGGGCCATGGGCGAGATCGCTGGGAACACCAGTGTGCAGATCGCCGCTGAATACATGAGCATGGACAAGGGCGGTCCCGGCCTCATGCTGGGCGGTATCAGCGGTGTAGCGCCTGCCGAGGTCGTCATCATCGGGGCCGGCACCGTCGGTGAGTTCGCCACGCGTGCGGCGCTCGGTCTGGGCGCGAGTGTCAAGGTCTTCGACAAGAGCATCTATCGCCTGCGCCGGTTACAGAGCGACCTGGCGCAGCGCATCTATACCAGCGTCATCCAGCCGGACGAACTCCGGCGGGCCTTGCAACAGGCCGACGTGGCCGTGGGCGCCCTGCGCCCCGAGCATGGCCGCACGCCCATGGTGGTGAATGAGGACATGGTGCGGGAGATGAAGAACGGCGCCGTGATCGTGGATGTGAGCATCGATCGCGGCGGTTGCTTCGAGACCAGCCGCATCACCAACCTCAGCGACCCGGTGTTCAAGAAGTTCGGCGTGGTGCACTATTGCGTGCCCAACATCGCCAGCCGCGTGCCGCGTACCGCCAGCTACGCCCTCACCAACATCTTCACGCCCTTGTTGCTGGGCATGGGCGACGTGGGTGGGTTCGAAGAGCTCATCAAGCGCGACCTCGGCCTGCGTCATGGGGTGTACCTCTTCAATGGTGCGCTCACCAGCGAGGTCCTCAGCGAAGCCTTCCGATTGCCGTACAAGGATCTGGACATTCTCCTCGCGGCGTTCTGATCCGTCACGAGATGACCTTCGGACGACGCCTACGCCTGTTCATCCTGGGATTGGGCCTGGGAACGTTGCTGTCATTCGCCATCTTCGGAAAGAGCTGCACCAACACCGCCTGGGCCCCGGATGCACGTGTCCGCTTGCGCATGAAGAGCACGCTCGTGCGGGCCACACCGCAAGCCGAGGAAGCCTTGAAGACCTTGCAGCTCGATCTGGCCGCTCTGCGAGCAGGAATGGACAGCTTCGATGTCGACTTCAGCCACAGTCGCCGCACGGACGACAGCTTGTATTATGAGCTCAACGGGGCCGTCCAGGGCCGCGCTGTACAACTCAACATCGCCACGCTTAGGGACTACGAAGTGGACTCCACCAGCACCTTGCTCATGGTCCGCCCCCGATAGTTCCCGTGTCTTCGGGATCCTGCCGTATGGAATGACGGCGCCCCGGGGCCTGGAGCCACGGGGCGTCGCACAATGGGTCAAGCGATCAGCGCTTCTTGCCTTTCTTCCCCTTTTTCGGGGAAGGCTTCGAGGCTTTCGCGGGTTTCGCGCTGCCCTTCGGGCGGCCACGACCTACCGGTGCCTTCGGCTTCCACTTAGGGCCGGGGCCCCACACTTCCTCCACCATGCACTTCCAGCCTGCGCGACCCAGCCAGTCATGCATCAGGTCGCGCGTCGGATGATCGCCTTTGTTCATCCGCACACGCATGTTCAGGATCGATTGCTTGGCCAGCTTCAGCGGGCCCCAGATGTCCGGTTGCTGCAACATGCGCTGGAAAGCGCCGGGCAGGGACATACCGTCTTTTTCGGATTGGTTCTTCTTCGCCATGGGCGCAAAGATCGATGCGGATCCGACCTTTGCAACAACATTCACAGAAGAAAACAGACGAGCGGACCAAATACTCGCGACGAAGGCCGTCTGAAAGGCGACAGACCGGTAGTGATCACCCCTGTTCCCGGTATTCAAGTATCACTTGAAGTGTAGCGTTGGGGCGGTATCTCCCCGCCTGCCCCATCAAGGATGTCAGGGCACGAACAATCGCCCCGCGAGCACCCCGCCCGGCCAACTGGCGCGTACGAGCAGCACGCCTGGGGAAATGCGTTCCAGTCGCGCGCTCCGCGTTGGACCAGCGCTGTTGGCGGTGGTATGTTGCAGCAGACGGCCGGTGGCGTCGAATACTTCAAACAGCATCGCACCGGGGCCGGAGCGAGGAGCCTGAAGCTGGATGGTGCCCGAGTTCGGGTCGTATCGGAAACAGGGATCGGGGCCGGCGGGTGGCACCAACGCGGTGGAGAGGTCCGTGCAGCGGATGGCGCCTTCGGGAAGGAACACCGCCGAATCGAAGTTCCCGTCGTTCACGTCCGTGATGGCGATCTTCAAATGGTACATCATGCCCGGCACTACGACGGCGCGCGCGGTGAGCACCACGGTATAGCCATCCAGCTGTGTGCCGTACCCCAGGTCGTTGTTGATGTAATAGATCGTGTCCGCCAGCCAGTCCGGGTTCATGCCGCAGAGCGCCAGGCTGCCCTCGGATCCGCTCATGCCGCGGTTCAGCGTGTTCACGGAGATCGGCAGGCCCGTTGCCGGAAGGGTCGCGATGTTCGCCGCCCCCTGCGAGAACGGGCCGCTCAGCCCAGGGCCGCTCAGGAACAACGCCATCCGGTCGTCCTTGTCGCTGCACGCGTACTCGTCATACTCCTCCGAACCGAACACGTAGGTGATCTCCAGTGTGTCCCCCGCCGGTACCAGGTCCATCTGCAGGATGCCCGGGTCGTACATCGAAGCCGGGTACAGCGCGCACATCGTCAACAGGTCCGCGTCATACGCCCCGAAGCCGCCGCCCATGGTCATGTTCGGTATCGTGTTCGGGCCCATCAAGCCGTAGATGAGCCCGGTGCTCACCACCAGCCCGCTATCCAGCCCGATGCTCGCCGTGCTATCGCTGAACACCCCCACCTGCTGCGGATCGATCGTCTGGCTGAAGGCGTTCGAGAGCTCCACGTTCGCTCCGGTCAAGTGGGTGATCGCCGCAGAAGCGGGGTCGCCCACGCCATAGACCATCAATTGCGCCGAGCTGCGCAGCAGCGCGATCGAAAGGAGGGCGAGCAGGCAAGAACGTTCCATGGGGTGATAAGCGGTTGTAGGACGCTTTGCAAGGCTGGGCGGTTGCATCCGGGGCGCAGACGCTCCGCGCGCAATAGGAAGCGGTCTACTCCTTCACGAAGCGCCCCGTGTAAGACCGGCTCGCGGTCGTCGCACGGTAGGTATAGGCACCGGAACGTTGCCCCGAAACATCCAACGGGATGAAGGGCCCACTGAGGCCGGCGCGTTCCAGAACCACCCGCCCGGTCGCATCCCACACCTGCAAGCTCACCGGCGTGCCCGAGGCGACCCGCAGCACCAAGGTCGCGGTACCCGTTGTTGGTGATGGATAGAACCGCTGGTCCGTGGTGGTGATCTGGTCGAAGGTGATGGACTTCACCGAGCTGTACCCATCCAGCCCCAACTTCACCCGATAGTACAGTACGCTCAGTTCCGGCGGGGCCACATCCACGTACGCGTACGGCACCGGCTCGGAAACGCTGCCACAGATGCCCTCCACGCGGTACACGGAGGCGAAAGAGAGGCCGTCCAGCGAACGCTCCACATCCTGGCCGTTGCATGTACTGCCGCCCAGGATGGTCCACGAGATGCGCACGCGGCCTTCAAGCTTCGTCAATTCATACGCGCCCAGAAAGGGGTGCTCCTGCGCGGATGCGCGCGGGCCGGCCCACAGGGCGCACAAGCTCGGTAGTACAAGCACAAGCCGCATAGGGATGGCCGGGGGCCGTGTACAAAGGAACTGCACGGGGGCGGAGATACTTGCGCTTCGCGGGTCGACGGAACAACTACGGGATCCCATGGTGTCGACGGGATCTTGGTCACATTACGCTGCAAACCGACAAGTGGAAGGCGACAGCCCCGCACACCAGTGAATGCGCGCGATGTGGATCAGCGCAAGGCCTTGTACCGGCAAAGGGGTGTGTTTTTGCGCATCTTGCGCGGAACTGATCATCTACCATGGCCTTCTTCGCCGCCTACATCGCCATGTTCTTCATCATGGTCCTGATGATGTTGGGCCTGAGTCTGGTGATGCTATCCCTGGCCTACATCCGGATCACGCTCACCATTGTGGTGCTCACGTGCGTGGGGTGGTGGGCATTCATGGATCGCAGCTTGGTGGACAACTTCGTGGGACTGGCCCTGCTACATTTCTCGGCGTTCGTTGTGCTCGGGCATTTTGCGGGCCGTGCCACGCTGGTAAGGAACCCGCAGGCGACCAAAGGCCGGGTGAAGCGCGCCGTTTTCCTGGCGGGCGTGATCTGGGCCGTGGTTGCTGCCGTGCTCATCTATTTCGCCATCAGCATCCAGGCTGCTGAATTGGACGTGCAAGCACGTGCACTTTCGGACGACGCGACCTTGCAGGACAACCCACAGTTGGTGCGCATCAGGCACATGCTCCCTTACATGGCCCGCTTCTCCGCGCTCGCGGGTTTCCTTCAATTCGGCCTGTACGCCTGGGTGAACGCACTGATATGGACCAAGGTGCATTTCCGGATGGCGGCTTAGCTGTTCGTGCAGCTGTGTGCTCGGGCACTACCGGAATGAGCTCTTCCCTTCTCGGGCGAGCGACAACGCACATGCGTTGTTACATGTCAGCAGAGAACACTGAAAGCCATCTGATGAACATCCGTTGGGCTCCGCCGGGGTCTTTCGCGACCATCCGGCCACCGAAGGACCGGGATGAAGCAGTTGCTTCAACCCTTACAGATCGTCCAGCTATGCGCGGGGTTCGCCCCTTGGCTGGTCGCGAAATGCCAAAGGCTCGCCTCCAACAACGATCTTCGGATAGCTTCTAGCGCGGATGCTGGTGCCAAAGTGGGGGAAGCCACCACAGATGAGCGATCATCAACACAGGTTCACAACTCAACGACCGGGGTGTGGACCGACCGGATAAATTCGGATTGCGCACTATTGCTCCTGGTGCGTTGGAGAGGTTCAGCGGCAGCCCGGCGATGGCCGGATAGGCCGTTGGGCCTCTTCCGCTTTCAGGCCCGATTGCACTCGGTTTTCGGCCGCGCCTAACGGATGGGCTACCTGTGCATCCCGTCCTGTTCATCGCCCGCCACACGGTGGCTCGCGCCAGTGGGATAATGCCCGGAACAGCCGGCGGCTTACCTGTTCGCAACGTTAGCGGCCGGATGGGCTACCGGGTCGGTCCCATGCCGGGCATCATGTATCCTGACCCACGGGTAGGTGCATGGCCCGGTCAGCCGAGTTCGAAGAACGTGATGCGCTTGGCGCGCTCGAAGTAGCCTGCGGTTCCGGCGTTGGCCGCGCCATAGAGCACTTCGTTCTGGATCTTCTCCCCGTCGAACAGGTCGATGTGGTCCGTGCGCCCGTTCACTCGGTCGAAGAACACGATCCCCTTGCGGCCACGTAAGTCCTGCAGTGCGCTACTACGGCCATGCCGGCCATGGACCGATACCCCCGTCATCCGGGATCGAAGGAACTCCTCCAGTTCCTGCGCGCCCAGCACGTGCGGCACCTGTATCCGACAACGTGCCGGCCTGTGTATGCGCCGGCGGTCCGGGAACGCTTCCATCGGGAACCCGCAACGCGCCAGCGCTGTGCTCAGCCGCACGGCGCATTGGTTGCTGGCCCGGGGGTTCGTGCAAGGCTTGGGCATGGACACGTAGTCCGCGTAACAACCGAGCAGCGCGCTGAACGATGGGGCCTGCACCGTGATAGGAACACGCCGGGCGAAGGTGTTCGAGGACGGTATCGCCGCACGAACGACCAGCTCGCGCACTTGCACCGGCGCCGTACCGCCATCCGAGCCGATCCGGGCAACGATGAACAGCTCCGGCAGCACCCATGCGTGTCCGCTATCATAAGGGCCGACCCGCGCCCTGATCAGCAGTTCTGGCACCTCCACAGGCCCGCCACCCACGTGCATCGTGGGCAACTCCACCGGGGTGTTGTCCGGCACGTTCGGCGGTTCGGGGCCTACCTCCGCCCTCACCACTACTTCGCGTATCTCGATCGGCATCGGTGTGCTGTTGACCGCATAGGCGCTCGATGGTCTGCTCGACACCGAAAGATATGCGTGGATAAGATCGGCGCGACCCGCTGCACCACGCCCCTCTCTTGGGCGCGAGCAACCACGCGTGTGCCTGACCCCATGCGCGGTAATGCCCACGCGCGCGTACACGCCTGCGCGAGATGGGGTCGATCCGGGCATCCAAGCGTTGAGCCGACCGGTGGAGAAGTGGTACCTGGATTGGCCGCGGTGGATGGAGGCCACGATGATCTCCTGAACGGTCTTGCGAAAAGGCAACCGTTTCCATCCACGGACGTCAACCACCCATATCATCCTGTACGAGTGACACCACTCCGCAGTACGCTCTTAGTACTGAACCTCGGGTTGGCCTTTGGTACGGCTGCGGCACAGTGCGGCGTGTACCGCTATCATCCACTCTGGCCGGATACGTCAGGCACGGCCTCAGTACTGCTCACGGATTGTTCGGGTGCCACGGGCGTGCTCTGGGACAATGGGGACACGACCGAGTATACCTACAGCTTGACCGTCGGACCGCATTCCGTGACGCTCTTCGACGGGACGACCCCCATCGAGACGATGGACTTCATCATGGAGCAACAGGTGTGGGCCTTGAACCAGCATGTTGGGATCAGCGGGGGAGCCGTCGAGGTGGCCATCTATGCGGAAGTTGACCACTGCACACCATTGATCTTCGACAACGTGGACTGCGAGCCTGACCCGGAGCAGACGATAGTTCGGCTGATACAGGACGGCATTGTGATCGATACCCTTACGCCAGTGGACTGCATCGGCACCGGATTCCACTGGTACGGGCTTCCGTTCGGGCATACCTACGGCACCGCATTGCAAGCCATGGGGCCTTGTCAATCCGACAGTGAAGGGCCGATCGTAACGGCTTATGATTGTAGCGAGCTCTCCATGGAACTCCAGGTCCAGCAGGATGGGGGCGGTGGAACGGGCAGCATCGCCGTAACCGGGCTTGTCCCGGGCCCGCCCGGTCCGTTCGTACCGACTTGGCCGATCACCGGAAGCTTCGTGTTGTTCGACCAGGATATGAACGTGGTGTCCGGTGGCCCCCAGAACGGCAGTACAGCAGAGTGGAGCGGACTTGTGCCGGGCACCTATCAGGTA
>CAZYPC010000005.1:0-83249 GCA_964649165.1 uncultured Chryseobacterium sp.
CCCTCGTTCCACTTCACCTCGTAGTCACCGCGTAATTCCATGACGAGCGGTTTCACACGGTTGTCGTTATCCGCACATACCGTGAATGCCACGGCGCTGTTCTGCATCATGTTCACCCTCACCCCATGCTTGGAGAATACACTGAAGATGCCGCTCAGGTTCTCCTCGACCACGAACGACAGATCGCGCGGGGTGATAGAGATGAGCACCTGTCCCGGTTTGTGGATGAAGGACGGGATCAGCGTGTCGTGGTCCGTGGCCTCGCTGATGGTGCTGCCTTTCGCGCCCAGGTCCATGAACGACCGCACATAGAGCGGGATGTTCTTGCGCTGCAGCGGCTGCAACGTGCGCGGGTGGATCACGCTCGCGCCGAAATAGCTGAGTTCGATGGCTTCCTTGTAGCTGATGTGCTCCAGCAGCTTCGTGTCCGGGAACTTCTTCGGATCGGCGTTGAACATGCCGGGCACGTCCTTCCAGATCGTCACGCTTTCCGCATCGAGCAGATAGGCGAAAATGGCCGCAGAGAAATCCGAGCCTTCGCGGCCGAGCGTGGTGGTGAGGCCATCCCGGGTGGAACCGATAAAGCCCTGCGTGACGATCCGTGCCGGCCTGGACATCAGCAATGGCTTCAGCACGGTCTCTGCGGTCGCTTCGCACGCGGACCAATCAACGCGAGCTGCCCGGAACAGGTCATCCGTGCGGACGATCGTCCGAGCATCGATCCACGTATTGCCCAGACCGATCGATCGCAGATGAGCACTCACGATCAATGTGCTCCACACCTCCCCTTGCGATACGATCTGATCGTAGTCACGGTCCCTATCGCCCGAAGGCTTTTCCCCGATGAGTTCGGTGAGCTTCCGGAAATGCAGCACCAGCTCCGCCTGAGCGGCCGCGTCCCCGGGGGCGACCTCAGCGAGCACAACAGCGTGCGACCTCCGAAGCGCTTCGATCCTGTCGGCCACGTCGGTGCCTTCGCAAAAGCCCCACACCACCTCTTCCAGCGCGTTGGTGGTCTTCCCCATCGCGCTCACCACGATGAGCAGGTCATCCTCAGGAAAGTGCATGAGCACCTTCGCCAGGTTACACACACCGGCCGCATCCTTCACGCTGGCCCCACCGAACTTGAAGACCTTCATGGGTTGTCGCTGTCGGGCGAAAGATGCGGAAGTGCGATCATTTGGAAACCGTCTCTGCCGTCGCCGAGCAGTTGCCCGAGCTCGGGCAAAGCGATGCGACCGGTCATGCGAATGCTCGTGGTCGTCGTATCGATCAGGCTTACGCGATCGAAACATCCGAGCGTTTCCTGGTGCGTGGCCGGGATCCGCGCATAGACGTCGATGGGGTGCTGACCCGCAGCGAGCCGTGGTGCCTGCCCATTCACTTTGGAGTACATGTACCCCCCGCCGCGAACGAGCTGCTGCACGTCGCTGAGCACGGCGAGTCCCGTTGGCAAGCGGCCCGCTCCTTTGCCTTGCAGCACGTGTGTGCCGGAATGCGCCCCTTCGATGAGCACGGCGTTGTACTCGTTCCGGACCAGCGCGAAAGGATCCTCCTTCGGCACAAAGGTGGGCAGCACATGCGCGACCAGGCCTCGTTCGGTCTTTCGCGCTTCTGCGATGCTGCGGATCGTCCAACCGTTCTCACGTCCGAAGTCGATGTCCTCTTCGGTGAGACCATCAATGCCGTGCCGCAGGATATCGCGCGGCTTCACCACCGTGCCGAAGGCATGCGCGATGAGGATGACCAGCTTGTAGCGCGCATCTTCACCGCTGAGATCCGAGCTGGGGTCCGCTTCCGCGAAACCAGCGGCCTGGGCCTGACGCAACGCCTCCTCTGGAGAAAGCCCAAGTTCCTGTGCCTTCGTGAGGATGTAGTTCGTGGTCCCGTTCAGGATGCCCGCGATGCGGCGCACATCCTCGCTCGCGAAGTGCGTTTCCAGCGCGCGGACCACCGGGATGCTCGCCGCACAAGAAGCCTCATAGAGCAGTGTTTGTCCGGTAACGCGTTGCAGGGCGAGAAGCTCCGCGAGGTTCTCCGCAACTACCTTCTTGCTGGCTGTGACCGCGTCGCGGCCGGAGTTGAGCGCGTGACGGATGACTTCCAGCGCCAGCACCGGGTCATTGGTCAACTCCACGATCGCGCGTACGTCATCATCGGTGAGGATATCGAGTGCATCATAGGTCAGTTGTGCGTTGCCTGTACATCGCGCGCGTTCGCGGTCCTTCACGCAAACGTGCTTCACGTGCGCGGCCGATCCGCAGCTGGCATCCAGCAATTCGAGGAAGCCTTGGCCGACGCATCCGAGTCCGAACGTGCCGAGGGTCAATGGTGTGGTACTCATCGCTCAGGCCTGTACTTGTTCGGTGATGCCTTCCTTCACCTGGGCAAGTGCATGTTCGATGTCCGCGATGAGATCATCAGGATGCTCAAGGCCGATGCTGAGGCGCACCAGGCTGTCGTTGATGCCGGCGGCGATGCGCGCCTCGCGTGGCACGGAAGCATGCGTCATCCTCGATGGAACGCACACCAGACTTTTCGGCCCGCCCAGACTTTCGGCGAGCGTGATGAGCTGCGTGTGCTTCACGAATTCGACGGCGTTCTCTTCCAGGTCCTCCTTCAGCCAGAAGCTGATCACGCCACCGAACGCGCCCTTGCCACCGAGCGTGAGTTGTTCGCGTTGCGAAGCGTTGAGCTGGCCGCGCCCCACCAAGTGCCCCGGATGCGAACGCAGACCCGGGTAGTTCACGCCGCCGACATCCGGATGGGCCAGCAGGAATTCGGCGACCCGTTGCGCGCTCGAACTGATGCGTTCATAACGCAAGGGCAGGGTCTGCGCGCCGCGTATCGCGAGCCAGCTATCCTGCGGACCGAGTACCGCGCCTGTAGCGTTCTGGATGTACTTGATGCGCGCACCGAGGTCGGTGTCCTTCACCACGATGCCGCCACCGATCACGTCGCTGTGCCCGGCGATGTACTTGGTGATGCTGTGCAGCACGATGTCCGCGCCGAACTTCAACGGCTGCTGTGCCACGGGTGAGCAGAACGTGTTGTCCACGAGCAGCAGCGCCCTCGCTGCTTTGGCGATGGACGCGATCGCCTTGATGTCGCTCACCTTCAGCGTCGGGTTCGTCGGCGTTTCGAGCCACACGAGTTTCGTCTTCGGCGAGATCGCTTCGAGCACGTTGCCGGGATCGCTCGTGTCCACGTGCTTCACGGTGATGCCAAGGCGGTTGTAGATCGTGTGCAGCGCACGGTAGGTGCCGCCGTAGATGTCGTCCACCGCGATGATCTCGTCACCGGCGCTGAGCAGCTTCAACACCGCATCCACCGCAGCGAGGCCACTGCTGAAGGCGATGCCTTGCGTGCCGCCTTCCAGTTCCGCGAGCAATCGCTCGAAAGCCTGGCGGGTCGGGTTGTTCGTGCGGCTGTAGTCGAAGCCCCGGTTCTCTCCGGGCGCTTCCTGCTCGTAGGTGCTCGTCTGGTAGATCGGCACGGACACGGCACCGGTGAGCGGGTCGTGCGGGAGCGTGTGTAAAAGGCGGGTCTCTGTTCTCATTTTCTGGTTGTTGGTTGTCAGTTGTCGGGCGGGACGACACAACACCAGAAAAGCCTCCGTCAGGGACAGCCGCAAAAAGCGAACGGTCCCTGCCGGATAAGCCGATAGGGACCGTTAGGTCTTTGATCGTCTTATCTCTCCTCGTTACCGAGGCAGGAGTTGGCACCGCTGCTCTTTCGAGCCGGTTGCCAAGGTTTCACAGGGCCTGAACCCTCCACCTTTCTGGATAAGTGCTGTCTTGAAAAGAACGCGGCCATGCCTTTCGGCAGGCGGGCGCAAATGTAAAGTACGTTCCTCCCGACTTTCCAAATGCGAGAAGCGATTTCTTGCAAAGTCGTTGATGGACACAGCTTGCAGGGCGTCGTGAGTCCACTGAGCCGTTAGTCGTGAGTCGGGGCAGCAGCCCGTTGGTCGAGCTGTCACAAGAACTTCTTGGGGTTCTGCGCCATGAAGTTCAGCAAGCTGCCCACCTCATCAGCCAGCTTATTGAGGTCGTCGTATTCCTTCTGGGCGATGTACTCACAAGCCAAGGCGAACTCAAGCCACACCTGGGTCTCGCACAGTTCGGTCTCGCAGTCGTTGAGCTTGGCCTCGAAGTACTTCAGTGAGCGACGACGCCGATACGCTTCCGCCAGGTTCGCGACCACTGACCGTGAGCTGCGACGGACCTGATCGGTCAAGCTGTACTTCTCCTCCGACGGGAACTTCTTCGTGCGTTGAAAGATCGACATAGCGAGCTTGAAGCCCTTTTGGTAAGCGAACAGGTCTTGCACTTTGCCCATGGTCATAAGGTTTGGTTCCCCCGAACATAAGCGACAGGCCCCGGTACTCCCGATCTGACTCACGACTCAGATGACTCACGACTTCAGACTCGGCGGCCTCACGACTACCCCGCCACCTTCACCAACTCCTCGAACTCCAGGGATGCGTTCAACCATTCGTTAGAGTATTTGGTGCCGAAACGGTCGTAGAAGCGGATCGCGTCCGTGTTCCAATCGAGCACCTGCCAGAGCATGCCGCTGTAGTCATTCTCCACCGCGTAGCGCACGCATTCCACGAAGAGCTTCTCGCCGAGCCCTTGTCCGCGCGCCTGCTCCGTGACGATGATATCCTCCAGGTACAATCGACGCCCTTTCCAGGTGGAGTACCGCTCGTAGCAGACGGCCATGCCCTGGATGACGCCATCCCTCTGCGCTACCCAACCCACCCAGACAGGGTCATCACCGAATCCGGCGGCGCGCATGTGTTCCTCCGTCACTGTGACCTCCTGCGGCGCCCGCTCGAATACCGCCAGTTCCTTCACCAGTTCGAGCATGCGCGGTACGTCGCGGGGTTCGGCCTTGCGGATCACAGCGTTCATGCACACAAAGAAAGCCGCGCCGCATCTTTGTGGCGGATCGGTCGTCAGCGGATCATCATCTGATCATCTGATCGCCTGATCATCTGATCGAAATGGCCAACGTCAAGACCCTCGCCGAGTTCATAACGGAACGGCAACACGAATTCACCTATGCCACCGGCGAGCTGAGCCAGCTGCTCACCAGTTTTCGACTGGCGGGCAAAATGGTGAACCGTGAAGTGAACAAGGCCGGCCTGGCCGAAGACATCCTGGGCGCGCAAGGCACGGAGAACGTACAGGGCGAAGCGCAACAGAAACTGGACGTTTACGCCAACGACCTGTTCATCCGCCTGCTGCGCAGCCAGGGCATGGTGTGCGCCGTGGCGAGCGAGGAGAACGACGACATCGTGCACTTCGACAACGGCGGCCAATACGTGGTGACGATGGACCCGCTGGATGGCAGCAGCAACATCGACGTGAACGTGAGCATCGGCACGATCTTCAGCATCTACCGCCGCCTGAGCACGGGCGACAAGGCGACGTTGGAGGACTTCATGCAGCCCGGGACGGCGCAGGTGGCGGCCGGCTACATCATCTATGGCAGCAGCACCATGCTCGTGTACACCACGGGGCACGGGGTGAACGGCTTCACGCTCGACCCCAGCATCGGCACGTTCTGCCTGAGCCATCCGGACATGAAGACGCCGGCGGACGGCAAGATCTTCTCGGTGAACGAGGGGAACCTGTACGACTTCAGCCCCGGCGTGCAGCAATACATCGATGCGTGCAAGAAGCAGAAGATGAGCGCCCGTTACATCGGGAGCCTCGTCGCTGACTTCCACCGCAACCTGATGAAGGGGGGGATCTACATGTACCCCGCCACCGCCAAGACGCCGAACGGCAAACTGCGCCTCCTGTATGAGGCCAATCCGCTCGCGTTCGTCGTGGAGCAGGCGGGCGGCATGGCCACGGATGGCGCTGCGCGCATCATGGAACTGAAGCCGACCGAGCTACATCAACGCTGTCCGCTGTTCATCGGCAGCAAAACGATGGTGGAGAAGGCGATGACCTCGTAGCACCCATCGGTGCCATTCGTCACGAAGGTCGGTCGGGCGCTCGTCGCGGAGCGATATTCGCGCCCCAAGGTCATCCTCTCCCATGACTGAACAGGTACACACGCGTTGGGCCACGCTTTCCTGGCTCTGCCCGAACACCATCGAAGTGCGCTTCACTTCCGGGGTCCGGTTGGACATGTCCGCGATCGCCGAGGTGATCACCGCACGCAAACGCATGCAAGGCGATACGCCGGTGGGGCTGTTGCTCATCATCCCGTCCGAAACGGAACTGGATGTGGCCATCATCGGAACGGACCATTTACGCGTCCATCAGGCCACTGACAATGTGCTCGCCTTCGCCGTTGTCGCGCGCAGTGCGGTCTCCGAGGTGTTGCTCCGTCTTTACAAGGCCTACTATCCCACGCTCTTCCGGGCGGAGGTGTTCACCGGCGAATCGGAGGCGGGTGCATGGCTTCGGGAGCACACGGCCTCGGCACTGGCATCCGTCTGATCGGTCAAACCGCCGATCCACATCGGGATGAACGCGGTATGAAGGCTATTCTTGTGCATGGCCCGCGTCTTCGTCTCCGGGTGTTTCGATCTGCTGCACAGCGGCCATGTCGCCTTTCTGAAGAGCGCTGCGGAATTCGGTGAGTTGCATGTGTGTATCGGTAGCGACGCGACCATCCACGCGCTCAAGAAACGGTGGACCATCAATAGCGCGGATGAGCGCCGGTTCATGCTCGAAGCGCTATCATGCGTTCGTGAAGTCCACATCGGTTCAGGCAGTGGACAGATGGATTTCGTACCGGAATTCAAGAAGATACGGCCGGATGTCTTCGTGGTGAACACCGATGGTCACGCTGAAGCGAAAGCCGAACTTTGCCGCCAGCACAACGTACGCTACGTGGTGATGGAACGCACTCCGCACGAAGGCCTGAAGGCCCGGAGCACCACCGCGCTCCGCGACGAATGCACGATCCCCTTCCGCATCGATCTGGCTGGTGGCTGGCTCGATCAGCCCTATGTCTCGAAGCATCATCCGGGAAGTGTGATCACGGTCGGCATCGAGCCCACCCATGCCTTCAACGACCGCAGCGGCATGAGCAGCAGCACGCGCAAGAAGGCGATCGAACTGTGGGGATCGCACCTGCCCGATGGCGACCGTGAGAAGCACGCACGTACGCTCTTCGCATGCGAGAACCCACCGGGCACGGTGGAGGTGAGCGGCTCGCAGGATAGCATCGGGATCGTTTTTCCGGGCTTGAACCGTCTGCATTATGCGGGCGGATACTGGCCGACCCGGATCGAGAGCCGGCAGGATGAGGAACTGCTGTGCTTCATCGAGGATCACCTGCGATTGGTTCCGCTCGGCCCACGTGCCGATGGCTACGAGGTCCTGGAAGGAACACGCATCGATGCCACAGGGGCCAAGGCGCTGGCTGACGCCGCTGATGACTGCTGGAGCGCCATCATGGCGAAGGACGCGCATGCGTTCGGCGATGCGTTCCGGCGGTCGTTCGAAGCGCAGGTGGTGATGTTCCCGAACATGATGGGCGAAGGCATCCGCGAGACCATCGCCCGCCACACGACCGATGCGTTGGGCTGGAAGTTGAGCGGCGCAGGCGGTGGAGGATATCTCATCCTTGTGCGGAAGGGGCCATTGCAGGACCTGTTGCGCGTAACGATCCGTCGAAGCGGCTGGTGATCATGGGCAGCACAGCGCAACGCACCGCCATCGCGCTCGTCACGAGCCTCTTCTTTCTCTGGGCGCTGGCGCATAACCTCAATCCGATCCTCATCCCGCATCTGAGGAAGGCGCTCCAGTTGAACGACATGCGCAGCGCGCTCGTGGACAGTGCGTTCTTCATCGCCTACTTCGTGATGGCGCTACCGGCAGGCGCCCTGATGAAGCGGCATGGCTATCGCATCGGCATCGTGGGCGGGCTGTTGCTCTTCACTACAGGCGCCTTCCTGTTCTGGCCGGCAGCCACACTGCGCTCGTACCCCTTCTTCCTGTGCGCGCTCTTCGTCATCGCCAGCGGACTCACCTTCCTGGAGACGGCCGCGAACCCTTACATCAGCGTGCTGGGTGATACCACCACTGCCCCCCGTCGCTTGAATTTCGCGCAGGCGTTCAATGGGCTCGGTGCCGCGCTCGCCGCATGGTTCGGTGGCCGCTTCATCCTCAGCGGCAAGGACCCGGAAGAGGGGGAGCTGAAAGCCATGTCCCCGGATGCGCTCGAAGCCTATTTCACGAGCGAGGCGTTGGCCGTGCGCATACCCTACCTGATCATCGGCCTTGTCGTGTTGGTTGCCGCTGTCCTTTTCCTGCGCGCACATCTGCCGGAGATCTCCGAGGAAACGAATGGCCGACAGCGCCACCCGCGCGCATGGCGCAGATTGAAAATGGGCGTGATCGCACAGTTCTGCTACGTGGGCGCGCAGGTTGGCGTAGCCAGCTTCTTCATCCGGTTCGCCGGACAGGTCGCCGGTATCGGTGAGCAGGACGCGGCTTACCTGTTGAGCATCGGGCTGCTGCTCTTCATGGCGGGCCGTTTCATCGGTACGGCCCTGATGCGCTGGATCCCCGCACCGGGACTGCTTGCGGTCTGCGCCATCGTCAACCTCGTCCTCTTAGCTACAGCCATGCTCTCCCCGGGGTACATACCGGTGATCGCCCTGCTTGGCGTGGAACTCTTCATGAGCATCATGTTCCCCACGATCTTCTCCCTGAGCATCGATGGCCTGGGGCGCGATACGAAGCTCGGATCCTCTCTCTTGGTGATGAGCATCGTGGGTGGTGCCGTCGTGCCACCGATCATGGGCGCCATCAGCGATCGGCAAGGCCTGCGACTCGCCTACCTGGCACCACTGGTCTGCTTTATCGTCGTCCTGCTTTTCGCACGGGTCGTACGCAAACCCCTGCACGCATGATCACCTGCTATGCGCTCGACCTTAAAGATGATCCCGCATCGATCGCTGCATATGACAGCTGGCACACCCGCGTGTGGCCCGAAGTACTGGAACATCTTCTTGTCCAAGGCATCACTCGCTGCACGATCCACCGCGCCGGCAACCGTTTGTCAATGATGGTCGAGAGCAGCACCGGCGTGGCGACCGATGGCGGTGGATCACCGCTACCACAGCGCGTGCAGGAATGGGAGGATCTCATGGCCAACTTCCAGCAACCGCTGCCCTTCGCGAAGCCGGGCGAGAAATGGGTGCGCATGGACCGCATCTTCGACTGGTCAGCCGAATGAGCCCGCGATCATTCCGCGTGCAAGCCAACGGCTGATCTTTGCAGTACATATTGAAGACGCCAGATCAAAAAAATGTACTGAGCGCATGCGCTCCGTGAACGAATGAGCTCCAATTCCACCACCTATCTCCTGCTCTTCCGCGGCGTCGGCGGAGCTACGCAGTTGCCCGTTGCCCCACTTCGCGAAGCACTCACCAAGGCCGGGTTCAAGCACGCCACCACGTACATCAACAGCGGGAACGCCTTGGTGCGCAGCACGCTCGACCGGGACGAGACCATCGCCACAGTGGCGGAAGTGTGTCGGAAGAAGTTCAAGTTCGACAAGGCCATTTTCGCCCCCACGCTCAGCGAATGGGAAGCCGTGATCAAGAACAACCCCTTCCCGAAAATGTCGGAGGGCAAGCACGTTCACGCGGCGCTGCTCGCAGGAAAACCGGAGCCAGCGGCGATCAAGGACCTGTTGGCCCTGGCGGTGGGTGGCGAAGACCTGCGAGTGGTGAAAGGCGTGGCGTACATCCATACGCCGCACGGCTTCGGCACGTCCAAATTCGCTGCGCGGTTCGACAAGGGCATCGGCGTGGTGAATACCGCGCGGAACTGGAACACCGTGCTGAAGATGCACGAGCTGGCGGTCGCCATCGAGAGCGCCTGATCGACCATGATCGTCGCGTTCGATACGTACTACATCGATGCGCGGGCGCATACCGTGGCCGTCCTCTTTGAGCACTGGACCGATCCACGACCAGCGCAGGTTCTTACCGCCTGGCGCGAAGGCATCGCTCCGTATGAGCCGGGGCAGTTCTACAAGCGCGAGCTGCCTTGCATCCTGGAACTGCTGGAGCGGATCGACCTGTCGCAGGTGAAAGCCATTGTCATCGACGGCTTCGTGGTGCTTGATGATGCGGGCGCACCCGGCCTGGGCGCGCATCTCTTCCAAGCGCTGGATGGGCGTGTACCAGTGGTCGGCGTGGCCAAGACCAACTTCGCCACGCTGCACGCATCGAGAGCCGAGGTGTTGCGCGGCACCAGCAACAGGCCGCTGTACGTAACGGCGATGGGCCTGCCGCTTGATCAGGCCGCGGAGCATGTGCGGAGTATGCACGGCGAATTCCGCATGCCGCATCTGCTGTCCGAACTGGACCGGTTGACGAGGGAGCCCGGTCAGCAAGCTTAGCTTCGCGCCCGTTCCCGAACCCGATGCGTAGTCCCGGAGCCGTTTCGGCATCCGGGATGCGGCACCGGGTTTCGGGCGTTTGTGCGATCATGCTCCAAGAAGATGCCGACTCCTTTGAGTTCACCTATCTCCAATTCAACTGTGTGCTCAACCATAATCGACGATCGTTGCTGAGCCGATTGGCCGATGCATGGCCGTTCTTCCGTTCTGGTTGGAACCGGAAATTGAGCGCGGAGTTTCGGAGAGCGCACAATTGGAAGGTCGAGATAAGAGAGCATGATTGCATCACCACGCGCGAGATCGGCATCGATGCGAGCGGCAACCCGATCGTTTGCGCTCCAAGTGGCTCTGAACTCGGGTACTGGACCGAGTGGCACCCCGATTGGACCTTCTATGAAGACAGCATGGAGGCAACGACCATTTCTGAAGCAGAATTCGAAGAAGACTGGAAGAAGTTGAACCCGTGATGGATCAGAAGCTCATCTCCCTCCCCGACCTCCTCTCCCTCTACCGCTCCGACGCCCGCGTAGTCGGAGTTGCCGAAGGCCTGCAAACCCCTTCTGCGCGCGTTCAGATCAGCGGTACCATCGGTTCCTCGCAGGCCTTGATCGCCCATTCCGTGATCGAGCAGCGCGGCGGCGTGCACGTGTTCGTGCTCACGGACAAAGAAGAGGCGGCCTACTTCATCAACGACCTGGAAGCGTTGCGGGGCAAGGACAAGGAAGCGCGCCATACGAAGAAGGAGGAGGACATGCTCTTCTATCCTGCCCCCTCGCGATCCCCGTACGACCCGGAAGGCCACCACGATGGTGAGCGCGTAAGCCGGACGGAGGTGTTGGAGGCGCTCATGAAGAAGCCGGAGCGACTGGTCATCATCACCTACCCCGATGCGCTGGTGCCGCTGGTGATGGGTAAGGAGGAGATGCAGAAGAACACCCTCGCGATCAAGCGACACGAAGAGCTGCCGATCGATACGCTCGAGGAATGGCTGCACGAGACGGGCTTCACGCGCGTAGAGTTCGTTTATGAGCCGGGGCAGTTCAGCATCCGGGGTGGCATCGTGGACGTGTTCAGCTACGGCAGCGACAAGCCCTACCGCATCGAACTCTACGGGGACAACGTCGAAAGCGTGCGCCGCTTCGACCCGCAGGACCAGCTGACCGTGGAGTTCCTCGCCGAAGCGGTGATCGTGCCCGACCTGCAGGATGAGGACACGGCGCGCCAGCAGAATTTCTTCGCGCAGTTGCCCGAGGATGCGGTCATCTGGGTACGAGAACTCCAGGCCATCGGCGATGCGGCCACCAGACAATTGAAGCTGCTGGGCGAAGCCTACGAGCGACTTTCCGACAAGGGCGAACATCCTACACCGAACGAACTGCTTGCGACGGATGCTGAGTTGATCAAGAGGACGCTCGGTTTCCGGAAGGTGTTCTGGGCTTCGAGCCTTGAGCCACGAGCCACGAGCTTGCCCGACCCCGACGGCAAGCTCGTGGCTCAAAACTCGAAGCTCGCGGCTCATTCCGTGGACTTCCAACACCGCCCGCAACCCACCTTCGCCAAGGAGTTCAAGGTCCTGAGCGGCGACCTGCACAACAAACAGAACGCCGGGTACACGAACCTGATCGCCTGCAACAGCGCGAAGCAGAGCGAGCGCCTCTACGCCATCTTCAACGACATGGAGCACGAAGTGGCGTTCACGCCGCTGGTGCTCGACCTGCACCAGGGTTTCATCGACCCCGAACTGAAGCTCGCGCTCTACACGGACCACCAGATCTTCGAGCGCTACCATCGATACCGGCTGAAGGAGGGCTTCCGGAGGAACGCGCAGGCGCTGACGCTCAAGGAGCTCACGCAACTCAAGCCCGGTGATCTGGTGGTGCACATCGACCACGGCATCGGGGTGTTCAGTGGGTTGGAAACGATCGATGCTGGCGGCAGCATGCAGGAAGCGATCCGCTTGAAGTACCGCGACAACGACATCCTCTATGTCGGCATCCACAGCCTGCACCGCGTGAGCAAATACAGCGGTGAAGAGGGCGGTGCGGCACCGAACGTGAGCAAGCTCGGCAGCCCCGCGTGGAAGAACCTGAAGGAGAAAACGAAGGCCAAGGTGAAGGCGTTGGCCTTCGACCTGATCAAGCTCTACGCGCAGCGTAAGAGCAAGCCGGGCTTCGCCTTCCAGCCGGACAACTATCTGCAGCACGAACTGGAAGCGAGCTTCATCTACGAGGACACGCCAGACCAGTTGAAGGCCACGCAGGACGTGAAACGGGACATGGAGAAGAGCACGCCGATGGACCGCCTGGTCTGTGGTGATGTCGGTTTCGGAAAGACGGAGGTGGCCATCCGCGCCGCGTTCAAAGCGGTGTGCGACGGCAAACAGGCAGCGGTGCTGGTGCCCACGACCATCCTGGCGCTGCAACACTGGAAGAGTTTCTCCGCGCGGATGAAAGGACTTCCGGTCACGGTGGACTACATAAACCGGTTCCGGTCATCGGCGCAGCAGACGCAGATCCTGAAAGACCTGAAGGAAGGCAAGATCGACATCATCATCGGCACGCACCGCTTGGTGAGCAAGGATGTGGTGTACAAGGACCTCGGCCTGCTGATCATCGATGAGGAACAGAAGTTCGGCGTGAACGTGAAGGACAAGTTGAAGACGCTGCGTGCGACGGTGGACACGCTGACGCTCACCGCCACGCCGATCCCGCGTACCCTGCAGTTCAGCCTGATGGGCGCGCGCGACCTGAGCATCATCAGCACGCCACCGCCGAACCGCTACCCGGTGAGCACCATGCTCCAGCCATACGACGAGGTAACGATCCGCGGCGCGATCGAATACGAACTCAGTCGTGGGGGCCAGGTGTACTTCCTGCACGACAAGGTGAAGAACATCGAGTTCATCGCCGACATGATCCGCAAGCTCGTGCCCGGCGCGCGCGTGGGTGTGGGCCACGGCCAACTCGAAGGTCACAAGCTGGAGGAGGTGATGATGGATTTCATCGAGGGCAACACCGATGTGCTCGTCTGCACCACCATCGTGGAGAACGGCCTCGACATCCCGAACGCGAACACGATCATCGTGAACGAGGCGCAGAACTTCGGTCTCAGCGATCTGCACCAATTGCGCGGGCGCGTGGGCCGCAGCAACAAAAAAGCGTACTGCTATCTGCTAGCGCCCAGCCCGCATCTGTTGCCTGACCTGTCACGCAAGCGCCTCCAGGCCATCGAGCAGTTCAGCGACCTGGGCAGCGGCATCCACATCGCAATGAAGGACCTCGACATCCGCGGCGCGGGCGACCTGCTGGGCGCGGAACAGAGCGGCTTCATCAACGACATCGGTTTCGAGACCTACCACAAGATCCTGGAAGAGGCCGTGCGCGAACTGAAGGACCAGCACTTCAAAGACCTCTTTGAGGATGCGCAGGAAGGCAGCCACTCGCTGGCACGTGGCTCACGCCGCGACCAGAGCGACGACTGCATCATCGAGACGGACCTGACGATGCTGATCCCGAACGGCTATGTGAGCGAGACCGCCGAACGCCTCGCGCTCTACCGCCGCCTCGATGACATCAAGGATGAGAACGAGCTACAGAAGTTCACTGCGGAAGTCACCGACCGCTTTGGACCGATCCCGGGCCAGGTGAACGAATTGATGGAAGGCATCCGTCTGCGCTGGCTGGGTCAGCGCATGGGCCTGGAAAAGATGGTACTGAAGAAGGGCACGCTCATCGGCACCTTCATCGCCGATCAGAAGCACGGCTTCTTCGAGAGCGAAGGCTTCGACGCGGTGCTCAAAGCCGTGCAGTCGCAGCCGCGACGCTTCAAGGTGTACGAGAAGGCCGGGACGTTGCGGATCAGCGTGCAGGATGTGAAGAACATCCACGCGGCGAAAGAGGCGATGGAGAGCGTGGTGGGGGTTCCGGCGGGCAGCGCATAGCGGAACATTCCAAGGTGGTCGCGCTCGACCCAACAAGGGGTCGATCCAAGAGCATACCACGCCCGTGTCAAGGATTACAATTCCCGCAATGCGTCGGTTCCTCGGTCGTCTTGCCGTCAGGGCGCGGTGAAGTAGCCGTGTGCGCGCAGCTTCGGCAAGAGCGCAAGTACGCCCGGGTACTTTCGGTGGGCCAGCCGCACAACTCACAGGGCAGTCCAGGAAGTGCTTGGGTGATCCGGAACCAGCACACCCCACATGCCGGACAGGTAACCGCGAGTTCCTGTGCGAAGCGTTCGGCGGTCTCTTCGATCACGGACATCCGCGTGGGGTTCACCATGGCGCGCATGTCCGTTTCCACCCAGCATGAACCGCTCTGAGCAAGCAGGATGTCCGCGAAGTCTTTCAGGTCCCTCTCGGAAGTGATGCCCTTCTTCATCGCATCACCCGCGTGCCATTTCTCCTGAGCGCGCAGCACCAGCCCATGCTCGGGGAACTTCATGCGCTCGGCAAAGTCCTTGACCTGTCCCCAGTTCTTGCACTCCTCGCCGCCGAAGACCGTCTGCAAGCTGATATGACAATAGTCGAAGAACGATCCGTTGCTGGCATCGAAGAGCACCAGGATCTCCTGATCGCACGACATGAACGGCGCGGGTGGATAGGGCCCGAAGGAGCCTTCGCTGGCGATCACCAGATCCAGACCGCTTACCACCGCGCCGTGCTCCGCCTTCGCCTTGCAGGTTTCCATGGGATCGAGCTCGCGTTGAACCTCACCGCTGAATGCGCCGAAGCGATCGGTATCGATGCCATCAATGGACGTGAAGCCCGTCAGCGGGAGAGCCTTCATCAGCGCCGGACCGATCACCCGCTCCTTACCGTGGATGGTGGCCACGCCGAGGGTGCGGCCTGAAAAACGATCCAGGCCGCTCATCATCGTTTCGAGGCGAGGTATCGCTCGGCGAGATCGATCAGGAACGCGGCCAGTTGCTTCCTGTCCTTCTTGTCGCTCAACTCGGTAAGAGCCGGCAGGTGGTGCATGGCGAACTCAAGGGAGTGCGCCATCTCCACGAGCGTCGTCGCGAAACCGCGAGGCGACCGGGCGCGGGGTGCGCACGCTTTCACCTCGTCGGCGATGTGCGCACATAGATCCTTGTACGGCTTGAAGAGCCTGAGCTTATTATCGGCGTCCACGTCCTTGTGAAGAAAGGACTTGGAGCCTTCGTTCACCACCAAGGCACGTAGAGCGGTGGGATCGAACTGACCCGCCAATGCATCCGACGGCCAGATGCCGCAGATGGCCGCGATGTCGCCGCGCAGTCGGTCCCATGGGTCCTTCAGATTACGGCCCTCCTGCTGGCAATGGGTCGCTAGCCATAGCCAGTAGGCCTGATGAAAGTACTGGAGCATGCGCTGCTTGTTCGCGAAGTAGTGGTACACTGTCATCTCCGTGCAGCCCGCCTTGTCTGCGAGTTTCTTGAAGGTGAAGCCCTCGAGGCCCAGCCTGTTCATGAGTACCAATCCCTCGGAGAGTATTCGCGCCCCAACGGGGGTGGCCGTATCGCGCAGGGCAAGGCCCGGATCGGGTTCGATGATGTAACGCGCCATGGCTTCGGCCGCAAACGTAGTAATGCCATGAATTATTATGGTCTTGCATTTGATAGTTATAGTATTACTATATTTGCAGGCCGGCCGAGCAACTCACTGACCCGATGATCCGCATCACCATACAGACCCGCACGGTTGCGGCTGCCGAAATGCTGGCGGCCCACCTCATGGACAAGCACCTCCTGCTCTTCGCCACTATGGATACAGACCACGAAGGACTGACGTGGAAGGACGGACGTCTGACACGCACCGAACAGTTCCTCCTGCATGGCCTGACCAAGGCACTGCTCTATCGGGAGCTGGAAAGCAGCGCGATGGACCTGTTGGGCCAGGATATGGTGCGTATGCACGCTGTGCCTGTCACCAACATTGATCCGGAGGCCCAGCAACAACTCCTGCAACAAACCGCCAAGGTCTGACGCCATGATCCGCTACGCGATCTTCCAGGTCATCACGCTGTCCACCCCGGCTGGCGCACAGATCAACCACCGTCTGGAGGCGATCCAGCTCATCCAGCAAGGTGACGTGCAACTTCGGCTGGGGAACAGCGAACAGGCGTTGCTGCACTACACGAATGCCATCCAGAAAGACGTGGCCTTCGCGGACGCGTACATGAAACGCGCCACGCTATTGAGCCGCTTGGGACAGAATACGCAAGCGCTGGCGGACATGGACCGTGCACTTGAATTGAACCCCTACAGCGAATGGATCCACGACCGGCGTGCCAAGGCCCGCATGGTGGTGAACGACGTGAAAGGGGCCATGGACGACTGGTCCCAGGCCGTGGCGCTGCGCCCGTATGATGAACTGCTGCGCGAGCACCGGGCCGATGCCCTGATCGCCAGTGGTGACCTGGCCGGTGCGGCAAGCGACCTCGATTCCATAATCGCGCACAAGCCGAACGACATCCTGTTACTGTTGAAACGCGGCTCGGTGGAACTGCAGATGGAGCACGTACCTCAGGCGCTCGAGTGGTTCGATCGCGCTCGGGCCGATTCGCCGCGCCTGGCCATCATCCACGACCTGCGCGCGGTCGCCCTTATGAAACTGCAACGCTGGATCGAGGCGCTGGCCGCGCTGGACACCGCCATCCACATCGATGAGGGTTTGGACCTGGCGTGGTACAACCGAGGGCTCGTGCACCTGCAACTGGGGCACACGGACCAGGCACGAGCCGACATGGACCAAGCCCTGAGGCTTGCCCGTGACAAGGCCCATGTCTTCTTCCAGCGCGCCCTGGTGCGTAAGCGCGACGGCGACCTGGTGGGTGCCCGCGAGGACTACGACCGCGCGTTGGAACTCGCACCGGACTATTTGGAAGCACAGTACAACCGCGCCTTCGTGCGCAAGCAGCTCGGCGATCATGCGGGCGCATTGGCCGATGTGGAGAAGACGCTTGCGCTCGCCCCGGAGGATCCTGATGCTTGGACGATGAAGGGCAACCTGCACCTGCTCTATGGGGAATACAACGAGGCCATCGAGCACTTCGACCGTGCCATCGGGCTCAGCACCGACCACGCCAACGCTTTGTTCAATCGCGGCCTGGCCTACCACATGACCTATCGACCGCTACAAGGCTGTGACGACCTTAGGCGCGCGTCCCATGCGGGATCGCGGGAAGCGGCTGTGGCGATCCCATATTTCTGCGCGTTCTGATGAACCCCATCACACCCTGGCAACGCCTCGCCCGCTTGCTGCGCGTGGACAAGCGCGAGATCGGCCACATCTACCTCTACGCCCTGGTCGGCGGTGCCATCAGCCTGAGCGTGCCGCTCGGCGTGCAGGCCATCATCAACCTGATCAGCGGCGGACAGGTGGCCACAAGCTGGGGTGTGCTCATCGCCTTCGTCACCATCGGCGTGGGTTTCACAGGTGCGCTGCAAGTGATGCAGCTCGCACTGGCCGAGAACATCCAGCAGCGGCTCTTCGCGCGTAGCGCGCTGGAGTTCGCCTACCGCCTGCCGCGTATCAAGTACGAAGCGGCCGGTGGCAAATACCTGCCGGAACTGGTGAACCGCTTCTTCGACACCATCAGCGTGCAGAAGGGTCTGGCCAAGCTGTTGCTCGACCTGCCGCTTGCTTTGTTGCAGATCGTCCTCTGCCTCATCCTGCTGGCGATCTACCATCCGTTCTTCATCGTCTTCGGCCTGCTGCTGCTGTTGCTGCTCGCGCTCATCTTCCGCTTCACAGGTCAGCGCGGCTTGGCGACCAGCCTGGAAGAGAGTTCCTACAAGTACAAGGTGGCGTACTGGCTGGAGGAACTCGGACGCAGCCAGGACACGTTCAAAATGGTGGGCCGCACGGATCTCCCGATCGATCGCACCGACGAGCTTGTGCATGGCTATGTGGAGGCTCGGCGAAAACACTTCCGAGTGCTGATCGGACAGTACAGCGCGCTGGTGATCTTCAAAGTGGTCGTCACACTCGGCCTGCTCGCACTGGGGGGTCTGCTGGTGATGAACGAGCAGATGAACCTGGGCCAGTTCGTGGCCGCCGAGATCGTGATCCTGCTGCTCATCGGCGCCGTGGAGAAGATCATCCTCAACATCGCCACCGTGTATGATGTGCTCACCGCCCTGGAGAAGATCGGACAGGTCACTGATATCGAACTGGAACGCTCGGGCGGCCTCTCGCCTTTGAGCGTTGACAGCCGCAAAGGGATTGAGGTGCGCGCCACGGACCTGTGCTACCGGTCACGCTGGAACGAGCGCGATGTGCTTTCCGATATCGACCTGCATTTGCTGCCCGGCGAAAAGGTCTGCTTGAGCGGTCCGAACGGGTCAGGCAAGACCACCTTGGTCCGGATCCTGGGTGGTGGCAAGGCACCCACGGCCGGCAGCCTGCAACTGGACGGCCATCCGGTATCGAGCCTCGACCTTGACCACGTACGCTCCTTGATCGGCGACAGCTTGAGCGGCGAGGACGTCTTCACCGGCACCGTGATGGAGAACATCGCTGTTGGTCGTGCTTGGATCGGAGAAAAAGAAGTGATCGAAGCCTGTCAAGTGACGGGTCTGATGGAACGCCTGGCCATGCTGCCCGACGGATTGCTCACCAAGTTGGACCCACAGGGCGCACGCCTGCCGCGCAGCCTGGTGCAACGTATCGTGCTGGCACGTTGCATCGCCGGCAGCCCGCGCATGATCCTGATGGAGGATAGCCTGCAGGACTGGGAGCCTCGCGATCGCGAGCAACTGCTCGGCTGGCTCACCGATGCCGCACGACCGTGGACGCTGTTGATCGTGAGCAACGACCCCGGGGTACAGCGGAAATGCGCGCGTACCCTTCACCTGAGCAACGGGAAACTCCTCACCGCCTGACCATGCTCGACCTCAGCCCACACAACCCGGTACCCGTGCTCGATCGCAGCTCCTTCAGCTGCTTCCGCACCATCGGCAAGGCCAGTGCCAGCAGGTACTTCTCCAGATGGCTCATCGCCATATGTGCCGCGGTCATCGTCGGCATGTTCCTTCCGTGGACGCAGAACATCCGCGCGCGTGGCACCGTCACGAGCCTTTCTCCCGACCAACGTCCGCAGACCATCCACGCGATCATACCTGGCCGTGTCGAGCAGTGGTACGTGCAAGAAGGACAGCTTGTGCAGAAGGGGGACACCATTCTGCGCTTGAGCGAGGTGAAGCCCGAGTACTTCGACCCGAAGCTGCTTGATCGCACGCAGGAACAGATCAGCGCGAAGGAACTCACGGGCAAGAGCTACGAGGAGAAGGTGCATGCGCTCGATGCACAGATCGATGCGCTGAGCGGGGGCTTGAAGATCAAACTTGAACAGGCGCAGAACAAGATCCAGCAGGCGCGTTTCAAGCTGCAGAGCGATAGCATCCGCGTGGTCGCGGCCGAGACGGAGATCAAGGTGGCCGACGACCAGTACGCCCGCGGCGAGCAGCAATTCAAGGAAGGACTGGTGAGCAAGGTGGAGCTCGAACGGCGGCAGGTCACGCAACAACGGGCCAACGCCGCTCTCATCGATGCGCGCAACAAATTGCTCGATGCGCGCAACGAACTGCTGAACGCGCAATTGGAGATCAACGGCATACGGAACGACTACCGCGACAAGCTGAGCAAGGCCGAGAGCGAGAAGTACGCCAGCATGAGCCAGATGTACACCACCGAGGCGGAGGTGAGCAAGATGCAGGTGGACCTGGCGAACTACACGGTGCGCGCCGGCAACTACTACGTCACGGCGCCGCAAGCGGGCTACATCACCAAGGCGGTGGTCACCGGTGTGGGTGAGACCGTGAAGGAAGGTGACGACCTGGTGAGCGTGATGCCCGCCAACTTCAAGCTCGCGGTGGAGCTCTATGTGCGCCCCATGGACATGCCGTTGGTGACCAAAGGGCAGAAGGTGCGCTTCATGTTCGATGGCTGGCCGAGCATCGTCTTCAGCGGTTGGCCGAACACGAGCTATGGCACCTTCGGTGGCGAGGTGATGGCCATCGACAATTTCATCAGCCCCAATGGCAAGTACCGCATACTCGTTGCCCCGGGCGCCAAGGACGAGACCTGGCCCGCAGCCCTGCGCGTAGGTGGTGGCGCTGTAGGCTTCGCACTGATGAAGGACGTGCCGATCTGGTACGAGCTCTGGCGACAGATCAATGGTTTCCCTCCGGACATGTATGTTGATGCTCGACCGGATACAGCGAAAGCCGGAGAGAAGAAATGAAGCCGGTATCGGTCATACTGGGCAGCATGGCTGTCGCTATGAAGAGAGTTGAGCCGGTCCGTATGGCTTCTTCTCTTCTTCTCCTGCTTGCCGGTCCCATCCCATCAGCGCACGCGCAACTTCCTCCTGTCCTCACCCGCGCGGCCTTCGTGCGCATCGTACTGGACAACCACCCGATGGCGAGACAGGCGTCGCTTCGTCCGGAACTCGGCGCTGCCACGGTGCGCAGCGCGCGCGGTGGCTTCGACCCCATGGCCACGGCGAGCTATGATGAGAAGGAGCTGGATGAGAAGAACTACTTCCAACTTTTCGATGCGGGGCTGAAGGTGCCTACCTGGTATGGTGTTGAATTGTTCGCGGGCTTCCAGCAGAACCAGGGCGATCTGCTCGATCCACAGAACGCCACGCCGAACGACGGCCTGCTGAAAGTGGGTGGACAGGTCAGCCTGGGGCAAGGGCTGTTCATCGATCAACGGCGGGCCGCGCTACGGAAGTCACAAGCCTACTTGCGCGCCACCCAGGCCGAACAGGAGCAGATGCTGAACGACCTGTTGCTGCAAGCGCTGAACGATCACACGGATTGGGTGGCCGCTTACCGTGCGCAGCAAGTGGCGAACACGGCCGTGGAGTTGACCACCGCCCGCTTCGATGCCGTGCGCGGCAGTTGGCGTGGTGGGGATCGCCCAGCCATCGATACGCTCGAGGCCTTCCTTCAACTACAGGACAGACAAATGCGTCAACAGCAGGCCGTTCTCAACCTGCGCAACGCAGCGCTTCGACTAAGCAATCACCTATGGAACGCTTCGCAGCAACCGTTGGAATTGCAGCCCGGCGTGATCCCTGACGCTCAAGACCTCGATCCACCCGCCACCCTCAACTTGCCCGACACCGCGATCAACAGCGCGCTCACCAACCACCCCTTGCTCAACCAAGCCTCCGCTCGCATCGATCAGCTCGATATCGATCGCCGCTTGCGGGCCGAATACCTCAAGCCCGAACTCGACCTGAAGTACCAGTGGCTCGGCGATGGTGGAGCCGCGAACAACGAAGCGGGCACCACGCTGCTCGGGCAGGGTTACCAGTTCGGCGTGGGCTTCCAGATGCCGCTCTTCTTGCGTCGCGAGCGTGGGGAACTCACGCTGGCACGGCTACGCCTCACCGACGCGAACCTCGGTCTCGATCGCGATCGCCTGCGCATACGCAACCGCATCAGCGAACGTGCGAACGACATCGCGACGTTCGCCGATCAAGTGCGACTGGGCGCTGAGATGGTGCTGAACAATGAGCGCTTGCTCGCCGGGGAAAACCAACGCTTCTCGGCTGGCGAGAGCTCGCTCTTCCTGGTGAACGCCCGGGAGGTGCCGCTGATCGACGCGCGCATCCGACAAGTCGACCTCGAAGCGCGCCTGCGCAAGGCCTACTTCAGCTTGGACCATGAGGCGGGGACGCTTTGGAGGGCGTGGCGGTGATGGTGTCAGCACAGGAAACGTCGGAAGCATGCGATCCACTTCCATGCTGATAAGGAGGCGACGTAGAGCGTGTCGGATGTGGCGGCCTGCACTTTCTTTGGTCTATGCGCCTTCATTCCTCGTGCTTCTCGCGTGCTCAACGTTCAAGAGTGTTGCCCAGGACACTTGCATGTGCTCGAACAACCTCAGCCGCTACATCGACCTCGTTGCACGGAACTATTCAGGCTTCAAGGACAAGGTGACACCGGTGACCCAGGCCCAGTACCAGACGGTCGTGGACTCCCTTCAGCAAGTGGCATCGACCACAACCGACAAAGCCATCTGTTTCGGTGTGCTCGATACCTACCGCCGGTTCTTCTATGACAAGCATCTTCAGTTAGGAGGCCCCTATGCGCCCGCTGCCGCCAACGCATCACCAAGCGTACCGCTGATCACCACCGCTTGGACGGAGGCAACTTTGAGAACCCATCTCAGCGAGCATGCGGTAGAGCTTCGACGGCTGGAAGGTGTTTGGACGCTCGATGCCTATGAGGTTGGCGTCATCCACGACCAAGCGACCGGGACCTACCAAGCCGTCATCCTCAAATCTGCCAATCCGAAGTGGAAGGAGGGCATGGTAAAGTTCATGACGCCCGAACCGATGGATGATGGCGCGACCGTGCACTATTGGCGCGGAGACATGAGCATGAGCGAGGTATCAGCACGCGCGGTACAAGACCATCTGGTGATGGATGGGATCGGGACCTGGCGCAAAGTGTTCCCAGCGCCGAAGGAAACAATGGATGAACGCACCTTCGAACTGAACTACGGAAGTGAAGTGCAGTGGAAGCTGCTCGATGATCCCACCTTGTACATCAAGGTCGGCTCGTGCGACCTGAAGAACAAGGCCGTGCTCGACAGCCTGATCAACGCGAACAAGGCACTGCTTGATCGCATCCCGAACTGGATCGTGGACTTCCGTGACAACGGTGGTGGCTCGACCGATGTGTTCCAAAGCCTGCTGCCCTATTCGTACACGAAGCCACTCAAGGCATACGGCGTGAGCCATTGGATGAGCCCTGACAACACGAAGGTGCTGGCCGATTTCCTCCGGGAGAACGAGAAGCTGATGGACCCTGCGTCCGCGCGTGAAGTGGGGCGGTTGGTGGAGCAAGGTGAAAAGCACCCGAACACCTGGCACATCGGCAAGGGTTCGACCACGCGCTTGAAGAAGCATGCGATGCCGCGACGCGTGGCCATACTCGCGAACGGAGGAACAGCCAGCAGCGGCGAATCCTTCCTCGAAGTAGCCAGGGGTATGAGCAGCAAGTCCGTGATCTTCGGTGAGAACACCGGAGGTTTCATGGACTACGGCGACGTGATGCCGCGCGACCTTGGCTGCGATGGTATAGGGGCCGCGGTGCCCACGAGCCGCATGAACCGGCTCGACCATGGCCTATCGTACGATAGGGACGGCATCGCGCCGGATGTGCGCATCGGTTCCGAAGTGAAGGACTGGATCGGCTTCGTGCAGCAGTACTGGGCACTGCATCCGTGACGACAATCACTGGCCGATCAACGCCAACCTCCACCCAACGCCTGGTATACGTTCACCATCGCGTTCATGCGCTGCTTCTGGGTCTCCACCAGTTCGAACTTCGATTCGAGCGCATCGCGCTGCGTCAGCAGCACTTCCATGTAGTCAGCACGCGCGGACCGGAAGAGGTTCGTGGAGATGGTGATCGAACTGGATAGCGCATCCACCTGTTGCTTGCGCAGGTCGTAGCTGCTGCGCAGGTTCTGGATGTTCGAGAGCTGGTTCACCACTTCCACGTAAGCGTTAAGCACAGTGCGCTCGTAGTCATACACCGCCTGCAACTGGTGCGCATTGGCCCCGATGTAGGCGGCCTTGATCGCGTTCCTGTTCACCACGGGTGCGACCAGATCACCGGCCACGTTGTAGAGCAATGAAGCCGGTGTCTCCGTGAGGTACGCCGCATCGAACGCGTTGAGGCCGACACCCGCTGTCAACCGCACCGAAGGATAGAAGTTCGCCTTGGCCGCTTTCACATCCAGCTTGGCCGCACTGAGTTCCAGCTCCGCCTGGCGGATGTCAGGCCGGTAGGAAAGCAGCTGCGATGGTATTCCCCCGGAGATGCTGTCAGGTACGAGGTTCGAGAAGCCCGCCGAACTGCGCGTGACCGGTTGCGGATAGCGGCCCACCAGGAAGTTGATCCGGTTCTCCGTCTCCACGATGCGCTGCTGGATATCGAACTGGTTGCTGCGGTTCTTCAGCACTTCGGCCTCGAAGCGTCGCACGGCGAGCTCCGTGACTTTCGCCGCCTGCTTCTCCAGCTTCACGATCTCCAATGCGTCCTGTTGGATCGCGATGTTGTTGCGCAGGATCTCCAGCTGGTTGTCCAACGCCATCAGTTCGTAGTAGCTGTTGGCGATCTCCGCCACGAGGTGCGTCACCATGAAGTTCCTGCCCTCCACGGTGCCGAGGTAGCGCATCACGGCCGCCTGTTTGGCGTTGCGGAGCTTCTTCCAGATATCGAGCTCCCACGACGCGCGTGCGCTCACCAGGAAGTTGGGCAGCGGCTCCGGGAACTTCGTCTCCTCCTTGACGTCCAGGTTGTGCTCCACCGCTCCATTGCGCGTGAACTCACCCACCTTCTCCACCTCGGCCGCGGCCCCGAAGTCCACGAAGGGCAGGTACTCCCCTTTGCGGGCGCGCACCTCGGCCTGTGCGACCGCGATCTCCTGCAGCATGATGTTCAGTTCCTGGTTGCCGGCCAGGGCGCTATCGATGAGCAGGCGCAGGTTCGCATCGGTGAAGAACTGCTGCCATTTCAAGGCCGCAGCATCCGTCGAATCCGTTGACGATGCGTAAGTGCCCGGTGTGTTCTTCCTCACCTCCCGCACCTTCAACGCCGGCACGCAGGAGGAGAGCGACAGCAAGGCAAGCAGGCAGCCTGCGACGAGGTATCGTGTCAAGCGGCTCATGTTCGGTCGCGTATGCATCAGTCCTTCTTGCGTTTCAACAGGTCCCTCAACCGTGCATTCAATGTCCGGATCACCTCCTTCGATTCCTGGTTCTCCTCGCCCGTACGCACGAACTGCTCCGACACCGGCTCGTCGCGTTCATCGCTGATGAGCTTGCGGCCTTTGATCAACGTAGCGAACACGTAGTAGAGGCCGGGGATCACGAGCACACCGATCACCGTACCCACGAGCATGCCGCCCAGCGATGAGGATCCGATGGTGCGGTTACCGATGGCACCAGCACCGGAAGCGAGCACCAACGGGATCAGGCCGGCAACGAAGGCGAACGAGGTCATGAGGATCGGGCGGAACCGTGCTTTCGACCCCTCGATCGCGGCTTCCAGCACCGAAGCACCGGCACGCTGTTTCTGCACGGCGAACTCCACGATCAGCACCGCGTTCTTCCCGAGCAGGCCGATCAGCATAATGATGCCGATCTGCGCGTACACGTCGTTCGCCAGCCCCATCACTTTCAGCAGCAGGAAGGAACCGAGCACACCGACGGGCAGCGACAGGATCACGACCAGTGGGAGAACGAAGCTCTCGTACTGGGCGGCCAGCACCAGGTACACGAAGATGAGTACTACGATGAAGATGTAGACGGCCTCGTTCCCACGCTTCGCTTCATCATAGGAAAGTCCCTCCCACGCGATGTCGTAGCCGCGCGGCAGCGTTTCCTTCGCCACCTCCTGGATCGCCTTGATCGCGTCGCCGCTGGTGTACCCTTCCACCGAAAGACCGCGAATGGTGGCCGAGTTGTACATGTTGTAGCGCGTGATCTCGTTCGGGCCGAGGCGCTTCTCGAAGTGCATGAACGAGGAGTACGGTACCATCTCCCCTTCGTCGTTCTTCACGAAGAGCCCGGTGAGGTCCGTAGGATACCGGCGGTACTCCGGAGCGGCCTGTGCATACACCTTGAAGAAGCGGCCGAAGCGGATAAAGCCTTGCTCGTAGGTGCTGCCGATGAGAATGTTCAGGTTCTCGACCGCCTTGCCGATGGACACGCCCTTCTGCATGGCCAGATCGTTGTCGATGATCATCTCGTACTGCGGGAAGTTCGCCGCGTAGAAGGTGAACAGGCCGGTGAGCTCCTTGCGCTTCCGCAACGCGTCCATGAACTCGTTGTTGATGCGTTCGAACTCGTGGTAATCGGTGCCGTTCGTTTTGTCCAGCATCCGCAGGGAGAAACCGGCCGAAGAGCCGAAGCCCGGTACGGCGGGCGGTTCGAAGTACTCGATCACCGCCCCGAGGTTCTTGGTTTTCTCCTCGAGCTCCTCCATCACCTCGTTCACGTTCTTGTCGCGTTCGTGCCAGGGCTTCAGGTCGATGAGACAGGTCCCGGCGTTCGATCCGCGGCCCTCGGTCATGATCTCGTAACCGGCAAGTGAGGAGACCGATTCCACCTCGGGGATCTCTTCGCAGATCTTCATCAGGTCTCGCGCCACCTCGTTGGTGGTCTCCAATGTGGAGCCGGGTGGTGTTTGCACGATGGCGTAGATGGTGCCCTGGTCCTCGCTCGGGATGAAGCCCGCAGGAAGGATCTGGTTCGTCACATAGATGGCCACGCAGAACCCGGCCAAAGCGCCGAACGTCAGCACGCGCCGCACCACGATCCGGTTCAGGACGGCCACGTAGCGCCCGGTCAGCCGCTCGAACCAACGGTTGAAGGTGTCGATGAAGCGGTCCATGATCGACTTCTTCCGGTGCCCCCCGTGATGCGGCTTAATGAGCATGGCGCAAAGCACCGGCGTCAGCGTGAGCGCCACCACGGCCGAGATGATGATGGAGCCGGCCATGGTGATGGAGAACTGCCGGTAGAACACACCGACGGGTCCGGTCATGAAGGAGATCGGGATGAACACCGAGACCATCACCAGCGTGATGGCGATGATGGCACCACCGATCTCGCCCATCACCTCCTTCACGGCCGCATAGGGCGTGAGCTGATGGTTCGCCTCCATCTTGGCGTGCACGGCTTCCACCACCACGATGGCGTTATCCACCACGATACCGATGGCCAATACAAGTGCGAACAGCGTGATCAGGTTGATCGACAGGTCGAACAGCTGCATCACGAAGAAGGCGCCGATCAGTGAGACGGGCACGGCGATGATGGGGATCAGTGTGGAACGCCAATCACCCAAGAAGAGGAATACTACGAGCGCCACCAGGATGAACGCGTCGCGCAGCGTATGCAACACCTGCTCGATGGAAGCATCGAGGAAAGTGGACACGTCATAGCTCACCTTGTAGTCGACACTGGGCGGCATGAACTCGGACTGTTCCTTCAGCTTCTCCTTGACCTGCGCGATCACCTCGCTGGCGTTGCTGCCTAGCGTCTGCTTCAGCACGATGGAGGCCGAGGGCTTCCCATCGAGGTTGGAGTAGATATCGAAGAACTCGCTGCCCAGTTCCACATCTGCCACATCGCGCAGCTTGATCATCTCGCCTTCCTCGTTCGCGCGGATGATGATGTTCTTGTATTGCTCGGGCTCATTGAACTGGCCCTTGTACACGAGCACGTACTCGAAAGACTGCGCGTTGATGCCCGAGCTTTGGCCCAGACGGCCTGGGCGCGCGATCAAGCTCTGTTCCTCCATGGCCTTCATCACCTCCTCGGCGGAGATGTTGTAGGCCCGCATGCGGTCCGGCTTCATCCACACGCGCATCGCGTACTTGCGGCTGCCGAGGATCTGCGCCTGCGCCACGCCGGGGATCCGCTGGATCTCCGGGATCAATTGCGTGAACGCGTAGTTGTAGAGGAAGAGCTCATCCGCATCCTCGCCGTTGCCGTAGAGGTTCACGTACATGAGCATCGAAGGCTGCACCGGGGTGATGATCACGCCCTCGCGCTGCACGAGCAGCGGAAGGTTCGGCATCACCTGGTCCACGCGCGTCTTCACGCGGACCACGGCCTCATTGGGATCGGTGCCCGGTTCGAAGATCACGCGGATGGTGCCCTCACCGGCGCTGGTGGCGTCCGAAGCGAGGTAGCGCATGCCCTGCACCCCGTTGATGGCCGTTTCCAGCTGGATGATCGTTGACTTCGTGAGCACGTCCGCGCTCGCTCCGGGATACGCGATGAAGATGTTCACCGTGGTGGGCGCGATCTCCGGGAACTGCGCGGTGGGCAACTGCTTCATGGCGAGTCCGCCCATGAAGAGGATCAGCACCGAGATGACGATGGCCAGTACGGGCCGTTGGATGAAATTCCTGAACATGGCTGAGCTGTTTTGCCGCTGTTACTCAGCGTACAGGTCCAGGTGCTTCATCACGGAGTCAGGCGCGACGAACTCCACATCCACCTTGTCCTCGTCCTTCACCTTGCGCAGGCCCTCCAGCAGGACGCGGTCGTCCTTCTTCAGTCCTTCGGTCACCACGAAGAGGTGTTGTAGCTCGGGTCCGACCGTGATGCGCGTGGTGTGGAGCACGCCGTCCTTGTCGATCACATAGACGTAGCGGTGGTCAAGCACTTCGAAGGTGGCCTTCTGCGGTACGAGGAGCACGTCCTTGAGGTATGAATCCATGAGGATGTTACCGGTCTCCCCGTGGCGCAGCAGGCCCTGCGGATTGGAGAAGGTGGCCCTGAAGGCGATGTTGCCGGTGGTGTTGTTGAAGTCCGATTCGATCGCGGTGATCTCGCCCGACTGGTCGAATTGTTCGCCGTTGGCCATCATCAGCTTCACCTTGGTGCCATTGCCCGCTAGTGCGTTCTTCTTGTATTCGAGGTATTCGGCTTCGGGCACATTGAAATAGACCCACATGGTGCTGTTGTCGGAGAGTTCGGTGAGCAGTTCACCCTCATCGAGCAGCGATCCCTTCCGCACATGGAAGCGCCCCACGATGCCATCGAACGGTGCTTGGATCTCCGTGAACCCGAGGTGCGCCTGCGCAGCGTTCAACTCGGCCAGGGCCTTGTCGTAGCGCGCCTTGGCAAGGGCCAGTTCATTGGGCGAGACCACGTTGCTGTCGGCCAGGGTCTTGGTATTACGGTATTCGATCTCCGCGAACTGGGCTTCGGCCTGGGCGCGTTGCACTTCGGCCTGGTACAGCACGGGCCTGATGCGGAACATCAACTGGCCCTCTTTCACATGCTGGCCCTCGTCCACGAGCATGTCCTGCAGGTAGCCTTTCTCCAGCGCCCGCACCTCGATGTGCTGCACGGAGTGGATCTGGCAGACATAATCCCGCGCGACCACGGTATCGGTAAGCAGCGGGCTGGTCGCGGGGTAGCGGCCATGTTCATGCTCTTCGTGCTCCCCCTCTTCATGGGCTCCACAACCGGTGAGCAGCAGGCCGATCATGGTCAACAGGGTCAATGCCATGCGTCGTGGCCGGTGGGCGCGAGCTGGGATGGGATACAGGGACGTCATGTGGATCACTGAGAACGTTTCTTGTCTGGACAGGAATGGAATTCGAGAAGGAAAAGCGGAATTCTCAAGAGCCGAAGGGACCTGTCGGTGCCCGTTCCTGAGCGGATGCCCATCGCGGTCAAGGCCAGGGGATCCAGGCGGCGCGGAAATGCGACCGCGTGCCCGGAAGTCGTTCCGGGGCTTCGCGCTACTTAGGGAGCAGAGGGCTGGAAGCCCGCGACGGGAAGGAGCTCTTCTCCGGTCCGGCCATCGGTTTCCCGTGGACGGGGCGACGGTGCGTTCACCCAAGGCGATACACCGGACCAGGCACCGGGCGACCCGGGCAACGTCAGGTCCTCATCCGCCTCGGCGTCATCCTGCGGTGCCTCCGGATCCGTGGAGCGCAGGCTCAATTCGTCAACGGCACCGCTCAATCCCGCTGCATGAAGGGCCGCCGGAACGCAGAACTGCAGGCCGAGCATGAGCATGCACAGCCACAGCAGCGTCCGCATCTTGTCCTTGGTCACGGGGGCTCTTGTCTAAGCGGCCGCGAACGTAGACCCGTTCTCCGAGCCTGTCATCCGGTTAACACTTCTTTTACCAAAAGGAATGTTGCGGAGGTCGTTCCGGAGCACGGCCTCCGGCCCGCCGAACACGAGGTCCGGTAGTTTCGCCCCGCGCCATCCGTCCAACAGCGCCCCACGCGTGCCCAACGAGAATGGCGACCGCCACATCGATCTGAGTTTCCTATCGGGTCCGCGCTCCCGCTGGAAAGAGTTCAAGAGCGTGGTACACATCGCGCGTGAGTTCATCAAGGGCTTCCGCACCCTGCACTTCGTTGGCCCGTGTGTCACCTTCTTCGGCAGCGCACGGTTCAAGGAGGATCATCCGTACTATGAGGCGACACGTGAGCTCGCGCGTCGCATAGGCGAGATCGGCTTCACCATCATGACCGGCGGCGGCCCCGGATTGATGGAGGCGGCGAATCGCGGAGCGCGGGACGTCGGTGCGCGCAGCATCGGCTGCAACATCGTGCTGCCCAGCGAACAGAAGCCGAACGACTTCCTGGATGTGAGCCTGAGCTTCGACCGCTTCTTCATACGCAAGGTGCTCCTGGTCAAGTACAGCGTCTGCTTCGTGGTGATGCCCGGCGGCGCCGGGACCGTGGACGAGCTGTTCGAGGCCATCACGCTGATCCAGACGGGCAAGGTGAAGGACTTCCCCATCCTGCTTTATGGCAAAGACTACTGGGGCCCGATGCTCCGGCAGATCGACCGCATGGTGGCGGAAGGAACGATCGGGCAGAAGGAATTGCGCTTCCTTTTCGTGGCCGACAGCGTGGAGGAAGCCACTACCCTGTTGCAGGAACGCCTGGTGGTGATGTGGCAGGAAGCCCGGCAACGCAAGGATGCGCCGAAGTGGTGGTTCCTGGAGGAGAAGGCCCTCTATTCGCAAAGCGTTCGCAAGACGTCATGACAATGAGCTGAGCAAGGCACATCGCCTTCTTCGAGCGTCATCATCGCCAGATCTCCTGTGCCACCCCTCAAGTTCCCGTAGCGCCAGTAAGAGTCGGATCCCAACCATTGGGAGCCCGTACATTCGTGAAAATGTGCACCCTCCATCGAATAGTGTCCTCCTCCGCGATCCTGCTGTTGGGCACTGCGTCGCTTTGGAGCCAAGTCGAGCCATTCAGTTCTCGACTCGATCACCTTGATGCGGGGCTGGATGATCAAGGGGAGAGCGTGGTTGAGACCCAGGAAGGGCACTTCCTATTGTTCGGCGGGTGTACGGAACCCGGCGATCAAGGAAGTCGGCTCTGCGTATCCGCGATCGACGGTACAGGAATTCCCCTCTGGGTTTATTCTTACTATGCAGGCGATGGCCAGTACTTCAGTGATGACGCGGCTTGGGGTGGTCGGGCCCGTTCCATGGCCGGGGGAAACATACTGTTCGCTTCCGGACATGGTCCTTCCGCAGCGGACAGCCGAGCGCGATTGTGGATGCTTGATGTGGATGGAGACACCATCTGGACCAGGGAGGTCTTTCATGGCACAGGGACAGGAGCAACCGCGCATGAGGCGGTTGAAACCGCTGACGGAGGTATCGCTATGATCGGGACGGTCCAAGGACCTGGTGATCTTCCGCAGGCCTTCGTTTGCAAATTCTCATCCACCGGCGACTCTTTGTGGAGCCGGGTCTTCACAGCTCCCCTCGGAGGCCATGCCAGACGGATAGAACCCACGGAGGATGGCGGAGTCCTTGTCCTCAGTTGGAAACAAGCCGACCCATCGCCCAGCCTGGCATGGCTCCATCGGCTGGATGTTACGGGCGCGATCATCTGGGAGAGCGCCATCGGATTCACCAATGCGCAAGTCGCACAAGGCATGACCCTTTCATCCGATGGTCGCATAATCCTGGTTGGCCAGGAAGGGATGGAGATAGAGCCGGACTTCTATGTGAACAGACCTCATGTCGCCATTTGTGACAGTCTGGGACAACTTGAGCAACATTGGAGCACAGGTCAATTCGCTTACTACAGTTTTCTCCAAGACGTGACCACGCTCATGAACGGGACCATCGTTGCGGTTGGTTTGGACCGCGAGGGAACTACCAATACCGGCTCCGTGTACTGCTTCACCCCGGAAGGTGACAGTCTGTGGTACCACCGGTTCGTCTACCCGCCAGACCAAGGAATATGGGGCTTCCACTTTCTCTTGAATGTTGTCGGGGACAGCGACGGTGGAATGGTCGCATGCGGTATCGCATCCGGCGGAAGCACGCCCGGAACAGACCAATGGCTCTTGAGAACGGATGCTCAGGGCGCAACACCTCCTACGCTCCTTCTGTGGACAACCACCCCTGAGCAACCTTCAGGGAACGCAGAGCCCTTGGTCTATCCAAACCCTACTGATGGCCTGATATTCATTCGTCCCGAAGTCATCAGGGGGGCGAGGGGGGCCTTGTCGGTCTGCGATCCAACCGGACGGCGAGTTTGGTACGGCACCCTCGCCCCGGAGAAGTCCGTCATCCCCGTGGACCTCTCCATTCTCATCGGCGGCGCATACACCGTGATAGTAGATGATGGTTATGGCCATCGTTCGTACCAAAGGTTGATCAAGAACTAGCCACTATACCGTCCCGATAGCCGTTTTCATACTGCCGACGAAGAACTGATGATCGCGCTGGTGGCAAGGGTCAAGGATGGGAAACGAGCTCGCCGTCCGGACGGATCGCCGATCGTTAAGACAGCGTGAAGAGAAGCCTCTTCAGCCTAACGGATCCATAACCTACGATCAAAGCGGGGGTAAGGCCGCGTCGGGACATTTGCCGCGCCAAACGCCAGCAAGATGTTCCGTTCGCTCAGTCTGTTCCTCGCTCTCCTCGTCAGCCTGCTCCTCCAAGCGCAACGCGGAACGATCACCGGTACCGTAACCGCCCTGGAGAACGGCAAGGTCGAGCCGCAGCCCTTCGCCAACGTCGTGATCAAGGGCACGACCACCGGCGCGAGCACGGACCTGGACGGCAAGTACCTTTTCAAGGTGGACCCCGGCACGTACACGGTGGTGACCACGATGGTGGGCTACCCGGCCGTTGAGAAGGCGGTGAGCGTAGTGGCGGACCAGACGGTGACGGTGGACCTGCAACTGGACGGATCGGCCATGGAAATGAAGGCCGTGGAAGTGGTGAAGGAGAAGCGCACGGATACGGAGGCGGCCGTGCTGATGGACACGCGCAAGAGCGAGCAAGTGGTGAACGGCCTGGGCCGGCAACAGATCGCCAAGAGCCAGGACCGCACCGCAGGCGATGTGGTGAAACGCATCCCGGGAGTTACCATCATCGGTGACCGCTTCATCATGGTCCGTGGCCTGGCCGATCGTTACAACACGGTGTTGCTGAACGACGTGGCCGCCCCGAGCATGGAGGCCGACAAGCGTGCCTTCAGCTTCGACCTGATCCCCAGTGCGGCGCTGGACCGCATCCTGATCTACAAGAGTGGCGCGCCGGAGCTGCCGGGAGACTTCGCCGGTGGTACGATCAAGATCGGCACCATGAGCGTGCCGGAGAAGAACGAGACCCGCTTCACGTTCTCCACGTCCATCCGACCGGGCACCACGTTCAAGGACTTCCGCCAGGACAAGACCAGCAGCACGGATGCGTTCGGCTTCGATGATGGATCGCGCCTGATGCCTTCGGATCTTCCGTCCACGCTGATCGGGGCGAGCCCCACCACCGCGCAGAACGTCGGCCGTTCGCTCAGCAACAACTGGGCAAGCAGCTTGAGCACCGCGATGCCCGATGGACGCCTCGGCCTCTACATCGCGCGGCGCTTCGGAAAGGAAGGTGGTCGCAACACCTACGGCAACCTCACCTCCATCGACTACAGCAATACGCGTCTGCACTACACGGCGAAGAACTACAACTACAACGCCTACGACCCCGAACTCGGCCGCAGCGACACCATCTACAGCTACAACGACGAGGAGAACATCCAGAGCGCGCGCGTAACGCTGATGCACAACTGGACGGCCATGCTGGGCAAGCACAGCAGGATCGACTTCCGGAACCTGTTGAACCAGATGGGCGACAACCAGACGACCTATCGCACCGGCCGCGACCTCGAAGGGGGCAACGAACTACGCAACTACGCCTTCCGTTATCGCCAGCGGACGATCTACAGCGGCCAGCTCCACGGATCCCACGACATCGGCGAGAAGAGCAAACTGGATTGGACGCTCGGGTATGGCAAAGCCATCAGCAAGGAACCTGACTTCCGCCGTATCAGTACGCGGCGCGACCTGAACACCGGCGACGCGAACACGCCGTTCACCGCTTACATCCCCTTGAGCGCGGACCCGTTCAATGCAGGCCGCTCCTTCAGCGATCTGCACGAGGATGTGTACACCGCCCGCGTCGACTACGAACGGACGCTGAAGGAAAGCGACGATCACTGGGCGCTGAAGCTGCGCGGTGGCCTGTACAGCGAATACAAGCAGCGCGATTTCAGCATGCGCTGGCTATCGTACACCAAGGGCATCAACTTCAACAACGACCTCGTCGACCTGCCCATGGAGACCATCTTCAGCCAGCAGAACATCAATGGCCAGGGCGGTTTCGAGCTCGATGAGGGCACGAACGCCAGCGATAAGTATGAGGCGAACAACACGCTGATGGCCGGCTACCTGGGCGGCACGGCGGTGTACGCGCACCGTTGGACCATCAGCGGTGGTGCCCGTATGGAATACAACCGTCAGGTGTTGAACAGCGCGCGGTACAGCGGTCGCAACGTGAGCGTGGACAATATGGTGCTCGCCGTGCTCCCTTCGGCGAACGTGAGCCTTGCCATCGGCGAAAAGCAGCAGGTGCGTGTGGCTTACAGCAATACGCTGAACCGTCCGGAATTCCGCGAGCTGGCCCCCTTCTCCTACTATGACTTCACTTACAACAATGTGCTCGCCGGTAACGATTCGTTGAAGACGGCCTACATCCACAACGTGGAGGCGCGTTGGGAGCTCTATCCGGAACTGAACGGGATCATCAGTTTCGGCGTGTTCTACAAGCGCTTCGAGAACCCCATCGAGACCTACTTCGTGCCGGGCGGCGGCGGCGGCGGCACGCGCAATTTCACGTTCGGCAACGCTGTGGGCGCGACAAGCCTCGGCGCGGAAATGGAAGTGCGGCGCTCGTTGAAGGGCTGGTTCGAGAACGGGCTGCTGAGCAGGCTCGGCGCCCAAGTGAACGCGGCGTACATCAGCACCAGCGTTGACCTCGGCAAAAAAGCCGTGGGCCAGAGCGGTGAGCGCCCGTTGATGGGTCAGAGCCCTTATGTGGTGAACGCCGGCCTGTACTACACGGACGTGGACCACAAGTTCCAGTGCAACGTGTTGTACAACGTGATCGGACCACGGCTCTTCGCCGTTGGCACCTTCGGCACGCCGGACATCTACGAGATGCCGCGCAACGTGGTGGACATCACGCTCACGAAAGGTCTGGGCGAGCGCTTCGAGGTGAAGCTGAGCGCCCAGGATGTGTTGAACCAGCGCACCCGCTTGATCCAGGACAGCAACGAGGACGGCTCGTTGACCGGCGTGGACGAGGAAGTGATGAGCTTCCGACGTGGCAGCTATTTCAGCGCGGGGTTGAGCTACCGCTTCTGAGCGCGAGCCAGCAACGAAAACTTAACGCGAGGGAACGATCCGATAAAGCGGCCCTCATCGTGCGTTCACACAGGATGGGTCGCTTTGCGGCACCAAAACACAGAGAGAACCATGGAAGCGAAATTGAACACCCGTCTGTTGAGCGCCCTGTTGAGCGCAGCGGTGCTCTTGACGGCGTGCAAGAAGGAGGATGACGACGAGCCGACGGATGAAGGCACGGACCCACGCGAGTTCACGGTCACGACGAGCGGCGATGTGAGCACGATCGAGGGCAACAGCGATGTGTCGTTCACCTTCACGAACGACAGGACCTGGGTGCTGAAAGGCTTCGTGTACGTCGAGAGCGGCGCGACGCTGACCATCCAGCCCGGCACGGTAGTGCGTGGCGACAAGGACACGAAAGGCACGCTGATCATCAAGCGCGGCGCGATGATCATGGCAGAGGGCACGGCCAGCGAGCCCATCGTCTTCACCAGCAACCAGCCGATCGGCTCGCGCGCAGCGGGCGATTGGGGCGGGCTGATCATCTGCGGCAAAGCGAAGAGCAACCAGATCGATGATCCCATCGTGGAGGGCGGCGTGGAGGCTTACTACGGTGGCACCAGCGACACTGACAACAGCGGCATTCTTCGCTACGTCCGTATCGAATTCCCTGGCATTCCCTTCCAGCCCAACCAGGAGATCAACGGTCTCACGTTGGCAGCCGTGGGCCGCGGCACCACGATCGATCACATCCAGGTGAGCTTCAGCGGCGATGACAGCTTTGAGTGGTTCGGCGGCAACGTCGACGTGAAATACCTGGTCGCTTACAAAGGCCTGGACGACGACTTCGACATGGACAACGGCTACAGCGGTCGCTTCCAGTTCGGTGTGGCCCAGCGCGAGCCCAACACGGCTGACCAGAGCGGCAGCAACGGACTCGAGCATGACAACGATGCCAACGGCACGACCTCCGAGCCCTTCACCACCCCGGTGATCAGCAACGTCAGCATCTTCGGACCGAAGGCGGACGCGGGCACGAGCATCAACTCGAACTTCAAGCGCTCGAACCACCTGCGCCGCAACGCGCACACCCGCGTGTTCAACAGCGTGTTCGCCGGCTTCCCGGTTGGCTGCCTGATCGATGGCAGCGCGTGCGAGGCCAACTGCGACGCCAACGAGCTCAAGGTGAAGAACTGTGTCTACGGCGGTATGGAAACGTTGACGGCCGTGGCCAGTGGAAGCACCTGGGACATCACGACGTGGTTCAACAACGGCGGCAATACGAGCTTCGCGACGAACGCGGAACTGGGCGTAACGAACGGCTTCGACCAGAGCACGCCGGATTTCACCCTCACGGGCGCGTCACCGTTGAACAGCGGAGCTGATTTCAGCGATGGCGACCTTGGCGCGAGCTTCTTCCAGAGCGTGAACTACCGCGGTGCCTTCGGAACGGACAACTGGACCAGCGGCTGGTGCAACTGGGACCCGCAGAACACGGTCTACTGAGCGTTTGGCGACCCCGGAAACCGGATCCGTTCCGGTGCATCCGGGCCCGGCCGCAAGGCTGGACTCAGTATGCGCGGAAGGCTCCTTCGGGGGCCTTTCGCCGTTCTACCAGAGTCCTTTGCGGATCAAGGCTAGCACCACGGAATAGCGCGCGCACTTTCCCAGGAACATCAGGATCGTGCTCGGCAGGAAGGGTGCCCGGAAAAGTCCAAGCGCGATCGCCAACGGATCACCGACCACCGGCAACCAGCAGAGCAGGGCCGCCCATGCACCGCGCTTCCGCACGAACGCATGCCAACGCCGCGCCTTGTCCGGTTCGATGCGCAGCAGCCGGAATGTTCGCTCCTCCGGTATCCACCGTCCAAGGGCATAGTTGGTGAGACCGCCAAGGGTATTGCCCACAGAAGCAACCAACAACAATGAGCTTGTTGACCAGTCACCAGCGGCCATGGCCACCAGCAACAACTCCGAACTGAAGGGCAGGATGGTCGCGGCCAGGAACGCCGCGAGGAACAAGCCCCACAAGCCCCATGCTTCCCATCCGGATCCGATCTCCATGGCGTACGGTTGGCGCAAAGGTGCCCTCGGATCGGCACGCGATCGGGAATACCTTGGCGCAAACCACCCGGATGAGAACCCCGCCCCTCCTTCTGTTCACCCTTTACGGCCTGCTAGCCACTGCGCAGTCGGATGATTGGCAGGGCAACCTTGGCGGAGGTGTTGGTATCAGCATCCCCACGGGAGAATTCGAGCAGACCCTCGGCAAGAACATGTTTCTGGTCGATGCCCACCTGGCCTTTCCGCTGGGGCGCATTCCGGTAGTGCAGGGCGGTTTCGCGTTCGGATACAGCCGGATGGGTCAGAACGAACGGACGGTGCCCATCACCACGGACTATGCGGGTGTCACGGAAGGCACGTTGACCACGAACAGCAAGGTGTTCAGCTATCACCCGCTCCTGCGATTGAGTCCGCTGCAAGGGCGCGTACGCCCCTACGTCGATGCGATGGCGGGCTTCCGGCAGTTCAGCACCACGAGCAAGGTGACCGCTGAGGGCGTCGAGGAGAACATCAGCAAGGAGCGCAACGAAACGGATATCGCCTTCAGCACGGGTTGGGCGGCCGGCCTGATGTTCGCCCTGGGCGACCACGCGTATGTGGAAGCGCGCGTGGAACGCTTCGATAGCGGGGAAGCCACCTATGTGGACCCGGAGAGCGTGACGGTGAGCGACCAGGGCGCGGTGGGCTTCAGTACGTTCACCAGCAACACCGATGTGACCAACGTGATGGTGGGAATCGGAGTGTGCTTTTGACCTCGTTTGACCGCCTCCAAACGGTTATCCGGGACTTCGTAATGTGTTGGTAACACGCTGAAAAGCCGGTGACAGGACGGCTGAGGTCCCTTCGTGCGCCCTCTAAACTTGCGCAGCGAACCATAGCACGTGGAAGGCGGGAAGCGGATCGGCAGCGCGCTGATATCGGTATATCACAAAGACGGTCTTGATGCGATCGTCCGCGAGCTCCACCGCCTGAATGTGCATCTGTACAGCACGGGCGGCACACAGGAGTTCATCGAGGGGCTGGGCATTCCGGTCACTCCGGTAGAGGACCTGACGAGCTACCCGAGCATACTGGGTGGGAGGGTGAAAACACTCCATCCGAAGGTGTTCGGGGGCATTCTCGGCCGCCGCGATCTGGCGAGCGATGTGGCCCAATTGGAGGAGTATGCCATCCCGCCCATCGACCTGGTGATCGTCGACCTCTATCCGTTCGAAGCGACCGTGGCTGCCGGAGGGACCGAGCAGGCGATCATCGAGAAGATCGACATCGGCGGCATCAGCCTGATCCGGGCCGGAGCGAAGAACCACGCGGATGTGGCCATCGTCGCCTCACAAGCCCAATACCCCGAGTTATTGCGCCTGCTCACCGAACAGGACGGCACGACCAGCCTGGCGCAACGCAAGCGCCTGGCCGCACAGGCCTTCGGGGTAAGCTCCCACTACGACAGTGCCATCCACAACTGGTTCGCGGGCACCGAAGGAGACCTGCGCCTCAGTGCAGGGCCGGTCAATGGGCTCCGATACGGGGAGAACCCCCACCAACCGGCCGCCTTTTTCGGGGACCTGAAGGGGCTTTTCGACCAGCTCAACGGGAAAGAGCTCAGCTACAACAACCTGTTGGACCTGGACGCCGCGTTGGAGCTGATCGATGACATGGCCACCCTCGGCGGCGTGGCGTTCGCGATCCTGAAGCACAACAACGCCTGCGGTGCCGCAGTGCGTGCGACACTCAAGGAAGCTTGGGACGCTGCACTGGCCGGAGACCCGGTGAGCGCCTTCGGTGGCGTGCTCATCACCACGGCTCGCATCGACAAGACCACTGCTGAGGCGATCGACGCGATCTTCTTCGAGATCATCTGCGCCCCGGGTTACGATGCCGATGCGTTGGGGATCCTGCGCAAGAAGAAGAACCGGATCATCCTGGACCGCCGGGCTTTTACCCGGCCTACCAGAAGATTCCGGAGCGCGTTGAACGGTATCCTGGCGCAGGCCCCGGACACCGTGATCGATACCGCCGCCAACATGCGGGTCGCCACAAAGAAGTCACCGACGGCTCAGGAACATGCCGATCAGGTCTTCGCGAACATCCTGGTAAAGCACACCAAGAGCAACGCCATCGTGCTGGCCAAGGATGGTCGATTGTTGGCCAGTGGCACCGGCCAGACCAGCCGTGTGGACGCCTTGGAGCAGGCCATCGCGAAGGCGGGCAAGTTCAATTCCGATCTGAAAGGCGCCGTCATGGCGAGCGACGCTTTTTTCCCATTCCCGGATTGCGTGACCATCGCGGCGAACGCGGGGATCACGGCGATCGTACAACCCGGCGGGAGCATCAAGGACCAGGAGAGCATCGATGCGGCGGACGCACTTGGCGTGGCCATGAGCATGACCGGAAACCGGCATTTCAAACACTGAACAACACCAGAGCATGAGCTGGTTCAACAGTTTTTTCACCCAGGAGATCGCGATCGATCTGGGCACGGCCAACACGCTGATCATCCACAACGACAAGGTGGTGGTGGACGAGCCGAGCATCGTAGCGGTGGACCGCACCACGGGGCGGGTGATCGCCATCGGCCGGGCGGCGCAGCAAATGCACGGGAAGACCCACGAGAACATCAAGACGGTGCGGCCCTTGCGCGATGGGGTGATCGCGGACTTCCAGGCGGCGGAGGAAATGATCAAGGGCATGATCCGCATGCTCACCCCGGGCCGGCGGTTGTTCACCCCGAACCTGCGCATGGTGATCTGCATCCCCAGCGGCATCACGGAGGTGGAGAAGCGCGCGGTAAAGGACAGCGCCGAACACGCCGGGGCGAAGGAGGTCTACCTCATCCACGAGCCGATGGCCGCCGCGATCGGGATCGGGATCGACGTGGAAGAGCCGATGGGCAACATGATCATCGACATCGGCGGCGGCACCAGCGAGATCGCGGTGATCGCCTTGGGTGGCATCGTGTGCGACAAGAACATCCGTGTGGCAGGAGATGAGTTCACCCAGGACATCGAGGAATACATGCGCCGCCAGCACAACATCCTCGTGGGCGAGCGCACCGCTGAAACGATCAAGATCGAGGTCGGCAGCGCGATGACCGAACTCGACAGCCCGCCCCCCGACTATGCCGTTCGTGGTCGCGACCTCATGACCGGCATCCCGAAGGAGATCACGGTCACCTACAGCGAGATCGCGCAGGCGCTCGACAAGTCGATCAGCAAGATCGAGGAGGCCATCCTCAGCGCGCTGGAAAGCACCCCGCCCGAACTGAGCGCGGATATCTACAAGACAGGCATCTACCTGGCCGGTGGTGGGGCCCTGTTGCGCGGTCTCGACAAGCGCATAAGCGTGAAGACGAAACTCCCGGTCCACGTGAGCGAGGACCCGCTCCGCGCCGTGGCGCGCGGAACAGGCATCGCTCTGAAGAACATCGACCGCTTCCAGTTCCTCATGAGGGAGTGACACGTGGCGGGTGTTGAGCGGCTGGTGCCCAGCGCACGCTGCCGATCACCACTTGCCGCTCACCACTCGCGACCCCAGCGAGATGCGCGACCTCTTCCGCTTCCTCCTCCGCCAGAGCAACAACCTGCTCTTCCTGCTGCTTCTCACGATCGGTCTGTCCATGACGATCAATGGGAACATGCACCAGCGCGCGGAGTGGATCAGCAGCAGTAACGCAGCGGTGGCGCGCGTGTACACCTGGCGCAACGGCGTGATGGAGTTCGCGAACCTCCGCCAGATCAACCTTGATCTGAACGAGGCGCTGGCCGAGGAGCGGGCGCACAACACCTCGATCATCGTGAGCCACGACAGCGGAGCGATCAAGATGGACACGGTGCGCCAGCTTCGCTACCGTTTCCGCACCGCTCAAGTGATCAACAGCACGACGCACAAGGCCAAGAACTACCTCACGCTCGACAAGGGCACGCTGGACGGCGTGGAGCGCAACATGGGCGTGATCGGCGCGAAGGGCATCGTGGGTGTCGTGCGGGAAGCGAGCGCGCATTTCGCGTCGGTGATCAGTGTGTTGAACGAGGACCACATGGCCAGTGCACAATTGCTCAACACGAAGCATTTCGGCCTGTTGCGGTGGGATACGAACGACCCGTACACGGTTTCGCTCGCCGACATCGACAAGCATGTTCCGGTGCACAAAGGCGACACGGTGATCACGCGCGGGAGCGAAGGCGTTTATCCACCTGGTATCCTTATCGGCGTGGTGGACAGCGTCGGCCGGGATCCGGGCATCCCTTTCCATGTGATCACGGTGCGGCTCAGTGAAGACCTGACCCGGGCGGACCACGTGCAGGTGGTGAGCGACCTCATGCGCGCCGAGCGCGATTCACTCGAATCAACGGCACCGCAGGAATGATCGGCGTCGTGGTCTCCAACCTGGCCCGCTTCATCGTACTGGTGTTGGTGCAGGTGCTGCTGGTCGATCACATCGATCTGGCCAATGGCTGGGTGGTGCCGTACATCTATGTGTTGTTCCTTTTGATGCTGCCCCTGGGTATCGCGCACTGGGAGGCTTTGCTCGTGGGCTTCGGCACGGGACTGGTCATGGACCTTTTCAGCAATACGCCGGGGATGCACACCGTGGCCTGCACCGTGATGATGTACGCCAGAGCCCTCATGCTGAGAGCGCTGGCGCCACGGGAAGGGTTCGACCCCATGGACCGGGCCACGATCGGACATATGGGCCTGGCTTGGTTCGTCACGTACGCGGGCGTGCTCATTCTGCTGCACCACCTGGCACTGTTCTTTCTGGAGGTGTACCGGTTCTCTGACTTCCTGAGCACCTTCGCCCGCGCGATCGGAAGTTCCGCGGCCACCCTGGTGCTGTGCCTCCTGGCACAACTGCTCACTTCCCGCCCGCCCCGCTCCCGCGCCCGATGAACTTCGACGATCGCCGGTACGTCCTGGTCGCTGCGGTGATCCTTATCTGCGTGGTCTTCGTTCTGCGCCTTTTCTGGATCCAAGTGGTGGACGACAGCTGGACCGCACGTGCGGCGGACATCAGCGAGCGCAAGATCACCGTGTTCCCCTCGCGGGGGCTGGTTTACGACCGTCGCGGCGAACTGCTCGTGGCCAATACGCCGGTGTACGACATCCTCGTGGTGCCAAGAGAAGTGAAGCCCTTCGACACGCTGGCGCTCGCGGAGCTGGTTGGCGTGACACCGCTCGACGTGCGTGAGCGGTTGAAGAAAGCGAAGCTCTATTCCGGCTACAAACCAAGCGAGTTCGAGAAGCAGGTGACCGCTGATCAATTCGCGGCCATCTCATTGCACCTGCACAAGTACCCGGGGTTCTACGCGCAGAGCCGCACGTTACGCACGTACCCGCAACGCATCGGCGCGCACATGCTCGGGTACCTGAGCGAAGTGGACGCGAAAAAGGTGGCAGCTGACCCTTACTACCGCAGCGGTGACGTGATCGGCGTGGGCGGCCTGGAGCAGTATTACGAGCCCGCGTTGCGCGGCCGGAGGGGTGTGAAGTACGTGGTGGTCGACGTGCACAACAACATCCAGGGAGCTTACAAGAACGGGCAGTACGATACGCTCGCCTACGAAGGCAAGAACCTCTACACGAGCATCGACGCACGTATGCAGGCTTACGGGGAACGCCTCATGCAGCACAAGAAGGGCAGCATCGTGGCCATCGACCCGAAGACCGGCGGCATCCTGGCCCTGGTGACCAGTCCCGGCTACGACCCTGAGCTGCTGGTGGGCCGCGTCCGCAACCAGAACTACAAGGTGCTGCAACAGGACTCGTTGAAGCCGCTTTTCGACCGCGCGATGCAAGCGCAGTACCCACCGGGATCCATTTTCAAGATCGTACAGACCTTGACGGCCCTTCAGGAGGGCGTGATCACGCCGGAAACCGGCTTTCCTTGTGTCAAGTCGCTGGTCGGCTGCCACAACCATCCGAACGCATCGGACGTGGTGCACGCCATCCAGTACTCATGCAATCCCTATTTCTACCAGGTGTTCAAGCGCGAGATCGAGCAGAACAAGGTGCCGAACCGCTTCAAAGACGCGGCGCTGGGCCTGGAGGAGTGGGAACCGTACATCCGCAGTTTCGGCCTGGGCCAGCGGCCGGCCATCGACCTGCCATCCGCCAAAGGAGGTCGCGTGCCCAACGTCGCCTACTACGACAAACGTTATGGAAAGGAGGCTTGGGCGTTCAGCACCATCTTTTCCGTGAGCATCGGGCAGGGCGAGGTGGAGGTCGTACCGCTCCAGATGGCGAACCTCGCCGCCACCTTCGCGAACCGCGGCTGGTACATCGACCCGCATATCGTAACGGCCGTGGGCGAACCGGACAGTCTGACGGAATGGGAGCGCCACAAGACGCTGGTGGATGACCACTGGTTCGACCTGGTGGTCGAAGGCATGCGCCGCGTGACGGAAGAGGCCGGTGGCACGGCCAAGGGAGCGCGGATCCCTGGCGTCACCGTTTGTGGGAAGACGGGTACCGCGCAGAACCCGCACGGAAAGGACCACGCGGTGTTCATCTGCTTCGCGCCGATGGAAGACCCGAAGATCGCGATGGCGGTCTACGTGGAGAACAGCGGTTTCGGCGGCACATGGGCTGCACCGATCGCGAGCTTGCTGATGGAGCAGTACCTCACCGACACCATCACGCGTCCTGAGGTGGAGAAGCGGATGCTCGAAGCAGACCTCATCGCGGACGAGAAGAACTACAGGCCTTTCGTAAGCAAGGCGCATCCCCGCCGCCGATGAACGCCGTACGGGACAGCATCCGGTCGAACGTCGATCGCCCTCTGGTGATCGTCTACCTGGTCCTGCTTTTCATGGGCTGGGCGAACATTTACAGCGCGGCCTACAACCCGGATCACCCGAACCTCTTCGATACGAAGATGGAATACGGGAACCAGAGCGTTTGGATCGTGGTATGCCTGGTGCTGGGTTCGGCGATGATGATGGTGCGCGGGGACTTCATCAAGGACATGGCGTTGCCGGCCTACGGGTTCGTGCTGCTGCTGCTCGCGCTCGTGCCCGTGCTCGGCAAGGAGGTCGGGGGCAACACCAACTGGCTGCAGTTGGGTCCCGTGCGCATACAGCCCAGCGAGTTCGCCAAGTTCACCACGGCACTGGTGCTCACGCATTACCTGAGCGGTCTGAAATCCTTCAGCGGCCTGCAGGCCCGTGCGATCGCCACGCTCATCATCGCCGCGCCCGTTGGCCTCATCCTGCTCGGCAAGGACGTTGGCACGGCGCTCACCTTCGGTGCTTTCATCCTTGTGCTGTACCGGGAGGGTCTCTCGGGCAACATCCTGCTGCTGGCCATCGGCGTGGCGATCCTGGCAGTGCTTGCGCTCATCATGCGTGGCTCGATGTTCCACATCCCCTTCTGGGGGAAGGAGATCAGTGGTCAGTACTTCCTCATCGGACTGATCGCAGTCGTCTGCCTTGCGGCCTTCTGGTTCGTTTCACGCTTCGTGCTCAAGCGTGCGCGCAGGCGGCTCTATGGCTTCATAGCGTTCACCTTGATCGGCTCCGCGGTCTTCATCAGCGGTTTTGACTTCGTCTACCAGAACATGCTGTCGGAGCGCCACCGCACCCGAATCGGTGTGACGCTGGGACTGGTCTACGATCCACAGGGGCTGGGGTACAACGCCGAACAGAGCAAGACGGCCATCGGCAGCGGCGGCGTGATCGGCAAAGGCTATCTCCAGGGGACCTTTACCAAGTACAAGTACGTGCCGGAGCAGCAGACGGACTTCATTTTCTGCACCGTGGGTGAAGAGTGGGGATTCCTGGGCACCACGTTGATCGTCGTTCTGTTCGGTGCGCTGATACTGCGGTGCATCCAGATCGGAGAACGGCAGCGATCGAGGTTCACACGGATCTACGCGTACTGTGTGGCGAGCATATTTTTCCTGCACCTGATGATCAACGTGGGCATGGCGATCGGCCTGGCCCCGGTGATCGGCATTCCCCTGCCGCTGTTCAGCTATGGCGGCAGTTCATTGTTCGGCTTCACGCTGTTGCTGGGAACACTCCTACGGTTGGATGCCGAGCGGTTGAGCCAGTTGCGCTAGGTCCCATCGCGTTCGTCCAAGGTCCTGGAAAAGGAACGGGGCACCGAAGCGCCCCGTTCCTGGAAGTCGTTGCTCCGGTAGCTCAGAAGAACTTGTGGCGCTCGTCCTTGATGTGCGCTGCCTCTTTCATGGCATTGAACGCCTGATACTCCGCACGGCCACGGATCTTGTCCGTAAGGGGCTTCGCGGCATCCGGGTTCTCAGGCATTTCGCCAGCGGCCACCAGGTTGGTCATGTTGGCGACGTACACGGCCATATCGCCCTTCATCGGAGTGCTCAACTGTCCGTTCGCCAGGGTGAAGACCCGACCCACCACCTCGGGGTCGTTGAAGCCGCCCGGGATGCTCATACCACTGAAAGCCATGTCAGACGCGCTCTGCACACTGATGCCGAGTTCGGTCGCCAAGGCATTGAGATCCGTCTTACCGGCCATCTTGGCCAGTAGGGCTTCCGCCTTCTTCTGCTTGCGGACATCCGTGGTCATGGCCTCCTCCACATCCTCGAAGCGGGGATCCCCCTCCTCGCGGATGCCCGTGAGCAGGGCCACCACATAGCTTTCATCGCTCATCAGCGGTTCGCTGGGCTTGTCGCCGATCTTGGAGCGGTTCACGTAACTGATCACACTTCCCGGATCCTGCAACCCGGAGATGAAGCGCTGATCACTCTTGAACTCATCGACCGGAGTGTAGGTCAGACTGGCCTCTGCCGCACTCTTGCGGAAGCTGGCCGTATCCGGATTGTTGAGGGCGAAGGAGCTGGCGGTCTTCCAAGCCTCCTTCATCGCCATATCGGGGCGCACCTTCCGATCCACGGTCAACACGCGGCGTTCCTGGCGGTTGCGTTGGCCGAGCACCTCAACGATGTGGTAACCATAGCTGGTCTTGCAGATCGTCGTGGCCCCCACCTTCTCATCGAAGCTCGCCTTGGTGAACTCGGGCACCATGCGCGTTTTGTCGAACCACTCGTATACCCCGCCGGTGCTCTTGCTTCCCGGATCCTCGGTGTACTTCTCGACCATGGCTTCGAACTTCGACTTGTCACGTTTCACCACGGCAAGTACGCTGTCAGCTCGGGTCTTGATCTTTTTCTCAGCCTCCGGATCTTTCCCTGATGTGCTGAAGAGGATGTGCCTCACCCGCGCCTCAGGGACATCGGCCAGCTCCTTCACCTTCACCATCTTCCAGAAGTCACCATCCTTGAAGGGTCCGACCACCGCGCCGGTGTCGGCATGGAGGATGAGCGAATCGTTCACCTGATCGGCCGTGCCCTCAGCGTAAGCCGTAGCCGCGCCGGACTTGGTCGTTGAGTTCCGCAGCACGAAAAGGCTGTCCGCCTTACCACGCAAAGTCTCGAACTCAGGCCTCAAGTTCGCGAGCTCGTCACGGGTGGCGGCGATGTCCTCCTGGGTGGGCGTCGCCGGGAACTTGACGTAGACGAAGCTGCGCGCGGCTTTCTGCTGCCATTTCTTCTCTGACCGGTGGGCGTTGAAGTAGGACCGCACATCGTCATTGCTAACGGCATAGAGACTGTCCGGCTCAGCGTCGTAGCGACGGGCGACGAAATTGAAAGTGGCCTTGGTATTCGCGGCCACATAGTCATCCTTCACCTGGGCGCTGTTCACGAAGCAGCTCTTTTTCAGCAACGCGTTGTACTTCGCGATGATGCGGTTGGGGATGAAGGTCTTCTTCTGGTACTCGTAAAGCACGGGGAGCTTCTCCTGCACGTTGGCGAAATAGCGCTTCAGGAGCGCCTTGTCGAGTTTGCCGTCCGGCCCCTTGAAGTTCTCGTTGTTCTGGAAATCGCTGACAATGTTGTCCCCCCAACGGATATCATCATACTCTTCGTTGCTCAGGGTTGTCCCGAGGCCGGCCTTGGCAGCTTGAACACTCAGTGTTCGCTCGCGCAGTATCTCCTGCCAGACGCTGTTGCGGATCTGCTCCTGCATCTGGTTGTCCACGTTCGTCCCATTCTCGCGGTAGAGATTGGCCTGTTCCTCAACGCGGTTGCTGAAGTCGACGGCACTGACCTCCTCCCCGGCGATCTCCCCGATGGCTTCCGCGCCCGGCCCGCGACCACCCTGGTTGCCGCTCAACAGCGCGTCCAATACGAACAGGAGGAGCGCTCCACCTACCAGGATCACCAACAGGTTTCCGCGTTCGCGGATCTTACCGATCACAGCCATCGAAAAGGATTTTTTGAAAGGGTGGCAAATATAGGCGGGGAGGTGGTGCGGGGATGGTTGGTGGAAGTCGGGCAAGCCGTCGGAAGAAGAAGGCCCCGATCAGGATCTGGGGAAGGAGGTAACATGCTCCCATTGCATGGCTGGCCAAGCAAGCATATGTGTCAGGCGCTTACTCGATGCAATCAATTGATTTTCAGAAATTTAATCTACACTGGGGACTACCTGCCGACTCGCACCAGAATGGGCCTTGAGCACAAGATGCGTGCGTGGCCGGGCAAACAAATGCATGCTCAAGCACGCACGAACCCACTCTCTGGATCCACGACCTCCAGCTTCACCAGATCAATGCGCCCGTGATTCACCTGGGCGACGGTCACCTTGAAGGGGCCTTCCTCGATCACCGTACCCTGTTCAGGAACAACACCCGTGTGGTGAAGTATCCATCCCGCCAGCGTGTCGTACTCCTCGTTCGGCGGGAAATCCAGTCCGAACTGCTCGGTCAGGTAGTCCACATCCAGGCGCGCGCTCAGCACGAATTCATTCTCCCCGAGCCGCTCTTCGACCAGTTCGCCCTCATCGTGCTCATCCTCGATGTCCCCCACGATCGTCTCCACCACGTCCTCGATGGTGAGCATACCCGCCGTTCCGCCGAACTCATCCACCACCACGGCGACATGCGTGCGTTGCTTGGTGAAGCGCTGCAACGCTTCGTCGGCGCTCATCGTGCCCGGCACGAAGTTGACCGGGCGCATCACCGCACGGATGCTGCGAGGCTTTCGGAACAGCTCATAACCGTGGACGTACCCGATCATGTTGTCAACGCTGTCCTTGTAGACCAGCAACTTGCTGAGGCCTGTTTCTGTGAAGCGTTTGTGAAGTGTGGCCACCCCCTCATCGACGTCGATCGCCTCCACCTCGGCGCGGGGTATCATCAATTCGCGCACCTTGATGTTGCTCAGTTCCAAGGTGTTCTTGAAGTACTCCACTTCGGAATCCAGATCCGTGTCCTTCGGAGCACTGTCCGTGACCTCTTTGAGGAACGCGTCCAGATCGATGCGGCCGAACGCGACTTCACCATGCTTGTGTTTGGCTCCGAACAAGCTGAGAACCCCATCGCTCAGTACGGTGAGGATGATCGTAGGCGGCCACAGCACGAAGTAGAGAATGCGCAGGGGCAGTGCGAAAATGCTCAGGGTAAAATTCGGGTCGAGCCGGAACAGCGCCTTGGGAATGAACTCGCTCACCACCAGGATGATCAGCGTCTCGATCACGGTCTCCATGACAAGCACGAAGCCCTCGCCGGGATAGATGGCGTGCAGCTTGGGCTTCAGGATGTCGGCCATGACGAGTCCATATACCACCAGACCGATATTGTTGCCCACGAGCAAGGCGCTGATCACCCTGCCCGGCCGTTTGAGCAAAGGCGCCACCAACCGGGCCCAGATGGTCCCCTCCTTCCGCTTGAGCTCCACATAGAGCTTGTTGCAGCTCACGATGGCGATCTCCAGCCCCGCACAGAGCGCCGTGAAAGCCATGCTGACGATGAGCAGGAAGAGCTGGGCGGTCGACACGGTGCGAAGATGACGGTGTTCGGCCATAGTGCGGCCGACGAGCGGCGATCAGCTCCGTTCCTCATGCTGCTCCCGCGCCCTCCGTTCAGCCCATTCGGCCATTTTTCTCCGCGTGAACCGCCGATACAGGAACATCGCACCACAGATCAGCGGGAACCATGCATACAATTTCCCATTCGTCCAGCCCAGGACATGGATCTCCCATCCGGCCCATAGCGCCCCCCCCGCTGCAAGTGTCAGCCAGAAGAACTCCATTATCCGTGCGAGTCTGTCCATGGTCATTCTGAAGGGGTTGAGGAGGTGTCTCCCGAATCCATGAAGAGGGTTCCTGTCAAGCGTCCGATCGTATAACGACTGAAATCCTCGTTGGCGTCCAGCCCTTGCCCGTAGAGGATGTCCTGGGCGCGGATGATCTTCACCGGTTGATCCGTCCATACCCGATCACTGTCCTGGCTCCATATGAGCAACTCCGTCTCCAGCCTTTCTCCGCGCACGTTCGTGAAAACCACATGGTCCCGGACCTCCATAAGGTTCTTCCGGGGCTTGATGAGTCCTTTTCGTGCGGTGAGGACGCTGCCTTGTCCGCCATCGGTATTGAAAAAGACGAGTTCCAGCCCTTCGCTCATTTCCGTCCGCTGGCGGCTATCGCCCATGTACTCCTCCACTCTTCCAGCGCGCAGTCGATTACGCAGCCTGCCACTGTCGCTATAGAAGTACTCCGCCTGCGATGTGATGCGGTCAGGTGCGGAAGCGTCCATTTCCACGGCTGCCAGTTGGTCCAGATCGTTCTTGCAGCCAACGACCACGCACACCACGAGCATCAGCAGGATGCGACCGGCCGTGATCACTGGATCTGGTAACGTTGGAACCAACGTTCCCTCTTCCAAGGGGTGATGCTCACACCTACCCACAGATGCGTGAAGTTCTCCTGGAGCAGTCCGTCCCCGAGGGTTCCCCGCTGTCCGAATTCGGCACCGATGTGCAGGTAGCTGTTCGTCTGCACCGTATTCAGGGGTAATGAGAGCCCCGCGCTGACGGATGTGCAGGTGAGCGGGGTGCCGCGTATCTGCAGGTAATCGTCGACATAACGCACCCCGGCCCTGTAGGTCGCGCGCTGAAAAACCCCTCCCTCGTCGCCGGGCGTGAACCGCGCACCTGCGGCGTAGGTCATGCTGGCGCGCAATGAGGAAGGCAGGGCGTAGCCTTCGACATCCACCTCCGACAACGCCCAATCTCTGCGTCGTACTTCAGCCGTCAGTAGCCAGCGGGAATTGTGGACGCTTACCCCCGCACCGAAGGCCACCGGGAGGCTTAACGTTCCTTGGGTCTCCCCTGCGGAAGGCAATGTGTCGAGTACGGTCTCGCTACCGTTCGAGAAACGGAAGAATGACGTGACCAGATCGGTGCTCGTCGCGCTGAAGACGGCAGGGAGGCTGGCCGTTGCCCCGATGGTGAAACGCCAGGGCCGCGCATCAGCGACGTCCTTCAACCGCGGCATGTCCGTACTGTCGCGGTAGGCTGTTTTCCACGAGACGCTGCGCAACCAGGCCATCCGGGCTTCATCAGTCCTTGCCGCCCGCCAGAGGACCAGGTCATCGTATGCCATGCGCGTCGTGTCCACATGTTCGAGGCGCCATTGGTCGAGCTGTTGCTGGCCCTTCGCCTTGCGCTCTTCACGCGAGCGTTGCGCGCGCGCCTTGGAGGTGATCGCATCGCTGTAGTGAAGCCCGAAGCTCCCCGTGGGTGCGCGCAGGACCAGTGAGGAAAAGTCTGAAATACTCGTGTAGGCCAGACTGCGCGGGTACGCGGCCTTCCGGGTCTGCTCCACCGATCCGAAGAGGAAATCGAAGTTGCCCCCGATCGCCAACCGGCCGCCCAGATGACCAAGTGAGTCCGGCTTCTCCTGCCAGAGCACATGACCAAGCCCGGCGAAGATCCGGTTCAACCCGCCCGTTCCGTTGTATTCGTACGATACGGTCGCGTCATCCACGGTGGCGGTCTCCGTGAGGTCATACCCCACATCGCTGAACGGCTCGATGCCGAAGCCAAGGCCCCATCGCCCTTTGGCAAAGGGTACGCCGATGCTCAGTCCCATGAACTGCGCATCGCTCCGACGTGAAGTGGCCGCTTCGCTCTTCTGCTGGACGAACAGGCCGCGCACACCGCCTTGGAACACGGGTCGCAAGAGGCCCTCGCTTCCAATGTACCGGGCCGCCGCATAGCTCGCTGGATTGGCCGAAAGAATGCCGAACTGCTCAGTGTAGGCAATGCCGGTTCCGCCCATCAATGCTGATGGGACCTGAGCGGTGGGCAACAGATCACCGAATCCGAAAGCACTGTAAGGGGACCCGGAAGCGTCGATCTGGGCGCGCGCCTCAAACGCCGGGATCACCAGAAGCAGGCTCAGCAGCCGGACAGTCGAAAAGCGATAGGGCATACAGGCCGTAGAGGGTGAGAAAAGGGTGGGCAAAGATGCCGTTTTCCAAGGCCCGTGCGAACCGCAAGGCGTCACCGCCGGTGAGGACAACGGCCAGTCCCGGATGTTGTTGCCTGAGTTCGCCGATCACCGCACCCAATTCGGCACGCAAACCATGATGGACGCCAGATCCGATACTCTCAACAGTAGAGCGTCCGATGAACGGGGGGTGATCGTCGACCTCAACTTGAGGCAAACGCGCGGTGAACTCATGCATGGCCCGAGCTCGCATGCGGAATCCAGGCGAGATGAGGCCGCCCTGGTAGGTATCGGTGCTGTCCACCAGATCGTAAGTGACACAGGACCCCAACGAAACAGCCAGCACGGCCCGTCCCGGAAACAACAAGGATGCCCCAACGGCATTTGCCCAACGGTCCGCCCCCAAGGATCCTGGCGTGGTGTATCCGTTCAGCAAGTGGGACGGTGATAGCCCGGTGATCAGCTTCACCGGGCCCAAAGCACGAAGCGCGCTGATGAGGGCCGGGTTATCCGCCGCAACGGCGCCGACAACCACCTCCTCCACGCTTTGCTCGCGGGAAAAGCCGAGTATCCCTGTCACATCCTCCTTCGCCAGGACGCCAAACCTGACCGGTCGACGCGCGGAAAAAACAGCGAGCTTGGTTCGGGAATTCCCGATGTCCAGAACGAGCTTGACGGGGCTTGGGTCCATGCTTCGCGCCGCTGTCTATATTCGCGGCCCCTTCCGGCAGACCTGCCAGTCCTGCCGACGCACAAAGATGCGGGGAAGTACTTGGTGCCTTAGCTCAGCTGGTAGAGCAACGGATTGAAAATCCGTGTGTCCCCAGTTCGATTCTGGGAGGCACCACTTCGAAGCCCCTCCACTTGGAGGGGCTTCTTGTTTTTGCAACGTATGGTAAAGGGGCAAATACCCCCAATTGCGGTATTCCGACACCCAACACCTGTCGGTTGTTTCGCAGCCGGAATGAGAACCTCCGTATTCGTGCCTGTCCTGATCGCCAGTGCTGTTTGCCAGGCGCAAGTGATCACCAGCGAGGACAGCCTGAACGCCGGGCTGGTGCGCAACGACCGCACGACAGTGATCAGCGGATACGGCGAGATCAAGGTCTCGTACGACCAGCAGCTCGGCACGGGGCAGGCCAACCTCACGCGCAACGTGCTTTTCATCGGCCATCGTTTCAACAGCCGCATCAGCTTCTTCAGCGAGATGGAACTGGAGAACGCGCGCGTGGAGGGCGGTGAGGCCGGAGGTGAACTGAGCATGGAACAGCTCTTCATCAAATTCGACCTGACCAAGGACATCTACCTCACCGGTGGGTTGTTCATCCCTCGTCTGGGCATCATCAATGAGAACCACCTGCCCACCACGTTCAGCGGGAATGACCGCCCGTTCGTTGAACAGTTCATCATTCCCAGCACCTGGCGCGAGATCGGACTGGGGTTGTACGGGCGCAGTCGCCGCTGGCAGGGGCTGAATTGGAGCCTCGGCCTACAGAACGGTCTCCATGCGGGAGCGTTCGAGCATGGCAGCGGCATCCGGGAAGGTCGCGGCGAAGGCACACATGCCAGCGCTGCCAACATCGGTCTGAGCGGCGCCCTGCTGTATTACGTCGACAAGTTCCGCTTCCAAGGCAGCGCCTACTACGGCGGTGCCGCCGGCCTCACGCAGCGGGATGCCGACAGTCTCCAATTGGATTATGGGCTTTTCGGGACACCCGTGCGCCTGATGGAAGCCAACGCGCAATATCTCGGTGAGAAGCTCCGGGTGAAGGTGCTCGCCACGCAGGTGGACATACCGGATGCAGCGCGCATCAACCGTGCATACGCGAACAACACGCCCGACCGCATGTTCGGAGCCTATGCCGAGATCGGTTGTGACCTCTGGTCGTGGATAAGGCCTTCAGAGAAGCGGGACCTCATCGCCTTTGCGCGGGTCGAAACACTGGATATGAACGCCGGGATCCCGAAGAACGGCATTGATGACCCCACGTTGCGTCGGACCTACATGATAGCCGGCTTGGTCTATGCACCCGTCCATGGTGTCAATGTGAAAGCCGACTACGTGTTGCGCGGTACTGGCGAACCGAACGCGGCCTTGAACATCAATCCGTACCCTCAGGCCATGCCCTACTTCAAGGAGAACGGATCCCTGAACATCGGGGTGGCCTACAGCTTCTGATGGAACGCCGCGATTTTCTCCGTGTCTCCTGTCTGGGATGTGCCCAGATGACGATCGGTACGGGTCTGTTGTCGCTCACAGGATGTACAACGCTTCCATTGGTCAAGGTGGAAAGCGACGGACGGCGCTTGCAGGTGCCGACGAGCGCGTTCGCGGAAAGCTCCAGCGTGATCGCCCGCACGCCGAAACTCTCCTACGACGTGCTGGTGGTCAAGCTGCCGGGCGGCGAAGCCCGTGCGCTCTACCTGCGTTGCACACACGAGGATCAGCCGATCACCGCTACGGCGAGCGGCCTGCACTGCCCCTCGCATGGAAGCCGGTTCGCCATGGATGGCTCGGTGGAAGAGGGTCCAGCGACCGTGCCATTGGAAACGTTCACCGTTCGGCAGGAAGCCGACCATTATATCGTCCAACTCCAGAACTGAGCGCGTACCAGCCCATACGTTCATGAAAAAACACATCCTCCTTCTCACCGCAATGCTCACTGCCACGGCCTGCAAGAAGGAAAGTGACGAACCCGGCACGACCACGCCCGATGGCTTCACCACCACCAGCGTGCTCAGCGCCTTCGCCAGCAACGTGGCCCAGGAGAACTACGCGGACCTTGCCCAACGCAGCGCGCTCCTGCGGGATCTGATCATCGGCTTCGGTGCATCGCAGAGCGATGCGGACCTCGCTTTGTGCAAACAGCAATGGCGTGATACACGCTTGAGCTGGGAGCGGTCCGAAGCGTTGCTCTTCGGGCCCGTGGCGACAGACAACATAGACCCGCGCATCGACACATGGCCCGTGAATTTCACCGATCTGGAAGCCCAACTCGCGAGCGGGAACGCCTTCACCCCCGAGTACATCACTTCACTGGAAGACGCCTTGAAGGGTTTCCATCCGATCGAATACCTGCTCTTCGGCGTGAACGGGAACAAGACCGCCGACCAGTTCACCACAAGGGAGGTCGAGTACATCACCGCGCTCTCGAACGACCTGGCGAACCTCACGGCATCTTTGGACGAGAGCTGGGATCCCGCTACAAGCGGCAACTACTCGCAAGCGTTCACCTCGGCCGGAGAAGGAAGCGCGGAGTATCCCACGGAACGGTCGGCTTATGAAGAACTCGTGAATGCCATGGCGGGCATCTGTGATGAGGTGGCGAACGGTAAAATGGGCGAGGTGCTCCTCGCTCAGGACCCACTGCTCGAGGAATCGCCTTTCGCGAAGAACTCCATCACCGATTTCACGAACAACATCCGCGGCGTCGAGAACGTTTACCTGGGCAAGTACCTGAGTGATGGTACGGGTCTGGAGAACTTCACGCGGGAGCATGACCTGCAGCTGGACAACACGATCAAGCAACGTATAGCCGCAGCGATAGCGGCCCTGGGTACGATCACAGTGCCCTTCGGGCAGGCCATCTCCGAGCAACCGGTCCAGGTGCAACAGGCGATCGATGCGATCAATGCCCTTGCGGGAACGCTGAACGATGAACTGCTTCCCCTCGTGCAGTTGCACGTGGATTGAGCATGGCGCTTACCTGGTCGCACATCCGCGCTCCGATCGGTCTGCTCCTCTTGCTGGCCGCGTGCAAGAAGGAACCCGAGCCCTGGTCGGGAGCTGAGGAGCATCCATGGATGAGCGGTGGCGCACAGACCGTCTTCGATGCCGGCGCCGGTGCTTTCGGGCACGCGTTCCCCGCAATGAGCGGCGCGGCACTTGAGCTGCATGGGATCGGCGACCTCCAGTTCGAGCAGACGTTCGTGAGCGCGCCCGCACCGCTCAACCCCGGGCTCGGGCCATTGTTCAACAGCGTGAGCTGCACAAGCTGCCACGTAGGGGATGGCCGCGGGAAACCCCCATCCGACGGTGAACAGCCGATCAGCATGCTCTTCCGCTTGAGCGTACCCGGAGCTGATGTGCACGGTGGACCGATGCCGGCTCCGGGGTATGGTGGGCAATTGCAGCCCCGCGCCATCTTTGGTGCACAGCCGGAAGCCTTGGTCTCCATCTCCTGGCACGAAGAGCCGGTCACTCTTCAGGATGGCCTTGTGGTGAACTTGCGGTCCCCACAGTTCTCGTTCAGCAGTCCTTACACCCCTTTCCCTGCCGACCTGTTGTCATCGCCTCGTGTGGCCCCTCCTGTTTTCGGACTAGGCCTGTTGGAGGCCGTGGCGGAGGAGGACATCCGTGGTCGGGCCGATGAAGCGGACAACGACAACGATGGGATCAGTGGCAAAGCCAACACCGTTTGGGATCTGGTGGCCGAGCGCGAAGCCCTCGGTCGGTTCGGGTGGAAGGCCGAGCAACCCTCGCTTCTTCAGCAGAGTGCCGGAGCGTACAATGAGGACATGGGCGTCACGTCGCCGGTCTTCCCATCAGAAAGCGCTTTCGGGCAGCCCCAGTATGACGGTCTACAGGACGATTTTGAGCTCACCGACAGCATCCTGCACGCCGTTGCGTTCTACGTGCGCACGTTGGCCGTTCCCGCTCGGCGTAACGTGGAGAATGAACAGGTACTGCACGGCCAGGAGCTCTTCGTCTCAGCCAGGTGCGACCGGTGCCATGTTCCCGAACAACGCACATCGGTGAACGTGGCGTTCCCACCGCTGAGCAACTTGCGGATATTCCCCTACACCGACCTGCTGTTGCACGACATGGGCCCGGCACTGAGCGATAATCGACCGACTTACCGGGCGGAAGGGGAGGAATGGCGAACTCCGCCGCTGTGGGGCATCGGACTCACGCAGGTGGTGAACGGCCACCAGAACTTCCTGCACGACGGCCGCGCACGCTCGATGCTCGAGGCTATCCTCTGGCATGGTGGCGAGGCTCAACAGAGCTGCGATGCCGTGCGCATGATGACCACAAGTGAACGCGAGGCGCTCCTCGCCTTCCTCAACGCGCTTTGACCCGCGTTCCTCCGCCATCGAGCTTTTCGATGACGGCTGCCAGATGCTGGCGCTTGACGGGTTCCCGAACGAGTTTGCTGCGCTTGGTGAAATAGCGGTGCTTCTCCAGGAAGCGCACTTGCAATTCGTTCCATTCACGTTCCGTGCTCAACACACCGTAGCGCTTGAACTCATTGAACAAGGTGGCGCCGATGCGGAAAAAATCCGGGCGGCCGAGATAGTCCAGATCAGCATCGCACAGGATGCGGGCGAGTTCGTCCGTGGGGTCCTGAGGGATCTTGGTCGCCATGATCATCGTGCAGATGCGCTCGATATGCGCTGGGGAATATCCGAATGCCGGAAGGGTCTCACGGGCAATGCCACAACTACCTTTCTCATGCTCATCATCCTGGATGAGGAAGCCCGAATCGTGGAACAACGCGGCGGTCTTCAACAGATCGAGATCCTCGCCGCTCACACCTTCTGCCGCAGCGATGGTGATGGCAGTCCTGTACACATCAAGCGTATGGTCATAACAGTGATAGCTGCGGTTCGCCGGAAGGCCTTCTCGCAGCCTCGCAAGGATGTGGACTTCTGCCGCTTGCGGATCCATGATATCGGAACGCTGGCAATATAGCCGGAGGTGTGCCTGAGAGGGTCATACTTTTGGGTGACATGCCATCCTTGACGGGTCCCGGAAAGACCAGCCGACCCTTCACCCCCTTGCTCTTGTTCGGTCTCGTAGGGGGCTACATCGTGCTACAGTTCACGTGGTGGGCGTGGCTCCTTGTGGACAAGGACCAATGGGTACAGGCGCTACAAGCCCAGTTGCTCACCGAAGGGCTTGATCCGGTCGTTCAGGTCAGGGCACCTGACCGCACGATTTGGATGGTGGCTGGAGAGGGCGGCGTTTTCCTCGCGCTGCTCTTGCTCGCGCTCTGGTTGATCTTCCGTACTGTGAGGCATGAGCTCAACCTCGCGCGCCAGCAAAGGGACTTCCTGTTGGCCGCGAGCCATGAACTGCGAACACCCATCGCCGGCCTGAAACTTCATCTGCGCACGTTGGAACGCCCGGACCTTGGCCCACCACAGCGGGCGGAGTTGACCAAGCACGTTCATACAGAGGTGGAGCGGCTCCAGGGGCTTACGGAAAAGATCCTTCTGGCGACCCGGTTGGACGAGCCTCGGATCCCATTGGAACGCATCAGCACAGATGTCGCCCCACTTCTGCAAAGCGTGCTGGTCAATGCGCGCTCCAGCTATGGACGCGACCGGGAACTGACACTGGAAGCCCCGAACCCCGCGATACTGGATACCGATGCCGATGCGTTCCGTTCCGTGGCCACCAACCTGCTTGAAAATGCCTGCAAATACGCTCCAGGGCCCTCTCCCATCCGGGTGCGGCTTCTTACCACTGACCATGGATGGGAGTTGCAGGTCGTGGACCAAGGACCGGGCATTCCGAAAGAAGAAGTGGGGCTCGTTTTCCAGAAATTCCATCGAGGTGGTTCCGAAGAGACCCGGGGAGCCAAGGGCACCGGACTCGGCCTCTACATCGTTGAGCGCCTGATGTGGGGTTTGGGAGGGCGTATCGAGTATCGGCAACGCCCCGGCGGCGGGTCTATTTTCGCGGCCTCATTCCCGCAACATTGAAAGAAAGCCACAAGGCGGCATTGCTCATCCTGGACGGGTGGGGTATCGGCGCCGGTGACCGAACCGACGCGATCGCCCAAGCACATACCCCGTTCATGGACAGCCTGATGTCCATGACCCCGCATGCCCGCCTGTTGACCCATGGGGAGCATGTCGGATTACCGGAAGGCCAGATGGGGAACAGCGAGGTCGGACACTTGAACATCGGTGCGGGTCGTGTGGTTTATCAGGAACTCGTGCGGATCGACAGGGCCGTTTCGGATGGCTCACTCGAGCAGAACCGAACATTGCTGGAAGCGTTCGCGGAAGCGGGAAAGCCAGGTAAGCAGCTGCACCTCATGGGGCTGATCGGCCATGGCGGGGTGCACGCCATGCAACGCCACCTGACGGCCCTGTGCCGCATGGCCGGGCGGGCCGGGCTGAAGGATGTCTTCATCCATGCGTTCACCGATGGACGGGATACGGATCCGAAGAGCGCCTTGGGCTTCGCCCGGGATCTGGAGAATGAGATACGGGGTACGTCCGTGCGCATCGCTTCGATCTGCGGGCGCTATTTCGCCATGGACCGTGACAAGCGGTGGGAGCGCGTGAGAAAGGCCTACGACCTGCTCGTTCATGGCACCGGCCAGCGGGCCGTGAGCGTTACCGCTGCCATCGAAGAGAGCTATGCGAGCGGAGTGACCGATGAGTTCATCGAACCGTGCGCGATCGTCGGCGAGGATGGCGGCCCAATGGCCCGCATACGCCCGGGTGATGTCGTTATCTGCTTCAATTTCCGCACGGACCGTTGCCGGGAGATCACTGAAGCGCTCACCCAACGACCGTTCCCCGAGCACGGCATGGCGCCGCTGCCCCTGCACTACGTGACGATGACGGAGTACGACAGCACCTTTAGCGGCGTACACGTCATTTTCCACAAGGACAACCTGTCCATGACGATCGGCGAGGTGGTATCTCGATCGGGCCGCAGGCAGATCCGTATCGCGGAAACGGAGAAATATCCGCACGTCACGTTCTTCTTCAACGGTGGCCGGGAAAAGCCGTTCGAGGGCGAACAGCGCATCATGGTGCCTTCGCCGAAAGTGGCCACCTATGACCTTCAGCCGGAAATGAGCGCGGTAGGAATAACCGATGCGATCGTGCAAGAGATCACCACCGGCGACGCGGGATTCATCTGTTTGAACTTCGCCAACCCCGACATGGTGGGGCACACCGGCGTATTCCCGGCGATCGTCAGAGCCGTGGAGACCACGGATGCCTGCGCGCGCCGCGTTGTGGAAGCCGGTCGGGCCAGAGGCTGGAGTTTCGTCATCATCGCCGATCACGGGAATGCTGACAAGGCCTTGAACGCCGACGGTACACCCAACACAGCCCATACGACGAATCCGGTACCTGTATTCGTGCTGGACGACCGGCCATGGAAGCTGCACGATGGCGTGCTGGCCGACGTCGCTCCAACCTTGTTGCAACTGATGGGGATCCCACAACCACCGGAGATGACCGGGCGCTCGTTGCTCAGCGCCTCGTAGTTCTTCGCGCTACTGCCGACGACCGTTGCTCAGAATGGTCACATGACCCGTATACGGTTCGGGGGAACTGTTCACCACCACTTCATAGAAGTAAGTGCCGTCACTGACATCATTCGCCGCCCACGTGTTCCTGTAATTGTTGGACTCGAAGACCATCTGCCCCCAGCGGTTGAAAATGCGGACCGTGTTCGTGGTCCCGAGTATGCCCTCGATAACGAAGCGGTCGTTCTCCCCATCGCCGTTCGGGCTGAACACGTTGGGGATCCCTATCTCACAACCGCTGTTGACGGTGACCGTGGCGGTTCCCAGCTTTTCACACTCGTCACTAACCGTGAGACCGTAACTGCCGTTCACCAGGCCATAGGCGTAGAAAGCCGTGGAAGTGCCGCCACTGGTCCAGAGAAAGGAAAGATCACCGAAACCACCCGTGGCCTGCGCGGAGACAAGCACGCTGTCCTGATCGCAGTGGAGGAAAAGATCCTCCGCTGTGATGTCGATGGGCACATACTCCCGCACCAGCACGCTGGCGGTGCTGGTGGAAGTGTCACCGCAGGCGTTCACATAGACCGCGGTAAGCGTGATCTGTTCATCACCTTCCGGCGTGTTGTCCTCAAAAGCCTCCACCGGATAGGTCACGCTGTTCTGCCCTGCCGGGATCGTGATCACCGTCGGGATCTGCGTGTAGTCGGTGCCATTCGTCGCCGAACCGCCCACCTGCACGGTGATCTCCAGGTCCGATTGATCTCCAGGTCGTGAAATGGTGAAGGTCGCATCGGAGCATCCTTCGGTGAGCGTGCCGTCGGCGCTCGCGGTGACCAGCTCGAGTTCGACAGCATTAGGACTGCTGAAGCTGCCACCCTCCAGGAATACACTGCTATCCAGGATGGGATCACCGGCGTCAGCGATGGCGATCTTGATGTGATAAGGCTGGCCGCATTGCACCAAGGCCCGCGCTGTGAGCGGCACGGTGAATCCATCGAACTGGATGTACTGGGGATCGGCGTTGAACGGTGCCGTGAAACCATCCCCGTTGTCCACGTAGAACGCAGGGTTGGCCACATCGTTCACATTGTCTATGGAGACGGGCTGAGAGGTGCCGGGCACCAAGGCGATATTGGCGGCATTGTTCGAGTACGGTCCGGAGATGCCAGGGCCGCTCAGGAAGAACCCGAACACGTCGTTGAAGCCCGCACTGACCCACTCAAGGTACTCTTCGGAGCCGAAGACATAGTTGAACCGGAGCGAATCGCCGGCAGGAACGAAATCGAATTCCAGCACGGCCCGGTCGAACGTGGTGGAGTTGCTCGCGAGATCCAGGTCGGCATCATTGGGTCCTCCTGGAGTGCCCAGCGTGGCCGCACCATCGGCGTTAGGGCCCAGGGCCACCCCGATATCCCCGCTGCTCAGGGTAAGCCCCAGAGGGAGTCCGACATTGCAGGCCGTGCCATCGAAACTGCCGATCTGGATGTTGGTCTGGTCCGCCGGCTGCCCATTGAAGGTGATGTTGCTCACGGTGACACCACCACCGAGCAACACATCTTCAACAAGCTGCTGTACGGTAATGGTATTGTTCACCACGAGTTGGGCATGAGCGCCGGCGGCGGCTACTACCAGGACGGCGAATGTGGTATGACGGGTCATTGGTCGGAGAGCTCCCTGCTGATGTCTTCCAGGCCGCTCCCTTCACTGACGGTCATCGAGGAACCAGCGACGCCCGGAACCTCAACGCCGGCATATATCAGCCATGGTGGACCTGAAGGGGGTGGAGCTGGACGACCCCATGGCCAGGTCACAAAAAGAAGCCCGCTTCCGCGGGCTTCTCACATTCAAGTTGACTGGATCACGGACGCCGCGTGTTGCTCAGCACGGTGACGTGCCCGGTGTACGGATCAGGCTCGCGATCCACTTTCACTTCATAGAAGTAAGTACCATCAGGCAATCCGGGTGCACGCCAGTCGTTCTGGTAATTCTGCTTCTCATAGACCACCTGCCCCCAACGGTTGTAGATCCGGACGGTGCTCCGTGAGGCCAGGATGCCCTGGATAAAGAACACATCATTCTCCCCATCACCATTGGGGCTGATGACGTTGGGAACGATGATGGCGCACTGCGGGTCGACGATGACATTGACGGAAGCGGTGTGTCCGCAATCATCGATCACCGAGACCTGGTAGGTACCATCGACCGAATTGGACGCATAGCTCACAGGGCCGATGTATCCATTGCTCCAGGATACCTGCAACGGGTCCACGCCACCCGAAGCATCGGCCGTCAACGGTATGCTATCAACACCACAAGGAATGATCAGCAACTCCTCCGTCGTGAGCTGGAGAGGTGGGGAGTCGACAATGAGGCTGTTCACGGTGTCGCTTACGACCTGTTGGCAGGCGTTACTGTAGCTGACCGCGATGGACAGTGGCTCAGCCCCTTCGTCCGAGTTGTCCTCGGTCGGCGCGATCTCGGCATTCACGGTGCCGCTGCCCCCGGGTATGATCATCGGTTCGGGGAAGGGATAGTCACTACCGGCCTGGGCGGTGCCCAGATGCCCGATCGACACCAGCAGGTCACCACTTGTACCGGAGGGACGGGTGATCACCAGGTTCGCGTTGTCACATCCCTCGATCAAGGGGTCGGGTCCGGTGAGTGTTGCGGTGATGGGCGGAGGGGGGGAAAGCTCGACAGCGAAGAAGCCCGTGGTCTGCACGCCACAGGTATCGGTCACTTGCACGTACACATCGCTCACGGTGGTGGGCGTGTAGTAAATGGAATCGGCTGTTTCACCCGTGGGGGTCCAAAGCAGGTTGTATGCTCCATACCCGCCGGTGACCGTGGGCGCGAGCTGCACGCTCTCTCCACAATCGATCATGAACGCATCCCCGATGGCGATCAGCGGATCCGGTTCGTCGATGAAGAAGTGGAACGTGATCTCCAGGGAATCGGCCGCACAGGGAGACTCGGAGATCATGGTGATATCGATGGTTTCCACATCATCCGCGTCGATCGGGGCGCTGAGGGAGAAGGGTATGGTCGTCTGGAACGGCGCGAAGTCGAGTTGCGTGGGGAAAGGCGGCGAGTAGTCCACCCCGGGAACAGCTGTACCGCCCACTTCGATGTTCACCGTAGCGGCGAAGGTGGAATCCCCGACGCGCGTGAAGAGGAAATCAACAGCGAAGCAGCTTTCCAGGATGGTATTGGCGCCAACGATGCCAGGTCCGGGCTGGAGGTCAGGAACGAACGGCGCGCTGGTGAAGCTCCCTCCTTCGAGGAATACCACACTGTCGTAGGCGGTGTCCCCTGCATCGCCGACGGCGATCTTGATATGGTGCACTTCGCCGCAAGTGACCGCAGCACGGGCGGTCAGTCGCACGGTCATGCCATCGTATTGGACATACGTGGGATCGGTGCTGAAAGGCGTAGTGAAGCCATCCCCGTTGTTGACGTAGAACTCGGGGTAGGAGACATCGTTCACGTTGTTGATGGCGATCGCCTGGGTCGTTCCTGGAATGAGGGCGATATTGATGGAGTTGTTGCTGTAGGGACCATTGATGTTGGGACCGCTGAGGAAGAATCCGAAAACATCATTGAACGAGGAGTTCACGAACTCGAGGTACTCGTCAGAGCCGAACACGAAGTCGAACTGGATGGAGTCGCCGATGGGTATGAAGTCGAACTCCAGCACGGCGGCGTCGTTGATGGTCGCATTACTCCCGATGGCCACCAGATCCGGGTCGGATTGACCGAACATGCCACCACCCGTGGTGCTGGCTCCGGCATCGTTAGGGCCCTCTGCATTCAGGACACTACCGGTGGCGAGCAGGATCCCGCTATCAATGCCCACGTTACAGTTGACGCCATTGAAGGAGCCAGCCTGTTCGGTGAGCGTGGTGCCGGGCAGACCGTTGAAGGTGATATTACTTACCTGTACGCCGGAGCCAAGGAGCACGTCTTGCACCAACTGCTCGGGAGTGAGGGTCTGGTCGATGACGATCTGTGCCCGGAGCCCGGTGGCGGCAAAAAGGCAGAGCAGTGTAATGGTCGACTTGTTCATTGGAAAATGCCGCTTCCGGCACTTGGGTTGATCATTGTCATCCTATTCGGCATCCGAAGCGCTCAGCAGGGTCACATGCCCGTATCCCTCCTGTGAGGGGAACAAGTGACCTGCCGCTTTGAATTTGTAAACGTACACACCAGTGACCGGATCGGCACCACCCACCTTCCCATCCCAGGGCTTGTTGACATCCTCGGTGCTGTACACCAGCTGGCCCCAACGGTCGTACACGCTCATCTCGAACTGCTCGATGTAGCGCGTACCGGGGCCGAACATCTCGTTGATCCCGTCCCCGTCCGGGGTGAAGGCATTGGGGAAGAACAACTGCCCGGGAGGCCGGATCAGCACGCTATCCTCGGCCGTGCAGCCCGTGTGGGTCACCACCGACAGCTTCACCCAATGCTCCTCCAGGTCCAGATAGCTGTGCGCCAGGGTCCGCTCACGGCTCAGCGTCCCATCACCCAGGTCCCAGCGATAGCTCCGGCAGAAGGTCGGTAGCGTCGCCGCCTCGAACACCCAGTCATCCTGGCCAGCGTTCGTCGCTTCGATATGCACCACCGGCTGCTCCACCCCCACATTCACCTCATCACTGATCATCTCCCCGCACTGGTCGTAGATCTTCACCCGGTACTGCGCGTTCACCTCAGGACCCACCATCAACTGCGGATCGCTATGGTCCTGATCCACCCATTCGATCGTGTAGTACCCGGAGCCCCCGCCCACCTGGGCCCATAGCTGAAGACTGTCACCAAGGCACAGCACCGTGTCCTTGGTCAGGTCCACCGTGAAGGGCGCCGGATGGGGGATCAGTGAATAGACCGCCTCCACCGCCTCATTGCCGCACTGGTCCCGCACCGTCAGGGTGTATACCGCATCGGCCGGTACCCCCACCTGAAGTGTGTCCTGAAGGCTCACCGTCTGCTGCTCGCTGTTGGTCCATTCGTAGGTGTACACACCGTTCCCCCCAGTTACCCCCAGCACCTCCAGGGTCGTGGTGTCGCCCAGGCAGATCACCGTCCGGTCCGGAGCATCCACAACGATGCTCTCCAAAGGCACCGTACCCACCTCCACCGAGTCAGTCACCGTGCTGCCGCAGCCGTCGGTCACCGTGGCCACATAGAACACGTTCGGGTTCGCCGCCGGTACGTTGATCGTCGAGGTGCTCCCGGCGGACGCTCCGCTGAGCGTCCAGCCGTAGCTGTACTCACCATTACCCCCTGTGGCCGAGGTCACCGCGATGTCCCCGTTGCCCAGGCAGTCGATCAGCGTCAAGGGGCTCACCTCCATGGTCAGCGCTGGGTACACCGGGATCGTTACCGTGATGCTGTCGCTCACCGCCTCCACGCCGCAGGTGTCCGTCACCGTGAAATGGTACACCGTGGTCTCTCCGGGCGCCACCTCGATCGTGAAGCTCTCCTCTCCGGTATCCCACAGGATCTCCTTCTCGCTCGTCCCGCCGGTGATCTCAGGCGTCAATACGTATGAACCCCCACAATCCCCCATCACATCCGACGTCACGATCAACAGGGGGGCGTGCTGGTCGATATACAGGGTATAGTCATTCACCACTTGTGAACCGCTGCAAACGATGTTCTGGGCGATGGTAATGGTTACGGTCTCCAAGCCATCCGGATCAAGTGGGATATTCACGGGCCAGGGGATCAGGGTGTCACCCGCCTGGTAGATGAGCTGCACCGGGAAAGCGGGGAAATAATCCACGCCGCCTGTTGCGGTGCCTCCGATCACGATATTGACCGTATCGATATTGGTCGTGTCACCATATCTGTGGAAGGCGAGTGGAACGATGCCGCAGCCTTCGAAGAGTGTGCTGTCATTCGCCCCGATGCCATCGCCTACAAGTTCAGGAATGACCTGCCCTGTGCTCGTGAAACTTCCCGCTTGGAGGAAAACGGCGCTGTCCCAAGCGGTGTCCGAAGCATCCCCCAGGGCGATCTTGATGTGGTAGGTCAGGCCGCAGGTCACTTGGGCACGGGCGGTCATCACCACGGTCAAGCCGTCATACTGGACGTACTGAGGGTCCGAATTGAACGGGGCTGTGGACCCGTCGCCGTTATCGACATAGAACGCCGGATTCACGGTGCTGTTCACATCGTTGATGGTGACGGGTTGCGTGGTGCCCGGGACCAAAGCGATGTTGATCGCGTTATTGGCGTAGATGCCGCTGATGCCGGGGCCGCTGACGAAGAACCCGAAAGCGTCGTTCACGCTGTTCACGAACTCCAGGTACTCATCCGAACCGAAAATGAAGTCGAACTTCAGGGAATCCCCCGTTGGCACGAAATCGAACTCGAGGATGGCCGCGTCGTTGATGGAAGGATTCCCCGAAAGCAGGACCAGGTCGGGGTCGCTCGCACCGAAGTTGCCACCACCCAAGCCACTACTACCGCTGCTGTTCGGGCCTTGGGCGTTATTGATGTCGCCCGTGGCGAGCACCACGCCTTGATCGATCCCGAGGAACGTATTGGTCGCATCGAACCCTCCGATCTGCTCATTCAGGATGGTACCCGGCTGACCATTGAAGGTGATGTTGGAGACCGTCACACCAGACCCCAAGAGGATATTCTCGACCGCTTGTTGGGGGGTGATGGTGCTGTTCAGAACGATCTGGCCCGAAGACAGGGCAGGAACCAGCGCTAGGGAGAGGGTAAACAGGAGATATGAACGCATCGATGCTTCCGGGAAAAGCGCCGGAAGATAGCCCCCCGGACCACAGCTTGACCGAATGCCGGCCGGGCAGGTTGCCTGAAGCCCCCGTTCCTCATCAACTTGGGCAGATAGACCGGTCTTTTGCCCTGAATGTTCGGGACCTAATCGTCAGACCCACGCAACAAGGTCACGTGCCCAAAGCCCTCTTGCGAAGGGAACAGGTGCCCTACAGCCCGGTACTTGAACACATAAACGCTGGTGGGGGCTTCCGTACCGTCGATCTTCCCATCCCAGGGCTTGTTGACATCCTCGGTGCTGTACACCAGCTGGCCCCAACGGTCGTACACGCTCATCTCGAACTGCTCGATGTAGCGCGTACCGGGGCCGAACATCTCGTTGATCCCGTCCCCGTCCGGGGTGAAGGCATTGGGGAAGAACAACTGCCCGGGAGGCCGGATCAGCACGCTATCCTCGGCCGTGCAGCCCGTGTGGGTCACCACCGACAGCTTCACCCAATGCTCCTCCAGGTCCAGATAGCTGTGCGCCAGGGTCCGCTCACGGCTCAGCGTCCCATCACCCAGGTCCCAGCGATAGCTCCGGCAGAAGGTCGGTAGCGTCGCCGCCTCGAACACCCAGTCATCCTGGCCAGCGTTCGTCGCTTCGATATGCACCACCGGCTGCTCCACCCCCACATTCACCTCATCACTGATCATCTCCCCGCACTGGTCGTAGATCTTCACCCGGTACTGCGCGTTCACCTCAGGACCCACCATCAACTGCGGATCGCTATGGTCCTGATCCACCCATTCGATCGTGTAGTACCCGGAGCCCCCGCCCACCTGGGCCCATAGCTGAAGACTGTCACCAAGGCACAGCACCGTGTCCTTGGTCAGGTCCACCGTGAAGGGCGCCGGATGGGGGATCAGTGAATAGACCGCCTCCACCGCCTCATTGCCGCACTGGTCCCGCACCGTCAGGGTGTATACCGCATCGGCCGGTACCCCCACCTGAAGTGTGTCCTGAAGGCTCACCGTCTGCTGCTCGCTGTTGGTCCATTCGTAGGTGTACACACCGTTCCCCCCAGTTACCCCCAGCACCTCCAGGGTCGTGGTGTCGCCCAGGCAGATCACCGTCCGGTCCGGAGCATCCACAACGATGCTCTCCAAAGGCACCGTACCCACCTCCACCGAGTCAGTCACCGTGCTGCCGCAGCCGTCGGTCACCGTGGCCACATAGAACACGTTCGGGTTCGCCGCCGGTACGTTGATCGTCGAGGTGCTCCCGGCGGACGCTCCGCTGAGCGTCCAGCCGTAGCTGTACTCACCATTACCCCCTGTGGCCGAGGTCACCGCGATGTCCCCGTTGCCCAGGCAGTCGATCAGCGTCAAGGGGCTCACCTCCATGGTCAGCGCTGGGTACACCGGGATCGTTACCGTGATGCTGTCGCTCACCGCCTCCACGCCGCAGGTGTCCGTCACCGTGAAATGGTACACCGTGGTCTCTCCGGGCGCCACCTCGATCGTGAAGCTCTCCTCTCCGGTATCCCACAGGATCTCCTTCTCGCTCGTCCCGCCGGTGATCTCAGGCGTCAACACGTACGACCCCCCGCAGTCTCCCATCACATCAGACGTCGCGATCTCAATGGGTGAGAAATCATCGATGTAGAAGAGATACTCGTTCACGACCTGTGTGCCGCTACAAACGATGTTCTGCGTGATCGTGATGATGAGCGTCTCCAGGCCATCGGCATCCAAGGGGACGTTCAACGGGTACTCGATCATCGTGTCCCCTTCATAGTAAATGAACTGGGAAGGGATGGCGGGGAAATAATCCACCCCCGGGGTGGCCGTTCCACTGACCACGATGCTCACCGTGTCTACGTTGGTCGTGTCTCCCATGCGGTGGAAATAGAAGGGGACGAGCCCGCAGCCTTCGAACATCGTACTGTCGTTCGCACTTACCTCACCGACGGTGAGCGAAGGGATGACCTGACCTGTGCTCGTGAAGCTTCCCGCTTCCAGGAAAACGCCGGAGTCCAGCACATGGTCGCCTGCATCAGCGAGAGCGAGCTTGATGTGGTATTGCACACCGCACTCCACGATCGCCCGCGCTTCGAGGATGGCCGTCATCCCGTCGAATTGGTTGCATTGGACATCCGTGCTCCATGGGGTCGTGAAGCCATCGCCGTTGTCCACGTAGTAGTCGGAGTTCATCCCGTCGTTCACGTTGTTGATGCTCACCGGCTGGGACGTGCCCGGCACCAAGGCGATATTCTCGGCGTTGTTGGTGTAGGGACCCGATATCCCCGGCCCGCTCAGGAAAAAACCGAAGATGTCGTTGTAGGAAGAGTTCACGAACTCCAGGTATTCTTCGGAGGCGAAGACGTAGCGGAACTTCAGCGTGTCACCCGTTGGAATGAAGTCGAACTCGAGCACCGCAGCGTCATAGGACGGGTTCGGCGAGGCGATGTCGTCGAGGTCGATATCTCCCCCGAGGTTCAACCCGCCGGCAGGTAGTGTATTGCCACTCGTGGTGTTCGGGCCGAGAACGGTGTTCACTTCGCCGCAGGCCATGAACACACCATTCGTCAGTCCGATGTTGCCCAAGGGAACGCCGACATTCGACAAGGTGCCGTCAAACTCCGCAGCTTGCACGAATACCTGGTTCCCCGGCTGTCCGTTGAAGGTGACATTGCTGGCCGTAACCCCCGCACCGAGCAGTACGTTCTCCAGCAGTTCGGTAACGGTGAGTGAATTGTCGACGGCTATCTGGCCAGTAAGGACCATTGGCGAGAACATGGAACCGACGATCAGCAGGCGAAGAGCGCTCATGGGTTTGCGCTGGTTGGTGGAAGGGCGAGGGAAATTACAGCATATACCACCAGTTGACCACCCCGACCGGGCTGTGGTTGCCTGCCGTTGGCCGACGGTCAACAACTTCTCCCTTCCGTGGCCGGAAAAAGTGATGTCCCGACCGTGGGTGGCCGGGACATGCTGAAGAGGGATCCTGGGGGTCAGTTCGACGCTTCCTCGTCGCCCAGCAGCGTAACGTGCCCGAGGCCTTTCGTCTCCTCCAGCCGCTCTCCCGCAGCGCGGAAACTGTACACGTACACGCCGGTCGGGGCCGTTTCGCCATTCTTCATCTCCCCATTCCACGTAGCCCCGACCCCAGAGACGGCGGCCACTTCAGCGCCCCAACGGTCGAAGATCACGAGCTCGAACTCCTCCAGCAGTACGCCTACGGCACCGAAGGTGTCGTTGATCCCATCGCCGTTCGGGGTGAAGGCATTCGGGAAGAACAGCTGGGCTGCCGGCGTAAGGGCGATGGTGTCGATGGCCGGGCAACCGTTGGCTGTAAGTGTCTGCACGGTAACGATGGTCGGTTGCATATCCGCGTAGGCATGCTCCGGGGCCGAAGAAGTGCTGGTATTCCCGTCCCCGAAGCTCCAGGCAAAGTCCACCGCCGCAGGGAGGCTGTGCGTGCTGAAGGCGAAGTCGTTGAACCCGATGGACTCGGCCAGGATCGTCGTCACCGGATGTTCGATGCCCACATGCGCGTCCGCACCGACCGTGGTACCACAGAGGTCCGTTACACTCACCGCATAGGACGTCGGGACGGTCGGAGCCACGGTCACAGCGCTGTCCGCACCCGAAAAAGCAGGCCAATTGTATGCGTACGTGCCTGCGCCGCCGGTCGCCACAGCGATCAGCTCCCGGCTGCCGCCTTCGCACACCATGGCATCGGCCAGGTGCAACGCTAGCGGGGCATGGTCGGCGATGGACAAGGTAACCTGCGCGGAACCTGTGTGGCCGCAATTGTCCGTGGCGGTCAGCGTGTAGGTCTGGCTGCCGTTCACAGGGACGTTGAAGCTGCTCGCATCACCGATGGTGGTTCCGTCCGCATCCGTCCAAGTCTGCATGAAGACTCCGGTTCCGCCGGTAATCCCGAGCACTTCGGCACCGGCGTTCTGTCCAGGGCAGATCACGGTGGTGTCCGGGGTCAAGGCGATCACGATGGCATCGTAGGACTGTTGGGTCGTAGTCACGGTGGTCGTAGCCGATGCGCCGCAACCATTGGTCACGGTCACGGTGTATTCTGCAGGCTCGTTCGTGATGTCCAAGGTCTGTGTGGTTCCCACCGTTATACCGGCATTGGTCCAGAGATAGGCCACACCCTCCGTGTCTCCATTGACCGTAACGGCCAGGGTGCCGCCGTTCCCATCGCAAGGCATGGGCGCTGGTTGGGTCACTGAGAGGGTGATCGGCGCCACGGTGCTGTTCACCAGGGTCGAGTCAACTACGACCGCACCGCAGGCATCGCTTACCGATGCAACGAACCAGGTCGGCTCAGTGGGGGGAGCGATGGTCACCTCGGAGGTTGTGCTGAGTACGGCGCCATTGCTGCTCCACGAAAGCTCATGGTCACCAGCGCCGAGTTGGGCCAAGGTCATGGACAAGGTGCCTTGCTCGCCGCAGGCGATACCAAGCGTGCTGGGCACGTTCAGTTGCGGAGGCACGGTGGAAACGTTCACCGAATCGGTCGCTGTCGCACCGCATTCATCCGTTACCGTAGCCACATACCAGGCGCTTCCGTTGGCGGTGACCGGGAGGCTGGTACCGGTTCCCACGGTCGTTCCGTTGGAGCTCCAGGTGACATCCGCACCGGGCAGCCCGAATACTTCAACTTGTCCTTCGCCCAGACAAGGGAGCGCGAGGTCTGCGGTCAAACTCAGCGTGGGCGCGGTGCTCGTGAAAGCCCCGGCCTGCAGGAACACAGCGGAGTCGTACAACTCATCGGTCACGTCGCCGATGGCCAGTTTGATATGGTAGGTCTGTCCGCACTGCACGGCATGGCTCGCGGTAATGGCGGTCGTGAGGCCATCGTACTGGACATAGTCCACACTGCTGTTGTAAGGAGCGGAGAACCCGTCGCCGTTGTCCACATAGTAGGCCGGGTTGCTGATGTTGTTGACGTTGTCGATCGTCACCGGCGTGGACGTCCCCGGGACCAAAGCGATGTTCACCGCGTTGTTGCTGTACGGGCCGCTGATGCCGGGGCCGCTCAGGAAGAATCCGAAGGCATCGTTGAAGCCGGCATACACGAACTCGAGATACTCCTCGGAAGCGAAAACGAAGTTGAAGGAGATGGCCCCGCCCGTGGGCACGAAATCAAACTCCAGCACTGCCGCGTCCAGAACCGTGGTTCCCGCGATCGATGACAGGTCCGCGTCCGAAGTTCCCGTAAAACCACCCTGTGTGGCATTGTCCAAGGTATTCGGGCCGTAGGCGACCGTGGCGTCACCGGTAGCGAGCATCAGACCGCTCGGCATACCCACGTTGGCATATGCACTGTTGAATGAGGCCGCCTGCGGGCTGATGGAGCCCCCTGGCTGACCATTGAACATGATGTTGCTCACGCTGACCCCGCCACCAAGGAGCACGTTCTGTACAAGTGCCGAGGGCGACTGGCTATTGTCCACCGAGATCTGGGCCGAGGCCAGGAGTGGCAGGATCGCGATGCTGATCAGGGCGGAGCGTAGTTGACGGGTCATGGCGTTTGCGTTTCGATGGGCCAAAGCACCGGAGTTGTGGCGGGCTGGTCCTGCGGGAACGAGCAACTGGCGGTATATCCCGCACTACTGGAGGCTATCCGACCTTCCGACCGACCGTGCCACCTGAAGCCCGCGCCTGGCGGGGACTTCAGGCATGACCCTCAAGGTCCCTTCCGATGGGTCCGAAAGGCTCTCGGACCTCTTCCATATCCCCCATCTTAGGGATGGTCATGGGGAGCAACTGGCGAGCACGTCCCAAGACCTCGGAATGGTGGCTTCGGAAAGTTTCTTGCCCTGCGTCGACCCGATCGGGGCTCAAGCTGCCAGAACGGTGGGCAACGGTTCAGCGGCCGTGTTCGGAGGGGGGATATCTTCGGCACCCCCGAAAGCGCGCGACCGAACCGCGCCTGGCGGCCAGCCCACCGATGAGCACGACCGACGCCTATATCGAGACCAACAAGGATCGTTTTCTGAACGAACTGCTCGACCTGTTACGGATCCCCAGCGTGAGCGCTGACCCGAAGTACAAGAGCGACGTCGCCCGGTGCGCGGAAGCGGTGAAGCAGCGCCTGGTGGAGGCCGGTGCGGACAAGGTGGAGATATGCCCCACGGCCGGCCACCCGATCGTGTACGGCGAAAAGCTCATCGACCCCAAGAAGCCGACCGTGCTCGTCTATGGACATTATGATGTGCAGCCCCCCGACCCCCTCGACCTCTGGCATTCACCGCCATTCGAGCCTGTGATCAAGGAGGGCATGATCTACGCGCGCGGCAGCGCCGACGACAAAGGCCAGTTCTTCATGCACGTGAAGGCCTTCGAGGCGATGATGAAGACGGGTTCCCTCCCGTGCAATGTGAAGTTCATGATCGAGGGCGAGGAAGAGGTCGGCAGCGACAATCTGGGAACCTTCGTCAAGAACAACAAGGCCCGCCTGAAGGCGGACGTGGTGTTGATCAGCGATACGGCCATGATCGCCAATGATGTGCCCAGCATCAACACCGGCCTACGCGGACTCAGCTACCTGGAGGTGGAAGTGGTCGGACCGAACCGTGACCTCCATAGCGGGGTTTATGGAGGTGCCGTGGCGAACCCGATCAACACCCTGTGCGCGATGATCGCAAGCCTGCACGATGCGGATGGTCGCGTGAACGTTCCGGGATTTTATGACGCGGTGGTCGAGTTGTCGGCTGCGGAGAGGAAGGCCCTGGCCGAGGCGCCCTTTGATGAGAAGGAATGGATGAAGGACCTCGGCGTGAACGCCGTCAAGGGCGAAAAGGGTTACACCACGGACGAACGTTGTACCATCCGCCCAACGCTGGATGTGAACGGCTTCTGGGGTGGCTATATCGGTGAAGGTGCCAAGACGGTGCTGCCGAGCAAGGCGTTCGCGAAGCTCAGCATGCGCCTGGTCCCGAACCAGAAGAGCGATGCGATCACCAAGTTGTTCAAGGACCACTTCGAGAAGATCGCGCCGCCCTATGTGAAGGTCACTGTGCGCCCTCACCATGGGGGAGAAGCGGCGGTGACGCCAATTGACAGCCCGGCATACCTCGCGGCCAGCAAAGCGATGGAAGAGACCTTCGGCAAGAAGCCCATTCCCACACGAGGAGGGGGCAGCATTCCCATCGTGGCCCTCTTCGAAGAGGAACTGGGATTGAAGACCGTGCTGTTCGGTTTCGGCCTGGATAGCGACAACATCCACAGCCCGAACGAGAAGTACGGCATCTTCAACTACATGAAAGGTATCACCACCATCCCGCGCTTCTTCAAGCACTACGCGGCGATGGCACGCTGAGCATGGCGGTCGGTCCTTCCCGGAGTGGAAAGTGGAAAGTAGAAAGTGGCAAGTGGCCGCTGTCAGGCACTCTCTTCTTTCCACTTTCTGCTTTCCACTTCCCACTTCTCCCGCTGGTCGTCCTCGCACTCCTCCCCGGCTGCCTCAGTTACGAAGAGGTCACGTTCAAGGGCATCACGAACGTTGAACTGAACAGGATGGACGCCGAAGGCGTGGCCGCCCGCATTACGGTCACACTCGACAATCCGAACAGCTTCCGGATCCATGTGATCGACCCGAACGTGGACCTGTTCCTGAACGAGGTGTACATCGGCAAGGCGGTCCTGGACAGCAACCTCGTATTGGATAGCAAGAGCACCAAGGACTACCCTGTTCCGATGCACGCCACCTTTGACGACCACGGGACACAGGCCATGGGCGCGATGCTGGCGGCCGCGCTCACCGGCAAAGCAACGTTGAAGGCCAAGGGCTCGATCGTCGGCAAAGCGTTCCTGCTCCGCAAGCGCTTCCCCTTCGAGGAGGAGCATGAATTCGAGTGGGACCGTTGATCCCGATCAACGCTTCGGCGGCACATAGGTCGGCTCGCTCCATCCCATCACCACGAAACCAAGGGCGCCTTCCGATAGTCGTAGTACGCTGAACTGCCGGTCGCTAACGGAAGCAGGCGGTTCCATCGCCACGGCATCCCCGGGGGCAGCGGTCGTTATCGCTGGCATTTCGCCGTGCTCCACCCAATAGTTCTTGAGCCCGAGCCCGCTGATCGGTTCGCGCACGATGAAGGCATGTTCATCCGAGGTGAAAAGGGCGTTCACAGCGAAAAGCACGCAGAACAGGAAGGGGCCGATGGCCAGCAGGTTGAACATGAACCAGTACGACCGCGACATTCCGAAGACCCGCTCCACCCACCTTCCGAACACCAGGTTGCCGGCGAACGCGCACGCGCAGAAAATCCGCACGACCACCCAGTAGGTGACGAGCACCGCACTGGCCACCCACCAGAATGCGACGATCATGGAGAAAAGGCCGATCAGCATGAGCCAGATGGGCCACTGCCGGGCGTCATCATCGTCAACGCGGCGCTGTTGACCCGCGAGCTGCCTCCACGTACGCGGCCGGGCCCGCACAACGTTCCTTTGATCGCCCATGTCGTTCGCCAAGCTATCCGGTATCGCGCTTGCCTCCGGCACGATGCTGGTGCCAGGGTGCGGATCGACGAACGGCGGCAACGGCACCACCGACCAGGATACCATGCACGCTCATACCAACCGCCTCAGCCAGGAGAGCAGTCCCTACCTCTTGCAGCACGCGCACAATCCGGTGGATTGGTACCCTTGGGGAGACGAGGCGTTCGCGAAAGCGAAGGCGGAGAACAAGCTCGTGCTGGTCAGCATCGGTTACAGCAGCTGTCATTGGTGCCATGTGATGGAGCGGGAGAGTTTCGAGAACGACAGCGTGGCCAAGGTGATGAACGAGCACTTCGTCTGTATCAAGGTGGACAGGGAAGAGCGGCCCGATGTGGATCAGATCTACATGGCTGCGGTGCAACTGATGACCGGTCGTGGCGGTTGGCCCTTGAACTGCTTCACCCTGCCTGATGGGCGCCCTGTCTACGGAGGAACCTATTTCCCACCGGAACAGTGGAAACAGCTGCTGAGCGACCTGAACGCGACATGGAAGACCGACCCGAAGAAAGTGACAGGATATGCGGAACGCCTCCATCAGGGGGTCCGCGAGAACGATCTGGTACAAGTGAACACGACACCGCCGGACTTCACCCGAAAGCAGGTATCCCGGTCGGTGCAGGTGATGGACAGCACGTTCGACCGCACGGATGGGGGCATGGACCACGCTCCCAAATTCCCCATGCCGAACAACTGGCAGTTCCTGCTCAGATATGGGCGTCTCGCCAATGACACGAACGTGGGTGCTCAGGTGCATCTCACCCTGCACAAGATGGCCCTGGGTGGCATCTATGATCAGATCGGGGGCGGCTTCGCCAGATACAGCGTCGATGGCCTGTGGAAAGTGCCGCACTTCGAGAAAATGCTCTACGACAACGCACAGCTCATCTCACTCTACTGCGAAGCCTACCGTGCCGTGAAGGATCCGCTGTACAAGGATGTCGTGGAACGGACATTGGGCTTCATCGAACGGGAGATGATGAGCACTGAAGGGGCGTGCTATAGCGCGCTTGATGCCGACAGCGAAGGAGAGGAGGGCCGGTTCTATGTGTGGACCAAGGAAGAGCTCCAGCGCGTGCTCGGTCAGGACTTCGCTTTCGCGGAAAAATACTACTCCATCGGTCGATCCGCAGCCTGGGAGCACGGAACGAACATACTGCTCCGCGAGGGCGATGACGCGTTCATGGCCCGGCAGCTGGGTCTTTCCGAGGAAGATGTGAGGATCCGGGCAGCGCGCGTGAACGACCTGCTCATGAAGGCACGCTCCGAACGTGTACGCCCCGGACTGGACGACAAATCGCTCACCAGTTGGAACGCGTTGATGGTGATGGCCTGGTGTGAAGCCTACGTCTCCCTGGGCGACGAACGATCACTTGAGCACGCGCGCAGGACCATGGACCTGGTCCTCGGCACATGCCGCCGTGCCGGGGGTGGGATATCACACAGCTACAAAGGCGGCAAGGCCTCGATCAACGGCTACCTCGAAGACTACAGTTTCAGCATCGAAGCGCTGCTCGCCTTGTACTCCGTCACCTTCGAGGAACGCTGGATCACGGAGGCGCGGGCGTTGGCCGATCATGCGATCGCGCACTTCCTGGACCGTTCGACGGGCATGTTCTGGTTCACCAGCGACCTGGACCCACCGCTCATCGCGAGGAAGTCCGAAGTGATGGACAACGTGATCCCCTCGAGCAACAGCAGCATGTGCAAGGCCCTGTTCATCCTCGGTCACCTGCTTGACGAGCAGGAGTATCTCAGCATCAGCACCGGTCAATTGAACAACGTCGAACCACGGATGGAGCATTATCCGTCGGGCTACGGGAACTGGATGCAGGCGATGCTCATGCGGGTCTACCCATGGTACGAGGTCGCGATAACCGGCCCGAAAGCGTTGGAGCTGCGCAAGGAGTTCGGTGCGCACTACGTGCCCAATGGGATTTTTCTTGGTGCCGTTGGAACCAGCCGGCTTCCCTTGCTCGCTGAAAAGACCCTGGGGGCGACAACGACCATTTTCGTCTGCGAGAACAAGGTCTGCCGGATGCCCGTGGGCTCCGTATCCGGCGCAATGGCTTTGATGGAATGAGGATGCGCGTCGCACTTTCAGCCCTTGTCGTGGTTTACGGGCAACTCCACGCGCAAGTGCTTCGTATCGAGGCCGGGACGGAGGACCCGACCCTGTTGCATTTCAACGAGGCGTTCATCCAGCGGAACGGCATTCTCGGCATCGAAGGCCAGGGCAACATCAAGCGGGATGGCGAACCCATCCGCCAGAAGAATGAGCACTTCGCCTACCGCTTCGATCAAACGGGTCGTCTGGCGCTCTGCAACGTGACGTACGGCCGGAACAACTCGCCTTGGGACACCTCCTCCGTGGCCTACGCTTACGATGCGCAGGGGCGCCTGCGCGAACAACAGCGCAATGATCGCAGCGGACGGTTCGCGCAACGGGACTCCCTCGACGCCGATGGCCGTTGTCTCAGACGTACCCATGTCCGGATACAGGAGCCAGTTACAGGGGGCTACGCCTCGATGCGCACCACGGAGACGGTGATCAGCGACGAACGCTTCACACACGTGGCCATCAACGACACCGCGCTGCGGACCACCTGGCACAATGAGCACGGACTCCCCTACAGAGAGCAGGTCTTCCACAAGGATCGCTGGGGCTATCTACGGGCGATCGATGACCGCAACATCATCACGGGTCGGCGCGGTGCGGTCACGTTCCGGTACGATGAGAAAGGCAGATTGGCGGAGCGCATCGAGCGTCCGGATCTTTCAGCATCGACCACGCGCAAGCACATCTGGCGCTATGACAACGCCGGGAATGTGACGCTGTGCGACACATGGCGTGATGAACGGCAGACATCCCACGGGGAGTACCTTTACGAAGAGGGTTCACTGCTGCTGAAGGCGATCATCGCGAAGGACATGGAGACCGGTCTCATACACATCACGCGTTACACGACCGAACGACGATGAAGGCCTGGCTGTTCCTGCTGCTTCCAGTGCTCACGAAGGCTCAGCCGACCGTGATCACGTGGGCCTACGGCCCGTTCGGCACACCCGGGGATGCGGCCTATGTGGTGGAGGACAACCGCATTTACCAGGCTTGCGGCGCATACGGATCCCGTGGTCCATGCCTGTATGTGATCCAGGAGGATCGTGTTCATCACGCGGCGGACGCCTACGGTCGAGCCGGCATCTGTGCTTTCACGTTCGAAGGGAACAAGCTGGTTCGCGCTCAGGGCAGCAATTGCGTGCGCGGCTCGTGTGCGCTCATCTGGGAGGATGGCAAGGTCTACCGTGGCGATGGGACCTTCTGCACGAAACAGGAGGGCGCGTTCCAGGTCGAGTTCGGCGAAGGGCTCTCCCCCACCATCGTCTATCTCGCGGAAGGCGCTTTCGCTGCGCAGAGCGATGCGTTGCTTGCGGTGAAAGGCCCCCTGGATCCGATCTTCCTGCTCACGATACTCGCGGCCTACTGATCCCCGCGCTTGGCCGGCTGGGTCACATTGGCCTCCTTTCCGTAGTCGGGAACAAGGCTGGTCAGGTCAGCGAAGGTGCGCTGCTGAAAGGCGATATCCGCCGCTGTTGCCAACCCGGCAGCGGAAGGACGGATGCCCGCAACATGAATGATGTTCGGATGCGCGGCCCACAATGCTGCCGCCTTGTCGGCACCATCGCCAAGTACGACATGTCTCGGCTCTGAGGCCAGTGCACCGCACCACTCCTTGTCGAGCAGAGCCGGCCGGGCAAGGGTTCGCGGAACAGCGCAGCTATCCAGCTCTTTCGTGAAGACCTCCATCCGGCGCGCATCCACCATGGGATGAAGCACGTCATTCGTCATCGGAACAAAACCTGAAGCGATCAGTTCATGGCCCAGGATATCCAGGGTACTAAGGCCGATCAGCGGAAGACCCAGCGCGAAACACAGGCCCTTCGCCGCCGACACGCCGATGCGCAACCCGGTGTACGAGCCGGGCCCGATCCCCACCGCCACCGCCGCAAGGTCCCTTGACCGCACGTCCGCATCATCCAACACCGCAGCGATGAACAGGTTGAGCTTCTCGGCGTGGCTGAAGCGTTCACTCTCCTCCACACGCTGGGCGATGACCCGTCCTTCCCGGGCGAGGACCACGGCACAATGCCGGGTAGCCGTATCAAAAGCGAGGATGGGCCCCACGATCAGAGGGTCACGGGAATGCCCTGCAGGATATCCAGGGATTTCTGCGCCATGAGGTAGCTGTACTTCGCATTGATGCGGTCAGCCGTGGCCTGCTGCGAACGCACTTTGGCCGTGTTCAGTTCGATGGCATTGATGACGCCATGGTCGAACCGCTCCTGCGCGAAATCGAGGGCCGCTTCCGCCGCTTCAGCGCTGCGACGTGCGCTTTCGTGCTGGCGGAACGCGTTGCGCTGGGCGATGAGCGCGTTCTGCACATCGCGTTGCAGTGAAAGCCGGCTGGTCTCCTGCCGGTTCTTCGCCTGTTCGTGCTGGATGCGCGCACGATCGATGGCCAGGCTGTTCTGCTTGTTGTTGAAGATGGGGACGCTCAGCGTGAACAGCAGCGATTCGTTCAGATTGTCGTCGAGCTGCTTGCCGAAAGGTCTGGTCTGGGTGGCGTAGTCATAACTCGGTGCATAGACCAATTCACCGCCAGCCGTGGCACCGATCGGCTGCTCCGTGATCACGGGTGCCCCGACCGTTTCGAAGTTGCGGCCCGAGTACCCTGTTCCGACGCTGGCTTGGAAGCCCAGCGAAGGCAGGGTTCCGGCGCGTGCGATCGAGACCCCTTGTTCCGCACTTTCCGCATTGAGCAAGGCTTGGGCGTAGGCAGGATTGGTGGCCAGGACGCGTCCCAGCACATCCTCGACGGTAGATGTTGGTTCTGTAAGGTTGAGTTCACCGATGGGGGGTGCTTCAACGGCGAAGGCCATCTGCTCCGACGGGTCAAGGCGCAGGGATTGCCCAAGCAACAGGTTGGCCTGGTCCAGTTGGTTGCGCAGGTCGGTGACGGTGTATTCCTCGCTGGCGAGCTGCGCTTCGATATCAAGAAGCTCCACACGTGCCGAACGGCCGGCGTCAACGAGCGCTTGAGTGCGGGCCACCTGTTCACGCGTATTGGCCATCTGGGCTTCGGCCGCCGAGATCCGCTCGCGGAGCCCGAGCACGTTGATGAACCCACGGACCACCTCGGTGCGCACATCATTGCGCGCGGCCTCCAATCCCTTCAATGCGGCCTCCTCGCTGATGGCGGCCTGCTTGTGCGTATTGCGGAGTTGTCCGCCTTGATAGAGCGTGAGGTTGCTGCTCAGCCAGAAATTGTTCGTGCGCACCCGGTCCGTTGCGAAGGTGTTCGTGAAGCGATCGATGACACGACCATAGTTGTAGCCATGCGTGCCGCCGGCGTTCAGGTTCGGCAAGAACGACCAGAAGGCCTGGTCATGCACGCGATCGGCCAGATCGGCGTTCAGTTGCGCATTGCGCACTGTGAGGTTCTTTTCCTCCGCACGCTGCAAGCACTGCTGCAGCGTCCATTTCTGTTGAGCGAGGAGGGCTGGACCCATCAGCAGGCCGGTGGCTACGACGAATGAGCGCATGGTCAGGAAGTTCTGGGCCGCAGGGCGGCATGCACAAAACTATCCGTGCATGTGCGCCGACCTGTCGGTGTTGGATGAACGGTGAATGCGGGTGACGAAAGCTCGCGGGCCCGCGACTGCGCGACCGCTCTAGTTGGAGAGGATCTTGACCTCCACGCGACGATTGGCCTCGCTCTGCTCCTTGTTCTTGGGCTCAGGATAGAGCATCTGGGAGTTACCCAAACCGATGAAACTCACCCGGCCTGGTTCCACATCGTTCACCAATAGGAAATCATAGACCGTCTTGGCGCGGCCGGTGCTTAGTTCGATGAACTCCTTGGTGTTCTTGTAGGTGGGGCCGTTCACATGGCCTTGTATCTCCACCTTCACCTTGGGGTTGGCTTGCATGAATCGGGTCAACAGCACGAGCGAAGCCTCGCTCTGGCGCATGACCTTCGTGTCATTGCCCACGAAGCGGATGTCGTCCAACACCACATGCTCCCCCGCCACGATGGGGACGAGTTTCACATCCACTTTCACCTCCGGATCCATGCTCCCCTTCACCTTGGTGGAGTAGAACATGTAGCCGGTGCGTACACATCCGACCTTCAGGTTCCGGTAGGAGGCCATTGTGAGCGCGTAGGTGCTCTTGCCTTTTACCTCTGTCACTTTGTCGAATACCATCCCATCGATCGTCAGGTCCGCGTCGATAGCCTTCCCGGTCTTGGCGTCGGTGACGTTGATGATCAACTTCTGCAGCGCTTCCGTCTTCTCCGGTTGTGGCGGCGGCGGCGGCGGGTCATAGTGAAAACGGATGGTATATCCGTCCAACGGGCGGTTCTGGTAGTCGATCACCAGGTAGAAAAGTTGACCCACCTCTACATCAAGGCCCCGGCTGAACGAAGACCCGATGCCGGAGCGCACGTAGTCATCGGGCGCATCCTTGCGCAGGCCGCAGATACTACCGTTGGCCTTGTCGTTCCGGCTGATATTGGTGCGCAACGGCGCCACTTGCTTGCTCTGGATCTTGTCGCAGATCCCCGGGATGGCCCCTTCGAAGATCAGAAAATCGATGTCGTCCTCGACGTTCTTGGGGATGATGTCCATCGTGATGATGGTCTTCACCGGGGCGCGGAACGTGTACCAAGTGGTGTTGTGTTCGCGCTCGAACCATTCCTTCTGGTCCACGGGGTTCTCCTTGATCTCCAGCACGTTCCCGAAGCCCCTGACGGCGTGGTCACAGACGTACACCGAATCGGTGATCGGAATGGCACCGGTACAATCCCCGTTGGCCTGGGTAAGACGCTGTGCCACGCCGGCCTGGAAACTGACCATGAAGAGCAGCAGCGGGATATATGCGGGAGGGGAGAGCCTCACGGTGTGCGGGTCGGAGAGTCCGACGCGCTTCTACGCAGGATCGTACGCGAGGTTGCTGCCGAGCCAGCGTTCCATGTCATCCACGGGTCGGCGCTTGCGCTGGGCCAGGTCCGCGACCTGGTCACGGGCCACACGCCCGACGCCGAAATACTTGCTCTTGGGATGCGCGAAATACCATCCGCTGACGGCCGCGGCCGGGGTCATCGCCAGACTCTCCGTAAGGTCGATACCGGTGTGCTTCGTCGCTTCCAGAAGGCGGAAGAGCTCGGGTTTCTCCGTGTGGTCAGGACATGCCGGGTATCCTGGCGCCGGGCGGATCCCCTGATACTCCTCTTTGATGAGCTGTTCGTTCGTGAAAGGCGCCGATTCGTAGCCCCAAAGCTCCTGGCGCACCACCTCGTGCAACTTCTCCGCAAAGGCCTCCGCAAGTCGGTCCGCAAGCGCCTTCACCAGGATCGCGCTGTAGTCGTCATGGACGGCCTCAAACCGCTTCACCCGCTCATCAACACCATGGCCGGCGCTCACGGCGAAACCGCCGAGGAAATCAGGGGTTCCCTTCGGAGCGACGAAGTCCGCGAGGGCGATGTAGGGGACCCCTGGCGCCTTCTTCGATTGCTGCCGCAAGGTGTGGGTGAGGCCGAGGACCTTTGTCCGCGAAGCATCGACATACAGCTCGATGTCGTCGTCGTTCACTGCGTTCGCAGGCCAGATGCCCGCCACGCCGTGTGCCTGTATCCATTGCTCCTTGACGATGCGGTCGAGCATTTTGCGCGCATCGTTGTGCAGCCTGGTCGCCTCCTCTCCCACCACAGCATCCTTCAGGATGTTGGGGAACTTGCCGGCCAGCTCCCAGGCCATGAAGAAGGGCGTCCAGTCGATGTAGG
>CAZYPC010000006.1:0-63237 GCA_964649165.1 uncultured Chryseobacterium sp.
CGGCCGCACCTTCTTCGCCATGCTCACCTTCAGCTTCTAAGCACAGCTCATGTCCACCGCAACGACGCAACGACGCAACGCCAACATGGGCACCCCCAACCGCATGAAACGCTTCCTCCCTTCCCCCGCGCTGATCGCGCTGCCGTTCCTCGCGCTGCTCAGCGCCTGCGACAAGGATTTCGATTCCCCGCCCAAGCAGACCATGCCTGTGGGCTCCGTAATCACCATCGCCGAACTGAAAGCGCTGTTCACGTTGAACCCGGTGCATTTCGACAGCGCGATGAGCGTGTACGCCGTGGTGAACAGCGATGAGAACGACGGCAACTTCTACAAGAACGTCTACGTGCAGGACCAGACCGGCGGTCTCTGCCTGCGCCTCCTGAACAGTGGTGGCATCTACATCGGCGACAGCATCCGCATCTACCTGCCCGGTACCGTGCTCTCTCCTTACAACGGATTGATGCAGCTGGACAGCGTGGATGTGGACAAGAACGTGGTGAAGCAGGCCACGCTCGTGCACATCGAACCCATCGTCACCACGATCGATCAACTGGATCCCGTGGCGCACCAGAGCATGCTCGTACGCCTGGACAGCGTGGAGTTCGTTACCGCCGAAGCCATCGGCAGCACCTGGGCAGACCCCGTGGGACAGCAGAGCGTGAACCACAACCTGGAGGACTGCAACGGCAACCAGATCCTGGTGCGCACCAGCGGTTACGCGAACTACGCCGGTCACCTCATCCCGCAGGGCAAAGGCTCCTTCCTGGGCATCCTCGGGGTTTTCGGGTCCGACCTGCAACTGTACGCGCGTACCGAGGCGGAGGTAACGCTCAACGGACCCCGCTGCCCCGGGGAGGAACTCCCGTTCTTCTCGAAGAACTTCCAGGACCAGAGCCTCACCTCCGGTGGATGGACCGAACAGGTCGTGCTGGGTTCAACCTATTGGGGCGTGCAGGACCTCGGGAGCGCAGGAAATTTCTATGCCTATGCGAACAACTACACCAGCGGAGAAGCCGCCGAGACCTGGCTCATCTCCCCGGCGATCGACATCACCGGCACCGCATCCCCTGCGCTCAGCTTCCAGAACGCATGCAACTTCAACGGCCCTGCGCTCGAGGTGTATGTGAGCACGGACTACCAGACGGGCAATGCGCCCGGTACGGCGACGTGGACGGCGCTCGCACCGGTGCTTTCTCCCGGAACCTACACGTGGACCAATTCCGGCCTGATCGATATCGCCGCCTTCTCCTCCTCGAACTTCCGTGTCGCCTTCAAGTACGTAGGCACCGATACGGACGGGCGCGCTTGGGAGGTGGATGACATCAAAGTGATCGCCCAGTAACACCCGACCTCAATGCACACGCCTTCGCGACAGGCGCGCGGGCACAAACCACGCTACGGCGTACGAAGTATGAGAACAGCTTTACTCCTTCCCTTCTTCGCGATGGCCACCCTCGGCCAGGCGCAATTCAGCAGCGATCTGGAGACCTGGATCGGTGACACCGTGCCCGCCGACTGGTTCGGCGTGAAGACGAACATCGAATACGACAGCATCGCCCAGGTGACCACCAACCCGCATGGGGGGGCGCTGGCCGTACAGTTGATGAACCGCGAGAACACCACGCGGCGCTTCAGCACACAACCCCTGTCCGTCGATAGCGCGGAAGCCTACGACGTTTCCTATTGGGTGCGTGGGCAGGGCGAAGTGCGCGTCTCCATGTTCGATGGCCGCGTCGAGAACAGCGGATATGCCCCGAACGGACCGTACACCCCTGTGAGCAGCGATACATGGACCGAACTCACCGCCACCGTGGTCTGCGACCATACCAACCCGGCGGGTGAATTCATCATCTACGTTCGCAACACCGTCGCTCCCGGCGACGTGGTAGTGGACGACGTGAACATCACCATCGGCGTGGTGCAACCGCCTGTTGAGGCCAGCATCTACCAGATCCAGTACACCACAGCCCCTGACGGAGCCTCCACGTTCAACGGCGATGCCGTGATCACCGGCGGTATCGTTACCGGCGTGGATACCATCGGCGCGGATGCCTACTTCCTGCAAGCCGGCACCGGTCCTTGGAGCGGCGTCTACGTGTACGACCAGGCCCATACCGTAGCGCTCGGGGACAGTGTCGAACTGACCGCGGTCGTGGACGAATTCAGCGGTGCGACCACCGAGCTCACCAACGTGAGCGCCTTCGCGATCATCGGCAACTATCCGCTGCCCGCGCCTCAGCTTCTGGATACGCAAGGTGCGACCGAAGAGCAGTGGGAAGGCGTACTTGCCGTGATCGCCAATGCCGCCTGCACCAGCCTCCCGGACGGCTTCGGTGAGTGGGGCATCACGCAGCCCAGTGGTGCCTACCTGGTGGATGATCTGATGTATGCCTACACACCTGAAGTGGGCAACAGCTACGACATTACCGGCTGCATCCACTATGCGAACGGCGCATGGAAGATCGAACCCCGTTTCCCATCCGATATCGTGGAGGCCACCTCCATCAGCGAGAACCTCTTCGGACAGGTCACGCTCGGGCCGAACCCGGCAACGGACGTGCTGCGTGTGAACACGGGCATGCCTTCGGGTACGCGCGTGAACTTCACGCTCACTGACGCACTGGGCCGTAGCGTGAGAACCGGTCAGTTGAACGGCACCGGCACCCTTGATGTGCAGGAACTGACCAAAGGCCTCTACCACCTTACCCTGCGCACCGGCAGCGGCGCGCGCAGCTTCGCGGTGGAAGTGCGCTGAGCGACGGCAACGAGTCGAACAAGGAGGCCGTTCCTTTCGGAACGGCCTCCTTGTTTCAGGAACCGCGAGTTCGGATCTGCCGATCGGTCATCAACCGGATCACAGATCCTTGATGAAGCGTGCCGTATGCGTGATCCCGTCTTCATCCACGGCCTCCACGAGATAACAGCCCGGTGCGAAGTCCCCGATCGTTACACGCAAAGAGCCGTCGGCCGAAGACAACAACATCCGTCCGGACGTATCCCACAGCCGGATCAGTTCGGGCTGTATGCCTATGACCACTATGGCGAGCTCCAACGGGTCAAAGTGGACGCGCATGTTCGTCACCGGCATTTCTCCCAAGGCGGTACCATCCGACAATTCAGCCCGACGATAGCGCACCTGGCCGTTGGAAGGTTCGCTCCACACGATGTGGAATACACCGTCGGCATAAGCGATGTCCGGGGTTTCCTGCATGCCCGTGAGCGTGACGTTCACCGTGTCCGGGATCCCCAGACCCGCGATACCGCTCGTACTGTAAGCGAACAGGACCTCACGCTGGCCTGCGGACAATTGCTCCCACACGACCCCCAGCGTGTCGCCGCTGCCGGCGATGCGAGGGAAATTCTGTTGGAGCGCTGATGGCTGGAACGCATGGACGTTCCCTTGCGGTCCCAAAGCCAACGTGCCGGCCTGGGCGCTGCCGAGAAAAACCTTGGTGCCGTTGTCTTCACCGGACATCCACACGTAGCGGATGCTATCACCGGCGAAATAGAGATCAGGCCCGCTGGATGGACAAGCGGCCAGCGACCAGTTGGTGTTGTCAACCTCCGCGCCGACCGGGAAGCCCATTCCGCCATCCACGGAGGAAGCCCCCCAAACAGTCCGGATGTTCCCGCCCGCGTTGCGGTACAAGGCCACCACCCCATTACCCGAAGCCGCGACCTCTCCGGTACAGCAATCACAGACCTCCCCGGGGGCGAAGGGCGCACTCACCTGCACGGCCGGCATGAACGAGCCGCCCATCCAAGTGCGCACCACATGGCGCGGCTCCAGATAGCCACTGGTGAACTGCATGTATTCCACTACCGGCGCACCGTCCGGCTTCACGGTCACCGAGGGAAAGCGTGAGACCAGTCCATCAAAGGGGTCCACCCTGAGCGTATCGCCCCAGTTGTACCCGCCGTCCGTACTTTGGATCAGGTAGCATGGGGCCGTGTCCTCGGGCAGCCCTTTGAACGCGACAGCCACTGTCGAACCATGAGCCGCGAGCGCAGGTCCCTGCCAGTCGGCCGCCGCGATGTCCAAATCCTCCGGGTTGAGCCTGACGGACGGGCCGAAACCCCCGTCGCTACCCACCGATACGAAGCATCCGAGCGTGGAGGACCGGGTCCAGAGCACGACCGGGTTCCCATCAGCGTTCACGACCACGCGCGGGCGGAGAGCGCCCGAGTTCTCCGGGGCCACATCCTGTGGGGCGTCCCACACGAGGGCTTGTGCGCTCAACAAGGTCGGGATCAACGATCCCACAAGGGTGAAAGGGTGCTTCATGGCCCGTCTGGCGAATGTTCCGTTGCCTTCTCCGCCGCCTAAGGTGGGGATATCCCAGTGCCAGCGCGCTTGCAACGACAGAACCGGGAGAATTCGCAGCATGCCTCAACCGCTGCCAGACAGGGCCCAATGACGCGACCTTCGCGATGCTGATAAGGCTGGTGGCGAGCTTTTGATCGGTCGATCGCGAGTAAGATCCTTGCTCTGGCCGGCTCAGTCTGTCACGCCGCGACACCTTCGCTGGACCGACCCAGACGCAGATCCCCTGGGCTCTCGCCGGGTTCGGGTCCCGGTACCGGTTCCTGGTCGATGGGGTCGCTCCATCGGGCACGCACATACCGGGACATGTTGCGCGCGCCGCATGCTCGAATGATCAGGAACGAAACCAGCAGGAAGAGCACCACGAAGGCGTTCATGAAGTAGGGGGGCTTCTCGGGTACGGGCAGCATGGGCACCGTAAGGAACGCGCAGTTGCTGAACACCTGCATGATGAGCAACACCGTGCCGCTGCGGGTGGAGTTGTAAGCCCATGTGAGGAATACCGAGAGGCTGAACATCGAGATCATGAAGGCATACCAAGGAATGCCGTCAGGCACGCCCTCCCCGAGCAGCATCATCATCAGGTACCAGAGGCCCCAGGCCATACCCACCCAGGTCGCGCTGAAGAGAGCGGATCGTTTCTCCTGCAAGCGCGTTACCGAGAACCGGATCCAGCTGGTCTCCTCTACGAAAGCGATGCCGATGACGAAGGCCGCGTTCCGGATGGTCTCCGAGAGGAAGTTGTGGTTGATCCAGTGATCGGTGGTGTCCATGCCCATGGCCACTACCAGTCCGATACCCATGTAACCCAGGATGAACTTCCAGGAGAACGCGAGGGCATACCACTTCGCCGGCACACGCCAGTGGAAGTAGGAACCGAAGAGCTTCTTCAATCCGCCCCATCCGTCGAGGTAGACCGTCAGCCAGATGGCGAGGACCAGGGGGAAGAATACCCGGAAGCGGAAGACCATATGCGCCAGACGGGCGCCGGGGCTGTCGCTGTGCATCTCCTGTCCTTCCGGGATCAGTAGCCAGGTGGCCAGCACGACACTGAATTGAGCGAGCAGGGTCAACGTGACGAAGACCGCTACGGGGTACCGGGTGATGAACGAACGCATGGGGCGCCTTATACGGGGCGGCAATGATTAGGTGACGCTCGTTGTGCGGATGTTACCGGAACCTATGCGGAAGTGGACCATTGCGGGGCCGAAAGCGCAAGACCCACCGTAAAAGCGCGCGGGCCGATCGCTCGGCCCGCGTGCTCCCTTTCGTCAACTGAGCAAACCCCGCCTCTCGGCCGGGGAACCCAACCCTACTTGCTCAGCACCTTGAATTCCGTTCGGCGGTTGCGCTGGTGCTCATCCTCTGTGCACTTCTTGCAGTCGCAGGTCTCCACCGGTTTCGTTTCGCCATAGCCCTTGCTGGTGAGGCGCGTCTTGGCGATGCCTTGTTTGATGAGGTACTCCACCGCGCTCTTGGCGCGCTTGGAACTGAGGTCCATGTTGTACGGGTCCTTGCCACGGCAATCCGTGTGCGAGCTGAGCTCGATGGTGACCGTGGGATTGTCGTTCAGCGTCTGCACCAGCTTGTCCAGCTCCTTGGCCGCATCCGGACGGATGGCCCACTTCGCCAGGTCGTAATAGATGTTGTCCAAACGCACCACCTGGCCCACGTCCAGCGGGAAGAGCTTGAAGTCGGTGCGGATGACGGTGCTCGTCTTGCCCTTGGTGCTTATCCGCGCGCTTTGCTTGAAGAATCCGTCCTTCTCCACCTTGATACGGTAGTCCTTCTCGGGTTCCAGACTGAAGGTGTACTTGCCATCGGCCGCAGTGGTGAGATCCTGCAGGAGTTTGTCGTTCGCATCATACAAGCCCACCTTCGCTCCATCCAGCGGCTTCAGCGTCTCGCCGTGCATCACGGTGCCCTCCGCGCCGTAGTCATACTTGTCCAGTTCGAGCACCACGTCATCCAAGGGATCCTTGTTCGGATCGATGGATACGCTGTTCTGCAGGTAGCCGTTCTTCGTGCCGCTGATGGAGTAGGCGTTGGCGAAGGGCACTTCGATCTCGAACCTGCCTTCATCCAGCATGGTGATCTTGGCCTCGTCAATGAACCGTCCGTTGCCGTCCTTGATGTCGAGCACCGCACCGTTGATGGGCGCCCGCGACTTCTTGTCCACTACACGGCCACGGATCATCTGCATCGGGGGATGCACGGTGCAGCCATAGATGTCATCGCTGCCCTGACCTCCATTGCGGTCGCTGACGAAGAAGCCCGTGCTATCATCCTGCAGCAGGATGAGGTTGCGATCGTCGAACCGCGTGTTCAGCGGATAGCCCATGTTGATCACTCCGCTGGGACCGGTCGGGGTGAGGCGGCAATAGAAGATGTCGTACCCTCCAAGCCCTGGATGCCCATTGCTGCTGAAATAGAGCACGCTGTCGCTGCTCACGAAGGGGTACATCTCGTTGCCGGAGGTGTTCACCTTGTCCCCCATGTTCTGCGGAACGCCCCATTGGCTGTTGCCGAGATTGTCGCTATACCAGATGTCGGTCCCCCCCTGGCCACCTGCACGGTCGCTCACGAAGTAGAGCCGCTTGCCGTCCGCGCTGATGCACGGATGACCCGTATTGCATTCAGGATCGTTGTGCTCGAACGGCACCAATCCGCCCCACTCCTTCTGATTGAACTCACCCGCGGTGATATCCGAATAGAAGATGCCGAGCTTCAGCTCTCCGCTCTTGGACTTGTTCAATGTGCCGTAGAAGACGTTGTCACGTGTGAAATAGAGCCGCTTCGTCAGTGAATCGTATGAAGCGGTGCCATCGTGATAGCGATGGTTCAGGTCCTTGCGCATCACGTAAGGATCCACGGCCGTCTGGCCCTTGAGCAGAGCGGTATAGAGGTTCAGGTAGGGCTGGTCGTCCCAACGGTATTCGTTCTTGCCGCCGATGCCCTCACCGCGCGCGCTGCTGAACAACAGCAGGTCATCCATGATGGTGACCCCGAGGTCGGCCTCCGCGCTGTTGATGGGCACGGTCCGCACGGAGTTCCGCGTGCTATCGCGCTTCAATCGCATGAAGAAATCCGCCTGCTGGAGGTACGACTTCACGCGAACGTTCTCCGGATCCGATGCAGCCACCTGCTGATACTGCGCGATGGCCTCATTGTAATGCCCGTTACCCCGGAGTACATCAGCGTAGCTCAGGAGGTCATCCTTCCCCAAAGGCCCCATGTTGGCCATCTGCTTGTAGGCCGCTTCCGCCTTCAGCGGCTGCTCCATGCGCCTGTAGGCGAAGGCGAGCCGCCGCCAGTCCTCCGGCGTGCCCTTGCCGCTCGTGGTGATGTCCTCGTAGATCGCGGCCATCTTCGGATAGTCGAACGTCTTCGCCGCCTCTTCGGCCATGCGCTGCTTGAGCTTCTGTGCGTTCGACGCGAGCGGCGACAGCCACAACAGGCCGCACGCCATAAGCCAGAAGCCTCGGGCTCGTACCAGCTTGGTCTTGTTCATGGATGCCATCGATCAGAAATAGCGCGGTGAACGGATGCCCTTCAGTTTGTTGCCGAACTCGAAGCCGAGCATGAATTCGTGCGACCCCCCGGTGTAGTTGTTCAGCTGGGTGATCGGATAGTCGTAGGCATATCCCACGCTCAGGTCCCCGGTGATGTTGTACTGGGCCAGGATGCCGACGGCGTCCGTGTGTCTGTACATGGCACCCAGCCACAACTTCTCGTATAGCAGGAAGTTGGCCGTGAGATCGAAGCTCATGGGAGCACCATTGACGGCCTTCACCAGGAAGGTCGGCTTGAACTTCGTGTACATACCCATATCGAAGACGTAGCCACCGCTCAGGAACCAGTGCGCGCGCTGACCGGCCTGCCACACGGAGGCGGACAGCGAATCGCTCAACGTGGCGTCCTTGAACATATCGGTCTTCAGCATCTTGGGGGTACTCAGACCGAGGTAGTGCCTGTCGCCGTACCACATCACGCCGAAACCGAACTGGGGGTCAAGTTTCTGTTGCACGTTCTGCTGGAACACCTGGTCGTTCTGTTGCAACGGGCTGAGGTCGGCGAACTTCCCCTGGAACAGGTTCATGCCGCCCTTGATGCCGAACGAGAGCTTGGTGTTGCGCGAGAGGAACATGCGGTAGGCCACATCGACCATGAAACCGTATTGCGTGACAGGCCCATGCTCGTCGCGCATGATGGTCCCACCGAGGCCCAGGCTTTCCATCAGGAACGGACCGTGCGCGGTGATGGTCTGCGTGGTGGGGGCGCCTTCGAAGCCCACCCACTGGTGGCGGCTCAGGGCCTTCAGGCTCACACGCTCCGCGCTGCCCGCATACGCCGGATTGATGGCGAGCAGGTTGAACATGTACTGGGTGAACTGCGGGTCCTGCTGCGCGCGTGCCGCCCTGGGGGCGATCGCGAAGACGATGGCCACCAGCGCCATCCACTTTCCGGTCCCGTGCTTCATGGTTCGCATCGGTGCTCTGTTGTCTGTTGTCGTTCTCTTTGACCTCCCTTGGCGGGGGGACGATGCGCGCATCGTCCCTTACCGCTTCAGGTAGATGTATCCAGTGTAAGGCTCGTCACCGTTGCCCAGATCGAGGATGTAGTAGTACGTGCCTTCGGGCAGTTCCTCGCCCCAGTTCAGGCTGGCCTCGCTACGACCATCCCAGTTGTTGTTGTACGGGCTGCGTTCGAGCACCTGTGTACCCCAGCGGTTGTACACCTGGAAGTTGTTGTCCTTGTAGAACTCCAACCCTTCGATCACATACAGGTCGTTCACACCGTCGCCGTTCGGACTGAACGCGTCAGGGATCGTGAACTCGGAGCAATCGTCGATCGTGATCAACATGGTGTCACTGGTCGTCGGGCACACGCCGTTCTCCACCGTCCAGAGGAAGATGTTCTGGCCGAGGCCGAGGTTCTCGACTTCCGTCGCCGTGTCCGCCGGGAAGAGGATGTCGCCAGCGCCTTCCAGGAGCGTCCACAGACCGATCGCGGTCTCGGAAACGAGGGGCACTGCGTGCATCGCGGTCTTCGTGGTGTCAAGGCAGTAGGTCTGGTCCGGACCCGCATTGGCCGGCAACTCACTGGCGTCGAACACGGAGATGACCAGGTCGTCCGTACTGATACCACAAGGCCCATTGCTCACCGTCCATTGGTACACGCTGGTTCCGAATCCGATGTCGGTGATCGTCGTAGCGGGATCCGCAGGGTCGGTGATGGTACCGGTGCCACTGATGAGCAGCCAGGTGCCCACGGCGGGCAGGGTCGGTATTGAAGCGTCCATGTTGGCGTCAGCGCTGGTGAGGGTGCAGAAGTTCTGGTCGGAACCCGCGTTCGCGTTGGCCGATCCACCATCGAACACTTGGATCGTCACGGTGTCCGATGTGGTGCCACAGGCGCCGTTGTCGATCGTCCAGGCCAGCACGGTCGAGCCCGCGACCAGACCGCTCACACCGCTGGTCGGAGAAGCCGGGTCGTTGATGAACCCACTGCCGCTCACGATGGTCCATGCCCCGGTCGCAGGGGACGACGGCACATTACCCGCGAGGTTCACTGACCCGGTCGGTGAGCACAGCTGCTGGTCCGCTCCGGCATTCGCGTTCGGTGAGGCGGCATCATACACGCCGATCTGAACGAGATCCGTGGTGGGCGGGCCGCAAGGACCGTTGTCGATGTTCCAAGCGAGCACAACGATACCGGGTGCAAGACCCGTCACGGTCGTGCTCGGGTCGGAGGCATCGGTGATCGTCGCGGTACCGCTTACCAATGTCCAAACACCTGTGGCCGGGAATACGGCCTGGTTGGCGGCCATCGTCACGTTGTTCGGTTGGGTGGGTACACAGATGTCCTGGTCAGGTCCAGCGTCCGCAGCAGCTTGCTGGCTGTCGTAGATCCTCACGCGCAGCGTATCCGTCGTGGTACCGCACGCGCCATTGTCGATCGTCCATACCAGCAGGTTGTCCCCGACCGGCAGATCGGTGATCGTGGTCAGTGGATCGCTGGCGTCAGCGAAGGTTCCTCCGCCCGAAGCGATGGACCATGCGCCCGTCCCAGGGAACACGGCACTGTTGGCCGCCATGTTCGCCGATGTGTTCGGCGTACAGAACTCCTGGTCCGGACCGGCGGCGGCCGGTGCGGCCGTGCTGTCGAACACGGCGATGGTGATCGTATCGTGCGTCGGTGGGCCGAAACCGCACGTGCCATTGTAGACCATCCAGTCGAAAACGTTCAAGCCCACGCTCAGGCCGGTGATGCTCGCGGCCGGGTCCAGCGTATCAGAAATGATACCCGTTCCGGACACCAGTGTCCAGGTACCGTATCCAGGGAAGGTCGGCACCAGTGCCTGCATGGCGGTGCTGTCGTCCGGCGTACAGAGCTCCTGGTCGGGCCCCGCATCCGCCGGGGGCGCTGTCGGATCGAACGTGGTGACGACCACGGTATCCGTGAGGAGGCCATTGTTCGGGCACGGCCCGAGGTCCAGCGTCCACACGAGGGTGGTTATGCCGATGTCGAGGTTCGTGACCTGTGAGGTGGGGTTGTTCGGCTCGGCGACCGTGCCCGGGCCGCTGATAATGGTCCAAGTGCCCGTGGCCGGTGCGAGCGGCGTCTCACCGAAGAGATCGACGACCGTTTGCGGCAGACAGGCCTCCTGGTCCGGACCGGCGTTCGGTGCGTTCGTACTATCGCTGTACAGGATCACGGTCATCGTATCCGCCGTGATCGCGTTCGGGCAAGGCCCATTGTCCGTGGTCCAGACGAATGTGTTCGTGCCGATCGTCAGACCCACCACCTTCGATCCCGGGTCGTGGATGTCTTCGAACAAGCCCGCTCCCTCGATCAGTGTCCAGGTGCCCGTGGCCGGGAACGTGGGCGTATTGCCCGCCAGGAAGAGACTGTCCTGCGGTGTGCACAGCTCGACGTCCGGCCCAGCGTTCGCCGGGAGGTTGTTCTCATCGAAGATGAAGATGCTCACACTGTCGCTGCTCACACCACAAACGCCCTGGGTCAGGGTCCACACCAGGATGTTCTCGCCGACCGGCAGGTTGCTCACCCCGGTGGTCGGACTGGTCGCGTCAGCGAACGTGCCCGCACCTTGCGCCACGGTCCAAAGGCCCGTACCCGGTGCCGTCGGCGTATTGCCCTGCAGGAAGGTGGAGGTGTTCGGCGTGCAGAACTCCTGATCCGCACCGGCTGCCGCTGGCGGCGAATTCAGGTCGAAGAGTTCGATCTGCATCTGATCGGTCGTGATCCCGTTCGCGCATGGGCCGTTGCTTACGGTCCATTCCAGGACCAGCGTGCCGATACCGATGTCGGTGACCGTCGTTGTCGGACTTGCAGGGTCGGTGATCGTACCCGTACCGCTGATGATGGTCCATGTACCCGTGGCCGGGAATGTCAACGCACTGCCTGCGAGCGTGGCGCTGGTCACCGGTGTACAGATCTGTTGATCAGGTCCGGCGTTCGCGTCCGGGTTGTTCTGGTCGAAGACGAAGATGCTCACGAGATCCGTCGTCAACGAGTCCGCACATGGGCCGTTGGTGACCACCCACTGGAAGATGTTCTCGCCTACCTCGAGGCCGGTGATCGCCGTGTTCGGATCGTTCGCGTCCGCGATATCGCCAGCACCGCTGACCAGGTTCCACGTACCGGTACCGGGGAAGATGAACGTGCTGCCGGCCATGTTGGTCGACGTGTTCGGCGTGCAGAGCTCCTGGTCGGGGCCGGCATCAGCCGCGGCCTGGTCGTCGTCGAAGATGAAGATGCTCATCTCGTCAGTGCTGATCCCGCTCTCGCAGGGGCCGTTGTCCACCGTCCACTGGATGATGGTCTCACCGACCGAGAGGCTGGCGACCACCGTGTTGGGGTCATTGGCATCCACGAAGGTCCCGGTGCCTTGCAGCATCGTCCAGGTGCCGACTGCGGGGAACGTCACCGCGCTTCCGCTCAATTGATACCCGTTCACCGGTGTGCAGAGCGAGGTATCCGCACCAGCGTCCGCCAGCGGGTTGTTCGCATCGAACAGGAAGATGCTCACCGTGTCGGTCGTCAGCCCGTTCAAGCAGGGGCCGTTGCTCACCGTCCACACGAACACGTTCTCTCCGATCGTCAGACCGCTCACGCCGCTGGCCGGATCGTTCACGTTCACCACATTGCCCGTTCCTGCCACCAGACTCCAGGCGCCCGTCGCGGGGAAGGTCACGGAACTACCCGCCAGAACCGCATCCGTCGTGGGCGTGCAGAGCTCCTGGTCAGGTCCCGCGTTCGCCGGCGGGTTGTTCTCATCGAACAGGAAGATGCTCACCTGATCGGTGGTCAGACCGTTCGCGCAGGGGCCGTTGTCCACCGTCCATTGGAAAATGTTCTCACCCACGACCAGCCCGCTCACCGCCGAGTTCGGGTCGTTGGCATCCGCGATGATACCTGAGCCGCTGATCAGGGTCCAAGTGCCCTGAGCCGGGAAGATCAGCGAGCTGCCCGCGAGAACGGTCGCGTTCGTAGGCGTGCACAGTTCCTGATCAGGACCAGCGTTGGCTCCCGGGTTGTTCACATCGAACAGGAAGATCGTCACCTCGTCCGTGGTGATACCGTTCGCGCAGGGGCCATTGTCCACCGTCCAGGCGAACACGTTCGCACCAACGGACAGGCCTGAAACGCCGCTTGACGGATCATGCGTGTCCGCGATGGTGCCGGTCCCGCTCACCAAGGACCATGTGCCCTGCGCGGGGAAGATCACGGAGCTGCCCTGCAGTGACGTGCTGTTGTTCGGCGTGCACAGTTCCTGGTCCGCACCGGCATCAGCGACCGGGTTGTTCTCATCGAAGAGGAAGACGCTCACCTGGTCCGTGGTCAGGGCGTTCACACAAGGCCCGTTGCTCACGATCCATTGGAAGATGTTCTCGCCCACCGTCAGGCCGCTCACGGTGGTGTTCGGGTCGTTCTCATCGGCGAATACGCCCGTGCCTTGTACCACGCTCCAAGTACCCTGTGAGGGGAATGTCAGGACGCTGCCTGCAAGGATGGTCGTGGTATTGGGCGTGCACAGTTCCTGGTCCGGACCGGCATCGGCGATCGCGTTGCCCTCATCGAAGAGGTAGATGCTCACCGTGTCCGTCGTAAGCCCGTTCGCGCAAGGGCCGTTGTCCACGGTCCAGGCGAAGGTGTTGATCCCGACGGTCAACCCGGTGACGGTCGATGCCGGATCGTTCGCGTTGGTGATCACACCGGTACCAGCGACCAGCGTCCAGGTTCCTGTGGCCGGGAAGATCAGAGCGCTGCCCGCGAACGTCGTGGAGGTCGCCGGAACGCAGAGTTCCTGGTCCGTGCCGGCGTTGGCCACCGGATTGTTCGCATCGAATACGAACAGGCTCATCTGGTCCGCGGTGATCCCGTTGGCGCAAGGCCCGTTGCTCACGGTCCATGCATAGATGTTCTCACCGACGGCCGCCCCGGTCACCGTCGTGTTCGGGTCGTTCGCATCGGCGAATACGCCCGTTCCTTGCACAACGCTCCACGTGCCCTGGGCCGGGAACGTCACCGGGCTGCCCGCCAGTGTGGCGGATGTCGTCGGCGTGCAGACTTCTTGATCCGGACCTGCGTCGGCGTCCGCGTTCGCGGCATCGAACAAGAGGATGCGCATGGCATCAGAGGTCGTCCCGCAAGGCCCATTGTCGATGGTCCAGGTGAGGATCGTCTCACCCACCGCCAATCCGCTCACCGTCGTATTCGGATCGTTCGCATCGGCGAACGTGCCGACCCCCTGCGTTACGGTCCATGTGCCTACCGCTACGCCGACCGGAGCGTTGCCAGCGAGCTGCGCGGTGGTGGTGGGGGTGCAGAGCTCCTGGTCGACACCCGCATCAGCGGCGGCGGCAGCGTTGTCATAGATGAACAGGCTGACGAGGTCGCTGGTCGTTCCGGAACATGGGCCATTGTCCACGGTCCACTGGAATACGTTCTCGCCGACACCCAGATCGGTGATGCTGGTGGTCGAGGACGTCGGATCGGTGATCGTGCCGGAACCGCTTACCAGCGTCCAGGTACCAGTTGCCGGGAAGCTGTAGGCGGAGCCAGCCATGGTCGCCGTGTTCACCGGCAGACAGAGGCTCTGGTCTGCGCCCGCACCGGCCGTCGCCTGGCCGTCATCGTAGATCAGGATGGTGACCTGGTCCGTCGTAATTCCACACGGACCGTTGTCGATGCTCCATTCCAATACCGTCGCTCCCACCGCAAGGCCGGTGATGGAAGCGGTCGGATCGTTCACATCGCTGATCGTGGCCTGACCACTGATCACGCTCCAGAAACCGATGGCGGGTGCGGTCGGCTGGTTGCCGCTCAGGTTGACCGTGTTCGATGCTCCACAGATCGACTGGTCGAGCCCCGCGTTCGCCGCAAGCGCACCGGTGTCGAATACGTTCACCGATACGATGTCGCTTCCACTGCCCGTCGCACAGGGTCCGTTGAACACCTGCCAGCTGAACTGGTTCACACCGACCCCCAGACCCGTCACCGTGCTGGTCGGGTCACTCGGGTCGGTTATCGTGCCGGTTCCTTGTAGCAGTTCCCAGGTCCCGGTCGCAGGGAAGATCAGCGCGCTGCCCTGCAACGTGGTGGTCGTTGCGCTGCACAGGTTCTGATCCGCGCCCGCATCCGGCGTAGGATTGTTCGAATCGAACAGGAAGATCGATACTTGATCCACCGTGAGCGGGTTCGCGCAGGGGCCGTTGAAAACGGTCCAGGCGAAGACGTTCTCCCCTATCGTTAGGCCGTTCACGGTCGTGTTCGGATCGTTCGCGTTCACGAACGTTCCGGTGCCGGACACCACGGTCCATGTGCCCACAGCAGGATCGAAGAGCGTGCTACCGGAGAGCACCGCGCTGGCTACCGGTGTGCACAGGCTCTGATCAGGACCCGCATTCGCCAATGGGTTGTTCTGATCGTACAACGTGATCGAGACCTGATCCGTGGTCACCGGGTTGGCGCAGGGACCATTGTCCACTGTCCATTGGAAAATGTTCACGCCCGTGGAAAGACCGGTCACCGCCGTATTCGGGCTGTTCGCGTTCGCGAAAGAGCCGCTCCCTTGGACCAGCGTCCACACGCCCGTCGCCGGGAAGATGGGTGCGGTGGCGGACAGTATAGTGTTCGTAACGGGTGTGCAGAGATCCTGGTCGGCACCAGCGTTGGCCGCACCGTTGTTCGGATCGTAAACCAGCACGGTCACGTCATCCACGGTGATACCGGGCGTACAGGGCCCGTTGTCCACCGTCCAGGTGAAGCGATTGATGCCGACCGTAAGGCCGGTCACTGTCGTGTTCGGGTCGAACGGATCAGCGAGTGTTCCGCCGCCCAGGTTCACCGTCCACTGGCCTTGACCAGGGAAGATGGTCGCACTGCCGTCCAGGGTCGTTTGCGCAAGACCGCCCGCATCAGCGCACAGCTCCTGGTCCGCGCCCGCGTCAGCCACGCTCTGGCCCGCGTCGAACAACCGGATCGTGATCGGATCACTGCTGATACCGCAAGCGCCATTGTCGATGTTCCATACCAGGATATTCACACCTACGGTAAGTCCGGTGACCACCGTCGTATTGTCCGTGGCATCGGCGAAGTTGGCCGTGCCCTGCTGCACCGTCCAGAAACCCGTGGCCAGACCCAAGGGCGGATTGGCCGCGGTGGTGAACTGACCGAAGTCGCTGCACACGTCAAGGTCCGGACCGGCGTTCGCCGGTTGGCCTGCTCCGTTGAAGACGTTGATCGTCACCTGGTCCGTGGTCGTTCCGGGTACACAAGGACCATTGTTCACCGTCCATTGGAACACATTGTTCCCCAATCCGAGGCCGGTTATCTGAGAGGCTGGATCATTCGGAGATACGATCGTTCCGCTGCCGCTGACGAGGGACCATGTTCCCGTCGCAGGACCGACGAGGTTGCTGCCGACCATCACAGTGTTCGTGATCGGTGTACAGAGGCTCTGGTCGGGACCCGCGTCGGCTACCGGGTTCGCGGCATCGTAAACGAAAATGCTCACCTGATCGCTGGTGATCGGATTCGCGCACGGACCGTTGTCGATGGTCCATTGGAATACAGTGGTACCGACACCAAGACCGGTCACTGTCGTCGTCGCCGCGTTCGGTGAAGTGATGTTGCCCGCGCCGCTCACCAGGCTCCATGTGCCGGTGGCCGGATAGATCACCGGAAGTCCGGAAAGCGTGACCGTATTGGGGAAGGTGGGTATGCAGATGCTCTGGTCCGGGCCGGCGAGGGCCGCCTCCTGCCGATCGTCGAATACGCGGATCAGTACATCATCCTGGGTGGCCGCGCCGCATGGACCATTGTCCACCGTCCAACGGAAAACATTGTCTCCGATGCCCAGACCGGTGATCAGCGAGTTGGGGCTGCCCGCGCTCACGATGGTTCCGCTTCCGCTTACCAGGCTCCACGTACCCGTTGCCGGGAGGATCAACGAACTGCCGGCCATGATGAAGGTCGTGTCCGGCCGGCAGAGTTGCACGTCCGGTCCCGCATTGGCCACAGGATTGCTCGCGTCGAACAGCAGGATGCTGACCTGGTCGCTCGTAGGAGCACCGCAGGGGCCATTGTTCACGGTCCACTGGAAGATGTTCTGGCCAACGGACAGACCGGTCACCCCGGATGTCGGCGAGCCGGCATTGGCGAACGTGCCCGCACCCTGCACCACGGTCCATGTTCCCGTAGCGGGGCCGATAAGTGCGCTGCCCGCCATTGTAGCCGACGAAGCCGGTGTACAGAGCTGTTGGTCGGGGCCCGCATTCGCTACCGGATTGTTCTGGTCGAATACCGACACCACCAACTGGTCCGTACTCGTTCCGCAAGTGCCGTTGTTGATCGCCCACTGCACCGTTACCGTACCAACACCGAGACCTGTGATCGTGGTGGTCGGAGCGTTCGGACTGGTAATGATCCCCGTGCCGGTAATGATCGACCAGGTACCCGTGGCGCTGCCCACCGGGGTATTACCTGTCACCGTCACCTGCGGATTGTTCGAACACACGCTCTGGTCGTCGCCCGCGCTGGCAGGCTGCGCGTTCCCATCGAACAGGTTGATCGTCACCTGATCCGTGGTCGGTGCCCCGCACGGGCCATTGTTCACGCTCCATTGGAAAACGTTGGATCCGACACCCAGGCCGGTGATCGATGTTGTCGGCGATCCCGGCGACGTGATGGTGCCACTACCGCTTACCAAGGTCCACGTGCCGGTGGCGGGGAAGATCACGTTGCTGCCGGCCATGTTCACCGTGGTCACTGGCGTGCAGGTGTTCTGGTCCGGACCGGCGTTGGCCACCGGGTTGTTCGCATCATAAACGAACACGCTCACTTGATCGGTCGTGGTCCCGCAGGTCCCGTTGTTCACGGACCATTGGAAGATGTTCTGTCCGACGGGCAGGTTGGTGATGGCGGTGAAGGGTGAGTTCACGGCGGAGATCGTACCGCCACCACTGATCACCGACCACAAGCCCGTAGCTACGCCCACCGGGGGGCTCGCACCCATGAGCACGCTGGTCGTTGTGGAGCAGATGTTCTGATCGGCTCCAGCGTTCGCCGATGGTGCACTGCCGTTGAAGATGTTGATCGTGACCTCGTCGAATGTGATGCCGTTCACGCAAGGTCCATTGTTCACCGTCCAACGGAAGACGTTCGCGCCAACCCCGAGGCCCGTAACGGTCGTGGTGGGAGAACCGGCCGTCGTGATCGTGCCGCTACCACTGACCAGGGTCCAGGTACCCGTTGCCGGGAAGATCAGTGAACTGCCGGCCATGGTGGCCGAGGTGGAAGGCGTACACAGGTTCTGGTCCGGGCCAGCATTGGCATCGGGATTGTTCGCATCGAACACGAGCACCGTCGCCTGGTCGTTCGTGTTGCCACATGCTCCGTTAGCGATGCTCCATTGGAAAACGTTCGCTCCGACCCCCATACCGCTCACAGATGTGGTTCCTGTATTCGGCGACGCGATGGTGCCGCTTCCGCTTACGAGCGTCCATGTGCCGCTGGCGGGTGCTGTAACCGCATTGGCGGTGAGCGTCGCATTGGGAGCCGTGCTGCATGCCTGCTGGTCGGCCCCTGCGTTCGCCGCACCCTGCGCATTGCTGTTCACGATGATGGCCACATCATCCGTACTGATGGGGTTCGCGCATGCTCCATTGTTGATGGTCCAGCGGAAGATGTTCGTTCCCACCGTGAGGCCGGTGACGCCGCTCGTGGGAGAGCCAGGAGTGCCCACCGTTCCTGTCCCGCTCACCAAGGTCCATACTCCCGTGCTGGGCGGTGTGGGCGTATTGCCCGCGAGGGTCGTGATGGTGGTCGGGGTGCAGAGTTGCTGATCGGGGCCCGCGTTCGCCGTTACCGCGTTCACATTGTACACGGTGATGGTCATATTGTCCGTGGTGGGCGGGCCACAGGGACCATTGTTGATGGTCCAACGCAGGGTGACCACCCCGATACCCAGACCGGTCACGGTCGTTGTGGGTGAGTTCGGTGTGGTGATCGTCGCCGTACCACTTACCAAAGTCCAGGTACCAGTACTCGGAGCCGTCGGCGTATTGCCAGCGAGCGTGGCCGTTGGAGAACTGCTGCACGCGCTCTGATCGGGACCCGCGTTCGCAACGGGAGCCGCAGGGTCGAACCGGGTGATCGTCACCTGATCGGTCGTTACTCCGTTCGCGCAAGGACCATTGTTCAAGGTCCACTGGAAGACGTTGGCTCCAACACCCAGGCCTGTTACTCCTGAGGAAGGCGAACCCGGCGTCGTCAATGTCCCAGAACCACTGACCAATGTCCACTGGCCCGTGGCGGGCGCGATCGGCGCATTGCCCCCCAAGGTGGCCGTCGTGGCGCACACCTGCTGATCGGCACCGGCATTGGCGTTGGGCGAGGCCGCGTTGAATACCGTGATGGTGACCTGGTCATTCGAGTTACCACAAGCCCCGTTGTTCACCGTCCATTGGAAGGTGTGTGTTCCTACTGAAAGGCCGCTGATCTGGGTGGTGGGTGAAGTCGCGTTGCTGAAGGTCCCGGAGCCGCTCACCACGGTCCACTGCCCGCTCGCGGGCGCAGGTGCGCCGCTGGCGTTCATCTGAACGCTGCTCGCGGGAGTACAGATGCTCTGGTCGGGACCGGCGCTCGCAGCACCCAGCGGTGTGTACACCGTGATGATCACATCATCCTCTGTTGGCGTGAGGCACGGGCCATTGTTGATGCGCCAACGGAAGCGATTGACGCCCGCTATGAGACCTGTCACCGTGGTCGTTGGCGAATTCGGGTCTGCGAAGAAGCCGCTGCCTTGAACGATGAGCCATGTCCCGACTGCGGGAGCCCCTGCCGCGTTGCCCGCAAGGGTCGTGCTATTGTTCGGCAGGCAAAGCTGCTGGTCGGGGCCTGCGTCGGCCGTCTGCTGTCCCGCGTCGAAATTCACCACGGTCACCTGGTCGCTCGTCGTGCCACATGGCGCGTAGTCCAGGGTCCACTGGAACACGTTGTTCCCTACGGCCAGACCTGACACTTGCGTGTTCGGATCGTTGGCGTTCGCGAAAACACCGCTACCGCTAATAACGGTCCATTGTCCGGGTGTTTGTGCGAACGGCTGTTCCGCTTGAAGGACGACATTCCCACAAGATTGAAGATCCGGGCCGGCGTTGGCCGGGGTGAAGGGTGGGGTCACGATCACCGTATAGCCATACTGGTTGCTGCCCGTAAGCGGGCAGGCGTTGTCCGTCACCTGAATGGCGAACGTGTTATTGCCGATGTCCGCGACCGTGGGTGTCCATGTGAACGTGGCCGTTTGGAACGGTGAACCTGCCGTGGTGAACGTCGCACCGGGAATGGCACTGTTCCAGACTATGGTGGTGGTCTGCCCGGCGTTCAGGTCGGTGGTGGGGATCGTGAACGAGACAGGGCTCCCCGCGCAAACGGTGGTGGTGTAATTGCTGGTTCCATTGATACCCGAGGCCGTCGGTGAGGTATTGCCCAGACATGGCCGCACTACGATCTGAACGTCGCGGGTCACCGAACCGATCTGCACTCCATTGCGGTATTCGCGGACACGATAGGTCACGACCGCCACCTGCTGCACGTTCGGGATGCACGTGAGTGTTCCCGTGATCGGGTTCACTTGCACGGCGCCCGCCCCGCCACCGTTCCGGATCGGCTGCGAAAGGCTGTATCCCGCAGCGAAAGCGATAGTGGCGTTGTTCGTGGTACGGGGCTGGATCAGGTCGTAGGCCAGCGAGTCGCCGTCCACATCATAAGCGCCCGGGTTGTAGTTGATCTGCTGGCCGATGCAGTAGTAAGGCGTCGGGCTCGTGCCGAACTGTGGTGAGTTGTTGCAGGCAACGGCCTGGCGGTTCATCTCCGTACGCAGATACAGGCTCTGGTTACCCGGATTCTGCAATGAGGTGATCGCGTTGTTCCGGCAGCACAGCGACCAGCTGAAGATCCAGTCATCCGGGTTCCCGCAACCCGCGTAGGCGCTGAGGTCCACCAGCTTGGTGAAGGTGTATTCCTCCAATCCGTACGTGCCGTTCGCGTTCACGCACCGATCCACCTCCGAGGGGCAGATCGGGGTGATCACTTGTACCCCTTGCAGCGTGAGGCACTGGTTCAGGTTCGCTCCGCAATGGGCGCTGCTGATGTTGAAACTCAGTCCGTTGTTGCAGTTCGTGGGAGCCGCCACCCCGTTGCAATCACGGTAGAACTTCAGAGTGACCAGATACTGGTTGACCCCGACGCAGGTGTAGGTGAGCTCACCTCCAACAGCGTGTGTGGCCCTCGCGGTCCCGCCCAGGAGCAGCAGGGCCGAGGCGGCAACGAACAGATTGCGGAGGAGGGAACGGTCCACCGAGCGGCGGACAAGGGTGCGCAGTACGCGTAGCGTTGATGCCATGAACCAGCAGAATGTCGGCAACCCCTTCACACGCCGCGCACCCGGGAGAGGGACCACGCAGACCGGCCTTCGCCGACGCGCATCGACCGCTGACCAGTTCGACGGACCGATGGCGCGTGTTCAGGACAGGTGCCGGACAAACCTATCGGCGCACTTTCTGTACCTGTCCAACGGCCCACCGCACTTGTGAACAGACCCATGTTCGACGACGTGGAGCATTCCGTTCACAATACCTATGGTTCCATATTTATTGACGCAGGCTGCCCACGGGGCCTTCATTGGTCATCCGACGCGTGTATCGGGCGATATGCACCACCCGGCCATGACCATCCACCAGGAGGATGGACCCGCCGCGATTCCCGAACCGCGCTCCCAGGCCGCTGATGGTCACGGTGAGCGGGTCATCGACCGGGAGAACCAGACCATCCAGCGCCTCGGCACGACCGTGACTGTCCATCAACCTCCAACCGTTCAAGCGGATGGGTGCAGGGCCGCGGTTGATGAGGGTGACGGTCTGCAAGGCGATGCCTTGGGGACAAAGCAGCGCATCGGTCAGACGGACCCTCCCGGAGTCATAGTGGCCGACTGGGCGTTGATGGGCATTGTCATACATGGGGATGCAAGGATGGCGGCGACAAATCAATCAACGTATGACGGCTACTGCAATACCCGGTCAAGGGTAATTCCTGCCCGGGTTACTCCACCGGGGCGTAGAATCCGATCCGGCCCCTGACCCGTCGGGACAGGACCAGCTCCCCCACCCCCACTTTCCTCCCCGTTTCCCGTGTGTTCTGCTGTCCGATGATGAAGCTTCCTGGATCCTTCACCTCGATGATGATCGCCGTGTGGTGCGGCATGCTGATCGTGTGGATCGCCCGGCCTTCCTCCCAACGAAACTCGACCCCCTCGAACTGCACGACATATCCTGGCAGGATCGCCTCCTTGCTGGGATCGACCTCGCGTCCGAACCCATAGTCTCCATCCCACCTGGCCCCGGCCGCTTCAAGGGCTCGAGCGGCCAGGTCCCAGCACTCTCCACGCCCCACGCGGCTGCCGACGTGTTCACGCACGAAGGCCACCACGCGTTGGCTCATCGGGGGCAAGCTGTCCGACTGGGCGGGCAGCCCACCGGTGCTCAAGACCATTCCGAAGACAATGGGTAGGCGTTGCATCACTCCAAGGAACGCAGAAGTATAGTGATCAGCATTCCGAGCCCCTGGCCGACCGGTCACCAGGCCAAACGCTCCTTGACCCGAGCGGGGGTACGGTCGAACCTCGATATATGGTCGGAACCCTTGTGCGTTTGCGCCGTTCAAGCCGCCGTTAGCTCCAGATGCGCGCGCATTCCACCATACTTCTCCTCTGTCTGTCCATCACATCCAATGGGCAGACCGGCCCGGGTGGCGTGGGCAACGCCGGAAACAACGTGCTCTGGTTACGTGCGGACAACGGCGTGAATCTCGCAGGGTCGAATGTGGTCGGTTGGCTTGACCGCAGCGGGAACAACAACAACGCCACCGCACCGAGCGTAGCCGCACGACCGACGTTCAACCCCGTGACACTGAACGGATACCCGGTCCTCTCGTTCGACGGAACTAACGATGAGCTGAGGATACCCGACGCGAACTCCCTCGACCTGCAACAATGGGATATGTTCCTGGTGAACTCTGTTGCCACAGCCAAGAACAACAACGTATGGTTGTCCAAGAGCAGCAGCACCCAGCCGAATTATGCCTTGTGGAGCCCCTTGAACGGGGCGCTGACGATGCCGATCTACGACATCTTCACCCTTTTCAGCGCTCCCTCGACACCTGCCGGCACCACAGGAACCCCATACAGCCTGCTGGAATACAACAACAACGTGATCCTCGGTCTCTTCCCTTCGCGAACGGTCTTCAAGTCCGGCGCACAGATATACAATGATGTGAACCTTCTGCAGTTGCCCGCTACGAACGGGAACCAGCTGTACATCGGCAACGCGCAAGGGGTGGCAGGCTGGAACCTCGATGGCTCCATCGCCGAAGCGGTGATCTACAACGCACCTATCAATACAACTCAACGGATCATCATCAACAACTACCTCGCGGCCAAATACAACTTCACCCTCGCGGCGAATGACAACTACGTGCAGGATAATCCGGCGCAAGGCGACTACGATCATGAAGTGGCCGGTATTGGCCGCCTGAGCTCCACCAATGCGCACACGGATGCCCAAGGCTCGGGCGTGGTGCGCATCAACAACGCGACCGGTCTTGGCAACAATGAATTCCTGCTCTGGGGCCATGACAACGGGATCCTCGGCTCCTGGGGAAGCACGGACTATCCTCCCGGACTGGAGGGGCGGTGGTTCCGCGTCTGGCGAGTGAGCGAAGTGAACCCAGGCGGCGGTCCCGTGGACGTAGGCAATGTCGATATGACCTTCGACCTCACCAACCAGGGTCCCGTAACCGCTTCGGACCTGCGACTGCTCGTCGATATCAACAACAACGGCATTTTCGCCGATGACGCACCGGTCCCCATCATGGCGACCTCCATGGGTGGCAACCTGTACCGCTTCGCTGGTGTGAGCCAGTTGGTGCATAGCCGTCGGTTCACGCTCGGCACCATCAATTACGCCCAGACACCGCTGCCTATCGAGCTGCTCTACTTCAATGCAAGGGCTGAACGCGACCGGACGGTCTCACTCGGTTGGGCCACTGCGAGCGAGCACGACAACAGCCACTTCACCCTCGAGCGCAGCACCGATGCCCATGCTTGGGAAGCGCTCATGGATGTGCCAGCCATAGGCAACAGCACGAACACCACCATTTACGCCGAATCGGACCGCGAACCACTGGCCGACCTCTCCTACTACCGCCTCCGCCAGACGGACGCGGACGGTACAACGACCGTGAGCGACATGGTACCCGTGCGTTTCGAGGAAGAGCATGACATCATCGTGTTCCCCGATCCCGCGCAGGACGTGGTGAACGTGGTCTTCGATCCGGTCTTGGGCAAGGCTACACTGCAGTTGATCAACGAACTTGGACAGACGATCCCCGTGCCGACCGTGGTCAGGGACGGAAGTGGACGCATGGACGCAACGCACCTGCCCGAAGGCAACTACGTGGTGATGGTCATCACCGAGCGCAGCGTGTCCACCGTGCGGCTGATCGTGGCGCGCTAGTCGGCGCGTGATCAACCATCCCGATCACTCCTTCACGAAACAGGCTCTGGCCAGTGCACCGCCATCGCGGTCCTGCACGATCAGCGTGTATGGCCCGGGAAGAAGCGCACGTACATCGATACCGGTCGCGGCGCGTTCACGTCCTGTTTCGCGGCCCATCACATCGATGATGCGCACGGTATGCGCCCCGATAGGCAGGCCTTGGATGGACAGCCGCTCCGTCGCCGGGTCCGGATAGAGCACGACCGGCGACAAGCCGTGTTCATCCATGCCGATACCGGCCGTGCCGATGCACACGTTGAAGGCCGAGGTCTGGCCGGGCGTGTCGGTCCAGGAGTACACCTGCAGGTAGTAGGTCTCTCCGGCGTTGAGTCCCGCCAGGTCCAACTCCTCCGGGTCGCTGCAGGAATTGGGCACAAGCACCGGCGTGGCGCAAGGACCTGACCAGACCGCCATGTACATATCCGTCGTGGAACCGGTTATGTCGATAAGGCTGATGTGGTGTGCGGAGGATGTGGCGACGAACATGAACCAGACATCATCGTCCGCCGTGCCGAAGCAGGTGGTCGTCACTCCGCTCGCTGTAGCGCCATTGATCGTACCGGCAACCGTCGATCCACAAAGCAGGTCATCATTCACCGGGACCTGCATAGCTGACTCGCATCCGTCGTTGGTGATCAGCGTCGTGAACGGGACGCCCGTGCTCCAGGTGGACGGCACTCCATCGCAGACCGCGCGCACGAACACCGTGTAGGACGTCCCGGAATTCAGTCCGGTTGCGGTGGTGTTCGAGCCTGTTCCGGAAACGATGCCGTTCGAGCCGTCCGGGAGGGCACCATCGGTGATCACCCATTCGTAGCCTGAGCTGCCGTTGTCCGTCCAGGAGATGTCCGCTCCTGACGTCGTGATCCCGCCCACCGCGAGACCGTCGGGGAAGACGCAGTTCACGTTCTCCAAGCGGATGCTATCAATGGCCCACCACCAATCCCAGCCCGCGCTGAACTCGAAGCGCAATTGCGCGGCGTTGGATGTACCGACCGCGCTGGTGATGTCGAGCGTGGTGACGACCGCCGGGTTCGGGTAGCCGATATCGGCTCCCGTCAGCGTGTACACCTCGTTCCAAGCCGTGCCATCGAATGCTTCCACCTTGATGAACGATCCCAGGCGTGCCCGGAACTGGTGGCTGAAGGAAAGTACCTTGAATCCGGTGGTCGACGCGTCGAAGGGCGCGCTGTACAACCAGCTGTCCACCACCACGTCCGTACCGCCGCACGCATCGCTGTCGAGGAACACGAAGCTGGAATCGAAGCCGGGGCCGGCCGGCCAGAAACCGCCCGCGTCCACGCTGAAATCGTTCGGGCCCACCGAGTCGGGCGCGAACTCCCAACGGCAGTCCGTCACGTTCGTCTCGTCGATGGTGAACCCCGTCGTGCTCGCACCGCCATCGAACTCTTCAAGGAAGATCAGCTGGGCGTCCGCACGGTTCGCGGTGACCAACAAGGCAAGCGAGCAGGCAAGAGAGAGCATGGATCGCGTCATGGGAGTGTGGGTTGGAGACAAGGACAAAGATGGTTCTCGCATGACCATTCTTGACCAGTGCCCTGCGGCCGAAAAGCCGGACCGCAAAGACTCCCGGATGAACGGACGCATCCACCGGACAGGTCCGCACGGGCTTATCGAACAGGCGGTGTGTCCCCTCTACTTCACTCCGAATACGCGCTGGAGCAGGTCGCTCGTGCGTGCCAGGGGATCCTTGCGGATGCGGGCCTCCTCATCGGCGATGAGTGAGAAGAGGCCATCGATCGCCTTCTGCGTCACGTGCGCATCCAGGTCGGGATCAACGGCCTTCGCTCCGGTGAACATGCCGGCCTTGTTGTAGCCGTTGGCCAGTGGCGTCCAATAGCTCGCGAGCGCCACTTTCTGCGTCGCGCGCGCAACGATCGGCTTGAAACGCTCGGTCAACGTGACGCTGGTCCTTTCAGTGAGATAGGACGTAGCGGCATGGTCATCCCCTTTCAGGATCGCGAAGCCGTCGCCGACGCTCATGCCGAGCACCGCGTCCTTGAGCACGGGCAATGCCTCCTTCGCCGCTTCCTCCGCAGCGCGGTTCATCGTCAACTCGAACTCCTCGACCTGCTTCGTCATGCCGATGCCGGTCAAGGTGCTCTTCATCTTCTCCGCTTCCGGCGGGAACGGGATACGGATGCGGTCGTTCTTCCAAAAACCGTCCAGCGCCGATCCGCTCTGCACGGACTTCTCCGCGCCCTTGCCCAAGGCCTCTTTCAGGCCGGCGATCACTTCGTCATTGGTGAGGCCGCTGGCACCGCTGCCGGTCATCTTGTTCGCGGCGTCCTTGAGTGTTCGCGGGAATTGGGCGCTACCGTGGAGCGCGACAACGAACAGCGATGAGAGGAGGAGGCAGGTCTTCATGGTGCGTGTGAAAGCGGTTGCGGTGAACGGTGGCCAAGGACCATGCCGCATCGCTGAACGATGGGGGCCGGCGCTGCGAAGTGGATGTGATATGCGCAAGGTCTACAACCCCAACAGCACTTCACCCGGCTCCTTGTTGCCGAAGACCATCTTGTCCGGGTTCTCGATCATCTGCTTCACCGCCATGAGGAAGCTCACGCTCTCCTTGCCGTCGATGATGCGGTGATCGTAGCTGAGCGCCACATACATGATGGGGCGGATGACGACCTGGCCGTTCACCGCAACCGGCCGCTCAACGATGTTGTGCATGCCCAGGATGGCGCTCTGCGGCGGGTTGATGATGGGCGTGCTGAGCATGCTGCCGAACACACCACCGTTGGTGATGGTGAACGTGCCGCCGGTCATCTCGTCGATGCTCAGCTTGCCGTCGCGTGCCTTCACCGCCAGGTTCTTGATGCCCGCCTCGATCTCCGCGAGCGACATCTTCTCCGCGTTGCGCAGCACAGGCACCATCAAACCTTTGGGTGAACTCACCGCGATGCCGATGTCAGCATAGTCGTGCATCACCAGCTCCTCGCCATCGATCTGGCCGTTCACCGCCGGGAAGAGTCGCAGCGCTTCGGTGACCGCCTTGGTGAAGAAGCTCATGAAGCCGAGGCCCACGCCGTACTGCTCCTTGAACTTGTCCTTGTACTTGTCGCGCAGGGCCATCACCGCGCTCATGTCCACCTCGTTGAAGGTGGTGAGCATGGCGGTCTGGTTCTTCACCGCGACCAGTCGTTCGGCCACCTTCTTGCGGAGGGTGGTCATCTTCTGGCGGTTCTGGTTCCGCGAACCACCCCAGCCGTTCAGTGCGACCGCATCTGCCTTCACGCCACCAGCAACGTAGGCCGCCACATCGCTTTTGGTAATGCGTCCGTTCGGACCGCTGCCCTTCACCTTGTCGGCGCTCACGCCCTTGTCATCCAACATCGCTTTCGCGACCGGAGTGGCATGCGCCGCTGTGACCGCTGGGGAGGCCTTGGGTGCCTCCGCCTTCGCTGCGGGGACCGGTGCAGCAGCGGCCGGAGCCGCGGCTTTCTCCTTCTTCTCCGCTTTGAACGACGTGTCGACTTTCACCACCACATCGCCCACGTTCACCGTCTGGTCCTCTTTCGCGAGCAACTGCACTTTGCCTTCGGCCTCCGCGCTCAGTTCGAGCGTGGCCTTGTCGCTGTCGATCTCGCCCAGCACCTGGTCCTTGCTCACCACATCACCATCCTTCACAAGCCAGCGCGCGATGCGCACTTCGCTGATGCTCTCTCCGGGACTGGGAACCTTGATGTCGACTACTGCCATGGACTTGGTTGTCTGTTGTTCGTTGTCGGTTGTCAGGCTTTGGCCTTCACCTTGGTCTCGGACCTGCTGAACGCCTTCTCAATGATGGCGATCTGCTGATTCGCGCTGCGTTTGCTGCTGCCCGTTGCGGGAGCACCGCTGGCGGGGCGTGCGATCACTTCCCACTTAACATCGTGAAAGTGCATGGCGATGTACTGCCATGCACCCATGTTCTGAGGCTCTTCCTGGACCCAGAGGTAGCGCTCGGCCTTCGCGTATTTCTTGATCACGGCGCGCATCTGCTCAGCGGGCAACGGGTGGATCTGCTCGATGCGCACGAGCGCGGTGTCGGTGATCCCGTTCTTCTCGCGGTGCTCGGCGAGATCGTAGTGGATCTTGCCCTGCGTGAAGATCACGGTCTTCACCTTGTTCGGATCCGCGGTGGAGTCGTCGATCAGCTCTTGGAAGGAACCGCTGGTCAGTTCGTCCAACTTGCTCACGCACCTCGGATGGCGCAGCAGGCTCTTCGGCGAGAACACCACCAGCGGCTTGCGGAATTCCCACTTCAGCTGGCGACGCAACGCGTGGAAGAAGTTGGCGGGCGTGGTGCAGTTCACCACCACCATGTTCTCGTCAGCACAACTCTGCAGGAACCGTTCCATGCGCGCGCTGCTGTGCTCCGCGCCCTGTCCTTCGTAACCGTGCGGCAGGAGAAGCACGATACCGTTCTGTGTGCCCCACTTCTCCTCCGCGCAGCACAGGTACTGATCGAGCACGATCTGTGCACCATTGACGAAATCACCGAACTGCGCCTCCCAGATCGTGAGCGCGTTAGGCATGGCCAGCGCATAACCGTACTCGAATCCGAGAACGGCGTATTCGCTGAGCAGCGAGTTGTAGATCTGCAACAGCGCCTGCCCTTCCTGTATATGCTTCAGGTGGATGAACTCCTCTTCGCTGTCCTCGACCTTCACCACAGCGTGGCGGTGCGAGAACGTTCCGCGCTCCACATCCTGGCCGGTGAAGCGCACGGGGTGGCCCTCGACGAGCAATGAACCGTACGCGAGCAACTCGCCCATGCTCCAGTCGAGCACGCCGGTCTCCATCATCTTCTTCCGGTCGCCGAGGATCTTTTCGAGCTTGCTGAAGAACTTCTTCCCGTCCGGATGCAGCACGCTCAACTTCTCGCCGATGAGCTGGAGCGTCTCCTTCTTCACGCCGGTCTCCGGCGACTTCAGGAAGTCCTTCTCTTCGGCGCGCTTGAAGCCCTTCCAACGCTCCTCCATGAAGTTGGTGATCTTTCCCACGCGAACCTGCTTGGCCTCGTTCAGGCGGTCGTCGAGCATCGTGGTGAAGGACTCCTCCATCTCCTGCGCCATCTCGCGCGCGCCTTCCACGCCGCTGGCGATGAGCTTCTCGGTGTAGATCTCGCGCGGATCGGCATGCGCCGCGATGGCCTTGTACAGAACGGGCTGTGTGAATTTCGGCTCGTCGCCCTCGTTGTGGCCGTGCTTGCGGTAGCACAGGATGTCCACCCACACGTCCTTGCTGTAGCGCTGGCGGAAATCCATCGCGAGCTGCACGGTGTAGGCCACGGCTTCCGCGTCGTCGCCGTTCACATGGAACACGGGGCAATGCGTCACTTTCGCGACGTCCGTGCAGTAGGTGCTCGTGCGCGCGTCGATGTAGTTGGTGGTGAAGCCGACCTGGTTGTTCACCACGATGTGGATGGTGCCGCCGACCTCGTAGGCCTTCAATCCGGCCATCTGCACCACTTCGTACACGACGCCCTGTCCCGCCACAGCCGCATCGCCATGGATGAGGATCGGTGCCGTGATGCCCTTCGCGAAGTTGTCGTCGTGCTCGATGATGGCGCGCGAAATGCCTTCCATGATCGGGCCGACCGTCTCCAAGTGGCTCGGGTTCGGGGCGAGCGTGAGCCGCACCTCCTTGCCGGAGTTCGTCTTCACCTTGCTGCTGTACCCCATGTGGTACTTCACGTCGCCCTCCACGAGTTGGTCCTCGTAGTCCTTGCCTTCGAACTCCGAGAAGATCTGGTCGTAGCTCTTCCGCAGCGTGTTGGCCAGCACGTTCAAGCGGCCCCGATGCGCCATGCCGATCACGTACTCGGTGATGCCAAGTTCCGCACCGTGCTCGATCACCGTATCCAGCGCCGGGATCAGCGCTTCCGCGCCTTCAATGCTGAACCGCTTCGCGCCGATGAACTTCTTGCCGAGGAAGCGCTCGAAGACCACGGCCTCGTTCAACTTCTCCAGGATGTCCTTCTTCTGGTCCAACGAGAACGACGGCGTGTTGCGGGAGCCTTCCATGCGCTCCTGCATCCACTTCAACTTCTCCGGATCGCGGATGTACTTGAACTCGACACCGATGCTCTGGCAGTAGGTCTGCTCCAACAACGCCACGATATCGCGCAGCTTGCTCGGCCCTATGCCCACCTCGTTGCCTGCGGAGAAGACCGTGTCCAGGTCGCCTTGCGCCAGACCGTAATTCTCCAGCGCGAGGGTGGGCGTGTACTGGCGCCGGTCCCGAACCGGGTTCGTCTTCGTGAACAGGTGCCCGCGATGGCGGTAGGCGTTGATGAGGTCCAGCACCTTGAACTCCTTCTCGAAGCGCTCGTTCCCGCCCGGGGCAGGTGTCGCGGAGGAGGTGCCCAGGGGTGTGTCACCATCGAGTGACCTGGCGAAGTCGAAGCCCTCGAAGAAGCGGGCCCAGCCGGTTTCCACACTGCCCGGGTCCTTCTGGTATTGCTGGTACAGGTCGTCGAGCCAGACGCTATCGACGTTGCTCAGGTAGGAGTATTTGTCCATGTGCCACCGCCGTGGCCTTCTGCGCAGGCGGTAAAGATGTGTCCGCGAAGTTAGCGGGGCAGGAAGGTCACTTACCCGGCACCGCCCTTAGAAATACACGATCGGCCGTGCGGCCCGGAAAGCTCAGGCCCCACGCGAGAAATGCAGGCGAAGCAGAACCTTCTGCAGGCACCGAAGCACCATCACCCCGGCCAGTTCGGGCAGGCCGCCGCGACCGATCGCATCGTCCACTTGTCGCTCCGTGAGGTCCACCCGGTTGATCGCGCGCGAAAGGGCCGGACCGTTCCGGGATGCCCAATCTTCGAGCACCCGCAGCACCTCGGTCCGCAGCCGCTCGAACGCCTCGTTGCCGACCTTGGGCCCGGCCAGGTCTGGCAGGTCCAGATCCTTCTGCAGTTGGGACACCGTGCCCCGGAGGATCGCCGCCTCATCGAGCCTGCGGCTCAACTCCTGACCGGTTGTCGACAATTCCCCGTCCATGGTGTGGAAAAGCCCGGCAAAGGTCGAGAGCCTCCGGCACTATGTTTGGCCGCCCAACAAAAACCTTCGCATGCGCCTCCTTCTTCCCGTCGCTTTGGCCGTGGCCACCAGCGCCTCCGCCCAGTACGGCACGTTCTCCTCCGCCGCCCTGAAGACGGCCTCGGTCAACACCACGCTCGTTGTGCTCGACGGGAGCAATACCGGCTACAATGCCGCGTTGACGAGTGCGATCAAGGCTGATTGGAAGTTCAACTCAAGCGTGGACTTCATCAATACGAACGATCTGGCCACCCAGCCCATCGACCCCGCCAAGAACTACCTGATGAAGATAACCCGGGTGGACAAGGAGAAGCACGCGGCCACTTTTATCGCCCTTGTCGCCGGATGGAAGCAGAAAAAAGACGAGGCGCTGATCGTTGAGAACAACGCGGTGACCAATATCCCAGCGAGCCAGGAGCTCGCCAGCATCATGGTAGACCCGAAAGTGATCAACGAGAACGGCACGGCGATGATCGGCATCTATGTGAAGCACCTTCAGGACTACATCAAACAGGTGCAGAGCGGCAAGATCACGGACAAGGCCACGGCCGACCGCCTCTATGCCGGCCGCACCCGTCTGATCAAGGAGATGACCCTTTGGTTCGCCCAGGACCACCTCGACAAGACCGTTCCAAGCCTGGACAAAGTGAAGGAGACCTACACCCACAACGCCGAGGTCGTGGATCGGAACAAGATGAACGCCGTGGCCACCAGCGGCGAGAGCGGTATCGCACTGAGCGATGTGGTGTTGACGGGAGAGCACAAGACGAAGTGGTGCTTCAAGCGCGTGTTCAACGCGAACACCGGTGAACTGATGTACCTGCGTGACGATGCCGCGCTGTATGAGAAAAAGGAAGGATTCATCTCCGAGGACCTCCGCATGCTGGAGCAGAGCCGCTGAGGAAGATCGTCAACGGATCGTCAACGCCGCGAACAGCCCGTTCGCGGCGTTGTTGTTTTGGTGCGTCGCGATCGCGACAGCGACGGAAACCATGGCGACCATCCTGATCACCGGAGGAAGCGGACTCGTCGGCGCCGCCCTCACGCCAGCGCTCCAACGCGAAGGACATACCGTGCGCTGGCTGAGCCGCACCGCTGGCATGACCAACGGCGTTCAGCGCTTCGCCTGGCACATCGCGCGCGGCACCGTTGATGCCGGAGCACTCGAAGGCGTGGACCATATCATCCACCTCAGCGGCGCTGGCATCGCGGACAAGCGATGGACGGAGGCCCGAATGAACGAATTGTACCTGAGCCGTGGTGGCGCGGCACGCTTGCTCCTGACCAGATCGCGGGAAACGGGTGCGCGGCCGAAGTCCTTCATCAGCGCCAGTGGCATCGGCTACTATGGTGCGCTGACCTCGGGGCACATCCACAAGGAGGACGATGCGGCGGGAATGGATGCCATCGGGCGGTTGACGAAGGATTGGGAAGATGCGGCCGACGAATGGGCCTCGCTTTGCCGCGTGGTGAAGCTGCGCACGCCCATGGTGCTCGCCCGCAACGGCGGAGCGTTGAAGCGGTTGAGCGCGCCGTTCCACTTCGGCCTCGGCGCGGCGCTCGGGAGCGGCCGCCAATGGATGCCGTGGATCCATATCGATGACCTTGTGGCCACGTATGCGCGCGCGATCGGCGATGAGCGCATGAGCGGCGCCTACAACGTGGTGGCCGAAGAACAACCGCGCAACGTCGACTTCATGCGGGCGGTGGCGAAGGCGCTTCGAAGACCGTTCTTCCTGCCGAACGCGCCCGCCTTCGCGCTACGGCTGGCCTTCGGCGAACTCAGCGCGATCCTGCTTGAAGGATCCCGCGCGGACAACGCTAGGCTGCGCGCCACCGGATCCACCTTCAAGCACAACGCTTTGGAAACCGCGCTGCGGGATACGCTCATGAAACCCGCTCAGTAGGCGATCACTTTGCCGGTCGATATCGTCGATCCGCGTTCGCTGAAGCGGTACTTGATAAGGCCGGCCCCCGCGGGTGCCATGAAGCGGTCGCGGTCGTTGCGGACCACAAGCTCGCCGATCGTCCGGCCCAGCGTGTCGTGCATCCGCAAGACCAACGGCAGCGCCGTGCGTCCATCCACGCGCGCTTCCAACTGGCCGCCCCCGCAGGCCACCAGCCAGGCGGGATCGTGCGCCGGGAGCGCCGCATGAACGCCGTTTTCCGTCTCCAAGGCCAGGTCGTCGACATACAGATAACAGCAGTTGCCGGACGTCCCGGTGCCGCAGAAGCAGTCGATCCCGGAGTACACCTGCACGACCAATGTATCCGGTGGTCCCTGCAACAGGTAGTCCATCGGGGCCGTGAACGCCGACCACTCGGCCTGCTCGCCGAACGCCTTCCTGCCCAGCGCGACCGTATCACGCTGTGATAGCGACGCGTTCCATCGCGTGAGCAGCACCAGAACGAGCGCGGAATCGTTCTCGCTCTGGTCCTCGTCCAGTTCGCCCGTGATGCGCTTGAACCAGCCGGACAGCGCCGCCGGGGTCCCCGAATAGGGCGCACCATCTTCGAGCCACCCCGACCCCGATCCGTTGTTGGCCATGCCTGTCGCATACCAGTACCAATGCCAGACACCGAGCGACCAGTCGCCGGTGTGCGCGTCTTCCGCCGCACCTGCGCCGAAGCCCGTCGGGATCGACCAGCCGTCCGGGATGGTGTCCTCCCCGATGATGGATGTATCCTCGAACCCGGGGTTTTCCAGTTGGGCGGTAACGGTGATCGACACCGCAGCGAGCGGTGCGAGCAAGAACAGGCGGGAGATGGTTTCCATGCCGTGTGGTATCGTACAGCAAAAGAACATCCTACGGTCCCGGCGCGCATGGCACAGGTCCGGGCATCGCTTGTACATTCCCGGCACAACAGGCCGTGGCGGGGTCACGTTCGGAAGCGGAAGACATTTCCCATCAGTATGCGTGGATCCCTCCTGCTCATCCTTGCGCTCCGCTCCGGTCAAGCGGCCAGCGCCCAAGACACTTGGGACATACACCTGCCCGGCCCCGTTCCTGAGCCAGTGTGCGAGGAATGCCAGAGCGTGCTGCGCTCCAAGCCCAAGGAGGTCCAGCTCGGCCTGTTCGCGGACGAGCACAACGACGTATGGTTCGTCATCACCGACGCGACCTGGCTGCCCAAACTCTTCACGCGCCCGGGCGATGGCATCGCCGTGGACGTGGTGCCGCGATCCTGGTACGATTGTGACACCGGGCCGCCCAAGCAGGAGAGCTTCCACAAGGGCACACTGCTCAAGCCCGCGTACCTCGCGGAGATCAAGGCCAACACACGCATCACGCCCACGGGATCCGCAGCGGTCAAAGTCGGGCATCTCCCCGACCATTTGAGCAAGGACGCGTTCGAGCTCGATCTGCTTCTGCTGAAGGACCGCAACGTGTGCCACACCAACAGCTTCTTCGACCTCGCCGCTTATCGCTGGGACCTCTTGAACATGGGCCTGTACATGGACACGCTCACCTATGGCGAACGCTTCGACACCACGCGCCACAAGAGCTCGGCCGCCATCATCCGGCGCAAGGCCCTGCATTTCACCATCCCCTTCGAGCGCGGCAAGAGCACATACTCCGCCGAGGACGTGAAGCCGCTGTATGATTCGCTGCGATTGACGGACTTCACCATCAAGCGCATCGCCATCGACGCCTACAGCAGCGTCGAGGGGCCGGAGGAACGCAACATCGAACTCCAGGAGAAGCGTGCGCAGAGCATCGTGGACGCGCTGCAGACCTACCAGTCCCCGGACATCCAACGCTCCGTGAAGGCCAGCGAGAACTGGGTGGAGTTCCTGCGTGACGTACGGCTGACATCGCATGCCGACCTCGCGCTCCTCTCCCCCTCGCAAGTTAAGGAACGGCTGAAGGACAAGCGGACGGCCGAGCATCTGGAGCCGATCCTCAAGGCCCATCGCAAGGCCGAGATCACCATCGAGCTGCGCCGTAAGGACGAGGCCCCCGGGCTTTCCGGGGAAAAGATCCTGCGCGAGTTCGAGAAGGCCATCGGTGAGAAGAACATCGCCCGGGCCCGGGCGCTGCAGAACACGGTGATCGACCGCATCATGGAGGAGGAACTGCCCTCGGCCTTCCTGGACCGGATGGAGATCCCGATGCAACGCGACTTCTCGAACCTCCTGACCAGCCGCGCCGCCTTCCGGTACTTCGAGGATCCCCGCGACGCCCTCGAGGCCTACAACGCCATGCTCGACCTGCAACGCATGCTGCCCCAGGACGCGCACATCAACTACAACCTCTGTGCGATCAAGTTCCGCGCGTGGCTGCAGGGCGGCGGCATCACCGTGGACCCCGAGGGCTTCCGGCGCGAGATCGAGGCGCTGCGCGGCATGGGCATCGCGCAGCCGCTCGTGCTGCGCATGCTCGTGAACCACGCCATCATCATGGCCGAAACGCACATGCTGCGCGGCGAGTACGGCAAGAAGGACGAGCGCATGGACTACATCCACCGCAACTACCGCGACCTGCCCCTGGCCGAACAGGACTACCTGAGCCTCGCGCAGTACTTCGCCAGTTTCGCCAACTACGACAAGAGCCTCAGCGTGCTGGAACCGCGCCTGTCCGGCCTCGATGCCGATGAAGACCTGCTCTTCTACTACCTGAACCTCACGATCGCCGAGCCGGAGATCACCGCCCGTGAGGAGCATGCCCGCATCCGTTCCATCGCCCTCACCAAGAACAAGCGCCGCTTCTGCGACCTTTTCCTTCCTTTCGGCAAGGGCGGCGTCACCTTCCAGTTGCTGGACGACCCGGTGCTGTTCAAAGCCTACTGTGAGAATTGCCGCTGACCTGTCGAGCTGGTCCGCTACGACGAGCGGTCCACCAGCCGATCGGCCAGTGCGATCAACGGCATCTTCCGCTCCTCGGGAACATCGATCGCGGCGAGTTGCGCGAAGGCGGTACGGTGATGCTTGATGGCCAGCGTATCGGCCTCGTCGCGCACGCCGAGCGTCTCCAACAGCCCGAGCATGCGGGCCACATCGCGTTCATCCGGGCGTTTGGCCAGCTCCTCCCGCAGGATGCCCGTGCGGTTCTCGGCCGCGCGCTCCAGCCCGCGGATGAGCAGGAAGGTCTTCTTGCCCGCACGCAGGTCGCCACCCCGCTGCTTGCCGGTCCTTGCCGGGTCGCCGAACGCATCGAGCACATCATCGCGCAGCTGGAACGCCACTCCGATGTGCTCACCGAACGCCGCGATGCGGTACTGCTCCTCCGCGTTCGCGCCGGCCACGATGGCACCGATGCGCAGGGCGCAGGCCAGCAGCACGGCCGTCTTCAGCCGGATCATCTCCATGTACTCGTCCACGCGCACATCGGCGCGCTGCTCGAAGTCCATGTCCAGTTGCTGGCCTTCGCACACCGCCAGCGCGCAGCGCGAGAACGCCGCGTACACTTCCGGATAGCGGCCGAGCGCCTGATACGCCTTCACCAGCATCGCATCGCCGCTGAGAACAGCGGTGTTCATGCCCCACTTCTCATGCACCGTGGGCATGCCGCGCCGCAGCGGGGCCTTGTCCATGATGTCGTCGTGCATCAGGGTGAAGTTGTGGAAGAGCTCGATGCCGATGGCCTCGGATACAGCGTGCTCCGCCTCGCCACCGAAGAGCTCACAGCCCATGAGCACGAGCGCCGGGCGCACGCGTTTGGCCGGAAGCCTCATCAGGTAGGCCATCGGCGCGTAGAGTCCGCTGTCGGGCAACGTGCCGCACCAATCGGCGATACGGCTCTCGATCAGTTCCGTGTACCGCTCCATCTTCACGCGGTGCCCTCGGCGACCTTGAGCAGGTACTCGCCATAACCGCTCTTGCGCAGCGGCTCCGCGATGGCACGCAATTGGTCGGCATCGATGAAGCCGAGTCGGAACGCCACCTCCTCGATGCAACCGATCCTTCGGCCCTGGCGCTCCTCGATCACCTGCACGTACTGGCCCGCCTGCATCAGCGAGGTGAAGGTGCCGGTATCGAGCCAGGCGGTACCACGATCGAGCACGTTCACTTTCAATGTCCCGCGACGCAGGTATTCCTTGTTCACGTCGGTGATCTCGTACTCGCCCCGGGCACTGGGCTTCAGGTCGCGGGCGATGTCGAGCACGCTGTTGTCATAGAAGTACAGCCCTGGAACAGCGTAGTTGCTCTTCGGCCTCGCGGGCTTCTCCTCGATGCTGAGCGCGTTGAACTCATTGTCGAATTCCACGACGCCATAGCGCTCAGGGTCGCTCACACGGTAGGCGAAGACCAGCCCACCCTGGATCCGGCCATGCTCCCTTAGCCGCGTGCCAAGCCCGCTCCCGTGGAAGATGTTGTCACCAAGAATGAGCGCCGCGCTGTCGTTGCCCACGTGCTCTCGTCCGATGACGAAGGCCTGCGCCAGCCCGTTCGGCACCTTCTGTTCGGCGTAGGAGAATTCACAACCGAGCCCGCGGCCATCGCCGAGGAGCTTCCGGAAGTTCGGAAGGTCATGCGGAGTACTGATGATGAGGATCTCGCGTATGCCCGCCGCCATGAGCGTGCTCAGCGGGTAGTAGATCATCGGCTTGTCGTACACCGGCATGAGCTGCTTGCTCACGGCCAGCGTCAACGGGTGCAGGCGTGTGCCGGAACCGCCGGCGAGGATGATGCCTTTCATTCGGTAGCGTCTTCCGTTCGTGTTTCCATGCGCAGCTCCTTCACGTCTATGTCGCTCTCCTCGTCCATGATCTCCAGCAACGGCTCGCGGAACGCCCGGGTCATCAGGCTCCGGTTGAAGCTCAACACCAGCGAGGGGAGCACGAGCAGGTTGGTGAACATGGCCACCAGCAGCGTAATGCTCGTGAGGATGCCCATCGCGCGGATGCCGCCGAAGTGCGAGAAGCCGAAGAGGAAGAAGCCGGCCAGCAGCACAACGCTCGTGTAGATGATGCCGACGCTCACCTCCCGCGTCGCAAGGTCGACGCTGCGCTGCAGATCATTGTTCGTGAGTTTCAGCTCCAGCCGGTAGCGCGCGAGGAAGTGGATGGCGTTGTCCACTGCGATGCCCAAGGCGATGCCGAACACGAGCATGGTGCTCGGCTTGATCGGGATGCCGAAGAAGCCCATGAGGCCGGCTGTCACGATCAATGGGATCATGTTCGGGATGAGCGAGACGATGAGGATGCGGAAGGAGTTGAACAGCACCGCCATCAGGGCTACGATGAGCACCACGGCCCAGAACAGGCTGGTGATGAGGTTGCTCACCAGGTAGCCGCTGCCCTTGAGGAAGACCACGCTGGTACCGGTGAAGGTCACCTTGTACTTTTCCCCTTCGAAGAGGCTGTCGACCTGCGCCCGTAACCCGCCCAGCAATGCATCCATGCGCGTCGTGCCGATGTCGGCCATCTGCACGGTAACACGGGTGGTCTGCCGTGTACTGTCGATGAAGGCCTTGGCCATGCCTTGCTTCCCGCTGGCGTTCTCCACGTAAGGCAGGATGAAGGTCTTGTCCGTGCTGTTCAGCAATTCGTAGCGCGCCGGATCACCACCATAGAAGGCCTGCTTGGTGAACTTCACCGCGTCCACGATACTGATGGGCCGGCTGAACTGCGGGTACAGCGCGAGCGTGTCCTCCAGCTTTTCGATGCGCTTCAGCGTGGCATCCTTGAGCGCGGCCCCCCGTTTCTTCGAATCGATGACGATCTCCAATGGCATCACACCGCTGAAATTGCGCTCGAAGAAGCGCAGGTCCGTGAGTACCGGATTGTCCTCCGGGAGGTCATCCACGATGCGGCTCTCATCCTTCATGCGCAGCATGCCCACCACCGCCAGCGCTGTGACCAGACCCGTAACGACATAGATCAGCGGCCTGCGCGTGAGGCTCATGCGCACGATCCACTCCACCGCACGATCCAGCCACTTGCGGTCCAGGTGCGCAACATGCCGCGGCTTTGGATCGCCCATGTAGCTGAAGAGGATCGGGATCAGGATCATGCTCAGCAGCCACAGGATCATGATGCCGATGGTGGCCGTCCAGCCGAACTGCACCAACGCGTCACTGTATGTAACACAGAAAGTCGTGAAGCCTACTGCCGTGGTAGCATTCGTCATGAAAGCCGCCGCGCCGATCCGGCTGATCACACGCTGAAGGGCTTTTACGCGGTTGCCATGGTCAGTGAATTCGTAATGGAACGCGTTCACCAGGAACACACAATTGGGCACGCCCGTGACGATGACAAGCGGGGCGATCACACTCTGCAACAGGGTGATGCGGTATCCGAGCAGTGCCATGCATCCGAAGGTCCACACCACACTGATCGCCACCACGGCCATGCAGATGGCCATCACCCGCCAGCTCCGGAAGAAGAGCAACAACAACAGCGCGCACAGTCCCATGCTCGCCGCCATGAACACCGGCATCTCGTCCTTTACGAGGTTGGTGCTGTTCACGCGGATCCATGGCAGGCCACTGCGGTGGATGGGCATGCCTGTTCCATCGGCGAACGCCTCCGTACGTGCACGGACCGCGTCGATGACCGCCTGTCGTTCGTCCGTATCGAAGAGCTTCGCATTGACGAAGACCATCATCAGGCTGGCCTGCGTGCTGTCGTTGTACAGCAACCCGCGGTAGAACGGCAATGAGCGGATACGGGCACGCAGGGAATCCATGCCCATTTGGTCGTTCGGAAGATCCTTCACTACCTGCGACAGGGTGAAGCGCTGCAACGAGTCATCGCGCAGCAGCGTGAACAGGTGCGCCTCACTGAAGACGGAATCGATGCCGGGGATCCGCTTCAGATCCTCACCCAGCTCATGCCAGGCCTTGAAATTCTTCGGCGTGTACAAGGTCAACCCACCTGCTACCCCTTGCGTCCCCACCACCAGCACGTTTCCGTCCTCCTTGAAGGTGTGCAGGAAGCGCTCGTAGTCCACGTAAGCGCTGTCCGTCTTTGGGAGCAGCCCGCCGTGCTTGTAGTTCATGCCCACCTTGGTGGCCATGTAGCCCAGGAAGGCCGTGAGCAGGCCCACGGCGATCAGGATCGCCATGCGGTTCCGTAATACGCGACTTGCCAGCCAGGCCCACATCCGGGTTCAGGGAAAACGCCGGAGGAGCGGCGCGGCGCTAAGGTGCGAAACAAGGACGGACCTTCCTGCCCAGCGGAAAGTCGCGCTCAGAAGTTGAAGCCGGCGGAGAGCTTGAACGTGAAGTTGTCCGCTGGATCGGGCAGCGCGTAGACGCCGTATCGGTAGAACACGCCTGCTCCAAAGCCCATGAAGATCCCGTCGATGCGCAGCCCGCTCTCGATGTACGCGTGTTCCATCGCCCGGAACGACAGCCCCCCATGGTTCTCCGGCTTTTCCAGGCTACCGACCGCCGCACTGGTCAATAGCACGGGCACCGGAGCGAACCGCTTGGTCTTGAAGAGCAGGTTGCCGAAGCTGTGGCTCACATGCAGGGTCGCATATCGGTCCGCGAGGAATTCGTTCGGTCGCATGGTCTCGAAGGTGTTGTCGGCCGATACGAGCAGATCCTGTCGGGCGTTCGTACCGCGCAGGTTGTAGAGGAATGGCATCGGGACATCCGGGTCCGCAAGACCCCCGAGCAAGCGCACGCTCAACCGCCCGAGCAAGCGTATGCGGAAGGTCTTCACCACCATCGCATTGACCTGCCAGGCATCCCATTCACCTTCCCACAGACCTTTCATCGCCCGCATCGCCTGCACATGCACCACCGGGTACTTCGTGCCCATGGAGACCTCCCGGTGCGCCAGGCGAGCTATGCTCTCCCGGAAAGCCCATCGCACGTCGGCCGTGATAGCACCGACAAGGAACTCATTGCGGAACCGGGTGACCCCTTCCCCCAACGCTTCGTTGAAGCGATAGCCGATGAGATTCACCCGCTGCGCGCGTTCGGTACCCAACCACACCTTGGTGGAACTGCTCACTCGAAGAAGCACTTGGGCCGAGTAGCGCTCGATCCGGTCCATGCGGTCCACGTAGATCCTGCGGGCGAGCTCGGCCTGATTGTCCCGACTGAAGAAGCCAGGTTTGAACCCTGGAAAGTCCGCACCCCCCATTTCGATCACGTCGTTCTCATAGGCGAGCTTCAGGTGCAGATCGCGCCCATAGACGGGCTTGATGGTGAGATCTCCCCCGTACTTCCACACCTTGTCGGCGAACCCGTAGGCCGTATACCCGCCGATCGAGGCGTAGCGGGAGACCTTATCGTTCGTGGACAATCCCGCCCCAAGCCGGAAGCCCTCGTACCCATTGTAGGCGAAGAGCCGACCCAGTGGTACATCCAGCGCACCGAACCGTAAACGCCCGGTGGATAATGCGTCGAACCATTTCAGCTTGCGGTCGAAATGAAGCGCCTCACCAATGCTGTCGATGGTCACATAGGTTTTCCGGTCGCGGCTGTCGAGTGTATCCACGCGCCACTGCTCCCAGTAGGCATCATCGCGCCGGATCTCCATGCGGTCAGCGACGAACTCCGGCCCGCGTACTTCCTTCCGATCCACTTCGGCATCCACCTCGATGTCCCTCAGATAGATGCGCCCGACACCTTCCGGTGCCAGACCGTTGACGCTGACATTCCCCTTGTCGAAATAGATGAACGTGTTCAACTGCCGGGGGAACCATTTGCCATCAACACGTTCATGCAATTGCTGGAAGCGCACGCTGGCCCCCTCGCGCTCCACGGGTTCGGCGGTAACGTTCTGGACGGCATACCCTGCCGTGTGGATGTACAGCAACCCCTTCAGTGCGTTGAACTTCGCACCTTTCTTCGGGCGGTAACTGATCACGTACACGCTGTCCGAGCCCTGGTACAGCGTGTCCTCGATGTTGAACCGGTACTTCGAGGTACTTGATGGACCCAACGGTCCCAGAAAGGTCTTCTGGTCGATCGCGATGTCCGGCGAGTAGATGCTGAAGGTCTCTGTTTGTGCAACGAGCGCCAACAGGGACGGGTCCTGCAAACCGCTCACACGCATCAACAGGACCTCCTCACGTTGGTTGGCCGGCGGGATGAAGCTCTTTTTCGTAGCGCTTTCCATCATGAAGAGATGCTGCTGCTGCGAGAACTCGTACGCCTTCTGCGTGGATGTGTCCAGCGCCGCCATCCGCGCCGTATCATTCAGCACAGCGCTGTCCAAGGCGATGTCCACGACCAGTTTGTTGTAGCTCTTGTACCTGTAGGAACGGTAGCGCATGCCGTCGTTCTCTTTGCGGTTCGCGTAAGCCCGTCGGATGATGCGGTGCGCCGGATTGTCCGCACCGGTCACTACTACCGCTTTAAGCTCGGTGTTCTTCTGCACCAGTTCCACCCGCAACGGCTTCGCCTCCTGTACGGTGAGCTCCAACGTCTCATATCCGACATAACTGAAGCGCAGGACCACCGGCAATTCCGTTACAACGAGCTTGAAGCGACCGTCGATGTCGCTCAGCGTGCCTTCGCGCGTTCCTACCAGGTTCGTCGGAACGAAGGCGAGGGCTTCACCCGTTCGCGAATCCACAACGCGACCGGTCATTTGTGTCTGCGCCTGAACAATGAACGACAGGAACGACAGGAGATACAGGCATAAGGATCTCATGACAAGGGGTTTCGGATGGGACGGACAACCACGAAGAAAGGATACAGGGGCCAGTAGCGGGGCGAATGTGGCAAGCGGTCACCGGTGGCATCCGGGAATACCTTGCGCCGTCTTGCCATCGATGTTCCCCGAACTCCGTGATGCCCGCCTGTGGGGCCGTGCGTACAGCGCGCGGCGGGCGACGAACGCCTTCCGCATTTGGAGCAGCTTCCAGCGGGCGAAGCGCACCAAGGAACCGCGCATCGCCGGGCTTCCCATCAGTGTGAGCATCGAGCCCACCACGGCCTGCAACCTGCGCTGCCCGGAGTGCCCCAGCGGACTGCGTGCCTTCACCCGGCCCACCGGCAACCTGAAGCAGGAACTCTTCAAGCACATCATCGACGAACTGCACAGCGACCTCTGGGCGCTCACGTTCTACTTCCAGGGCGAGCCGTTCATCAATCCCGGTTTCCTGGACATGGTGCGCTATGCGAGCGAGCGCGGCGTGTACACGAGCACCAGCACCAATGCCCACTTCCTCGATGAGTCGAATGCGGAAGCCGCGGTGCGAAGCGGACTGTCGCGATTGATCATCTCGCTCGACGGCACCGACCAGCAGACCTACGAGGCCTACCGCAAAGAGGGCACCCTGAGCAAGGTGATCGAAGGGGCCGAGCGCATCGTGAAGTGGAAGAAGAAGCTGAAGAGCCTTTCACCGCATGTGGTGTTCCAATTCCTGGTGGTGAAGCCCAATGAGCACCAGATCCCTGAAGCGCGTGCGCTGGCGAAACGCATCGGCGTGGACGACCTCTGGCTGAAGACGGCGCAGGTCTATGATCCGAAGGACGATCATCCGCTGATCCCGGCACAGGACAAGTACGCGCGCTATCGCCGGAATACGAACGGCGTATGGGAGGTGAAGAACAAGCTGGAGGACAACTGCTGGAAGATGTGGCACAGCTGCGTGATCACCTGGGACGGCCGCGTGGTCCCTTGCTGCTTCGACAAGGATGCGCACCATGTACTCGGCGATCTGCGGAAGAATTCCTTCCGCGAGGTGTGGAACAGCGATGCTTACCATGACTTCCGCGCGGGGCTGCTCAAGTCACGCAGCGGACTGGAGATGTGCAGGAACTGTAGTGAGGGGTCGCCCGTCTGGGCGTAGGCACGATCCCGGCCCAAGGCCGGCATCGCAACTTGGAGGAGCGGGTTACGGCGCTCCGCACCGTAACCCGCTCCAAATGCTCTGTCATGCCGGGCTTGACCCGGCATCGCGTTCAGGCCCACCCCAATTCTCTTTAACGTGCTGTTGGTAGTAGCCCGGTGGTGGATCATCCGGATCATACCAGCCTAAATAGTCCCAACCCACGCTCAAGTCCTTCCACTGCGGGTTGTTCTTCGCAATCAGAGCGTCTTTCCATGTGCGTTTCCAGTTCTTCAACTGCTTCTCGCGCGTTATGGCCTCATTGATGTCGTTGTACTCCTCCAAAAGCACGAGCTTCCAACATTGGTATCGCCAAGCGAACGACTCCGGATCAGTACCGACCCTGTGATGAAAAAAGCCGCTGCTGGACGTCGTTGGTAACGCCCGTGTAGAGTGCGGTGTTGCCTTTGTTGGTCACCAGGTAGACCCAGTACTGATGCGCTCGCATGACCTTCCGCGATCCCGGCTCAAGGCCGGGATGACGATCTCGATAGTAGCGGACCGTGGCGCTTTGCGCCGGGGCCCTTTACAAATGCACTGTTACGCCCGGTCCGGCCCCCATCGCGTCACACCTTCATGATATCCTTCTCCTTCGCTTCGATCAGCGCGTCCACTTTCTTGTTGTAGATGCCCGTGAGCTTGTCCACCTGATCGGTGGCGTCCTTGGCGAAGTCCTCCGGCATCTTGGCGTGCTTGATGGCATCGTTGGCCTTCTGGCGCGCGCCGCGGATGCTCACCTTGGCGTGCTCGCCCTCTTTGTGCGCGCTCTTCACCAGGTCCTTGCGGCGCTCTTCGGTGAGCATGGGCACATTGATGATGACCGCATCGCCATTGTTGCTCGGGTTGAAGCCGAGGTTCGCCGCCTGGATCGCCTTCTCGATCGCGTCGATCATCTTCTTATCCCACGGCTGGATCATGATCGTACGACCGTCAGGCGTATTCACGTTCGCCACCTGGTTCAAGGGCATGTGGCTGCCATAGGCCTCCACCCGCACGCCATCGAGCATGGAAGGGTTCGCCCGCCCGGCGCGGATCTTCGTGAGCTCATGGTCCAGATGGTCCACGGCTTTCTTCATCATGTCCTCTGCAGGGGCGATCAGTGTCTTGGCGTCCATGACGTTGTGGTTGGGGTGCGCGAAAATAGAGGCGGGCCGCTTGTTCCCGTGCGCGCAGGTGTCGGTGTTCTTGCGACCGGTCCAGGCCTCCGGTCAACGGTGGCTCAGACCTCCACCAGCGTTCCCACATGCTCGCCGGCCACCACCTTCCGCAGGTTGCCAGGCCTGTTCATGTCAAAAACGATGATCGGGAGGTTGTTCTCCTTGCACAGGGTGAAGGCGGTGAGATCCATCACCTTGATGCCCTTGTCATACACCTCCGAGAAGGTGATGCGTTCATACTTGGTCGCCGTCTTGTCCTTCTCTGGGTCGGCCGTATAGATGCCGTCCACGCGTGTGCCTTTCAGGATCACGTCGGCCTCGATCTCGATGGCGCGCAGTGACGCGGCCGTGTCGGTGGTGAAGTACGGATTGCCGGTGCCCGCTCCGAAGATGACAGTTCGCCCTTTTTCCAGGTGCCGCACGGCGCGCCGTCGGATGAAGGGCTCGGCGATGGTGTCCATCTTGATGGCGCTGAGCAACCGCGTGTTCTGGCCCTTGGCCTCCAAGGCGCTCTGCAGGGCGAGGCTGTTGATCATGGTGGCGAGCATGCCCATGTGGTCGCCCTGCACCCGATCGATGCCGCTGGCCTCCGCCTGGATGCCCCGGTAGATGTTCCCTCCCCCGATCACCACCGCCACCTGCACACCGCCCCTGGTAACGGCCATGATCTCATCGGCGTAAGCGTTCAGCATCGCATCGTCGATGCCGTAGTCCTTGCTGCCCATCAGGCTTTCACCGGAGAGCTTCAAGAGGATGCGCTTGTACTTGTGGGTTCCGTTCGAGGGCATGGTGCTGTCGCTTCGTTTTCTCCCCTGGCACGAGCTGGGGCGCCCCTGCCGATTTCACGGGCCGAAGGAAAGAAAACCCGATGACCCGGACGCCGCCTTACCGACCCAGCAGCTTCTTGGCAGCCGCCTTCACCGCGCTAGGTGTGGTATCCTTCTGGAATTGCGCCCACAGCTCCTTCGATCGCTCGTTGTAGTGGCTCCGCACGGTCTGCTCCATGGAGCGGGGCGCGGCGATGAGCATATCATCCATCAAGGTCACATAGCGCTCGCCACCCTTGCTCAGCAGGCCCACGATCTCCGGCAGTTCGCCATACGTCTCATCGTTCCATTGGGCCGAGCAGAAGCGGGCGTCATCCACGATGATCACCAGGTCCTTCAACCCGCTGGCGTTCACATGCTGCAACTCCTTCAGCAGGGGATAGCTGTTGTAGGTGTCGCCCGCTGAATAGTGCGCGTCCAGGTAGACGATGGCATGGTCCGAAAGGAGCGACGGCATCATCTCCGAGGAATCGCCATGTACGAAGCGGATGTTCTTCCGGCTCTTGTCCAGCTTGTCGAACAGCTCCTGCGCGAACTCGATGGTGACCACCTGCTTGAAGATGTCCGAAGCCCAATAGGCCGTGGCTCCGATGTTCGTCCCGGTCTCGATGAAGGTGTCCAGCTGCTTGTGGTCCTGTCGCAAACGCGCGATCAGTTCCTTGGGAACGCCCCTGTACTCGAAGCCCTTGGTCGCGATGATGCCCATTGGATGATGTTATGTGGACAATTATAACCGGACCCTCGTGCGGCCTGGGAACCATCCGCGTACGGGTTGTTCACAGATCGATGCGCGTGGAGCGACCGGTCGATAGGGTCAGCGGCTTACCACGAACCTACGGGAGAGCATTCCGCCTTGGTGGGCGATGCGCAGAGTGTACATGCCCTCGGCCAAGTCGCCTACCGCGATCTCAGCGAGGCCGTTCGTGGTCAACTCGTCCGGGTCGGACACGCGACGACCATGAAGATCCATGATCGTCAGACTGGCAAGGCCAAGCGAACGTTCCACAGTGATATGGATCACATCCCGAGCAGGGTTCGGCCACAGCTGCACCGGCTCCTTCGTATCCTGAACTGAACCGGTGTTCAGGTCCTCCAGTTCGAACACGGCCGCATTGGTATGGATCGGCTCGTTGAAGTCGAAATAGATGCTCGCGCTGTTGTACACCTGTGCGCCAGGGAGCAGGAAGTTCTGCGGCGTCATGCGGAACATCACCCAACCGTGGCTTTCGGGCTCATTCGAGCTGCTGTCGGGCAGCATGATGCCATCAAAGCGGAGCTCGAGCAGACCGTTGCCCAGTTGAGCATGACACGGATGACTGCTGGCGATGAATTCGAATGAATATGGCTGCAGCTGGAAAGGCAGTACATCGGTGATGCGCACGTTCTCAGCCAAGTAGGTTCCCGTGTTCTGGAAACGGATCGTGTAGGTCACAGGGGTCGCATCAGCGATGTCCTCCGCCGTCAACAGGTCAGGCGTCACTTGAATGTCGTTCGGATCATAGGCTCCAACGACGGTTGGCACCAGTCCCGTGTTGTCATTTTCTGGCACAGCATCCTGCGGTAATGTCTGAACGTTCGCCGAATACACAACGCTTCCTCCGAGCGGCACACTTGGCGGTGTGTACATCCAGATATGCGCTGTGAATACCTCTCCCAGCGAGAGCACCGGCAATTGCCAGGTCAACGTATTCCCGCCCCATGTCCCTGTAGGCTGGCTGTTGGAATAGGTCTGCTGGGCATCCAACTGAACGGAAAGCGTTCCGTCCGTCAACTGGCTTCCTTCATTCCGGCAGAGCACCCAGAGTTCATTGTAGAAACCGGGTCGTGGGTTCCGTGCCGTCATGTGAACCCCGAGATCCGACTGCGACGCGGTCGCGTTCATAGCGAGTTCATGACCGCTGCTCGTGATACCAGGCCCTGAAAGGTCGGTGACGGCAACAGGCGATGCCAGTGTATCGAAGTCGCCAACCTCGGCCGTGAGCAGATAATTGGCTGGTGTTACCCTGAAGTAGAACATGCCCGCAGCATCGGATGCGGTGTAGAGTGGTCCCCACCCCGCCTGGATCGAACGGTTCTGGATCGGCAGGTCAGCACCCCCGAACACTCCATCAAGGTCAACATCCAAGAAGACACGGCCAACGATGCTGTCCGACCAGCCCGAACAGTTGCAGCCCCATTGATCGACCATGTCGTCAGTCGTCAACGGGTCGCCATCATCACACGACGTCAATGCCTGTCCAATTCCGACGCACATACCATGGCACACGCAGTCCGCACCCATGATATCGTTTATCGTCAGAGCGTTGTAGTCATCGCAAGCCTCTCCGGGAAACCCCCAGCCCATGTCCCAAAAATCACAATATCCGATGCACTGGCAGGCCGCGTTCCAAAGACCCGCGTTAGTGAAAGGCTGTCCGGGATCACACGGCGTCCCAGGCAGTGCTGGTCCTCCATCCACTCCCATGCAATCCACTTGCGCGTTCACCGCAACGCCGGTGGCGGAAAGCATCAGCGCGAGAGCGAGATTGAACTGATATCGCGAAGTATCGTGTCTCATGGTTCGGCGGAAGCGGACCTGGCTCACCGGTTCAGCATGTGAAACTAGCCGAACCCGTTGAACTGAAAAGCGAAAAGCCTCCTTCCGGAGGCCTTTCGAATGAGATGACTTGTCAGGATCAGACCGTCAGCGAGTGGCGCTTGAAGCCCGTGCAGGTGAGGTCCTTGTCCACGCTCTTCAGGTACTGCTCCACGCTCATCTTGTTGTCCTTGATGAACTCCTGGGCGAGCAGGGTGCTCTCCTTGAAGAACTTGTTCAGGCGGCCGGCGGCGATCTTCTCGGCCATGTCGGCGGGCTTGCCCTCCTGGATGGCGAGTTCCTTGCCGATCTCCAGTTCCTTGTCGATCACGCTCTGGGGCGTGCTCGCCTTGTCGAGGGCGATCGGGCCCATGGCGGCCACTTGCATGGCGACGTCCTTGGCGGCGGTCTCGAAGCCGATCTTGTTCAGACCTACGAGGCTGCCCACCTTGTTGCCAGGGTGGTTGTAGGCGTAAACGAATTCCGCGCTCAATGCCTGGCAGGAGCTCACTTCGATCTTCTCACCGATCACACCGGTCTGCTCGATGAGCTTCTCAGCGATGGTGAGCCCATTGCTGTCGTAGGCCATCGCCTTCAGCGCGTCCACGCTATCAGCGCCTTTCTCCAGCGCGATCGTGGCGATACGGTTGGCCATGGCGGCAAAGTCAGCGTTCTTGGCCACGAAGTCGGTCTCGCAGTTGGTGCAGACGAGCACGCCTTTCTTGTTGTCGGCGCTGGTCAGGCCGATCACCTGGCCCTCGCTGGCATCACGGTCGGCGCGCTTGGCGGCCACCTTCTGGCCCTTCTTGCGCAGGATGTCGATGGCGGCATCGAAGTCGCCATTGGCCTCGTTCAGGGCCTGTTTGCAATCCATCATGCCCGCGCCAGTGATCTGGCGGAGCTTGTTCACGTCAGCGGCAGTGATCGCCATGGTGCTCATTGCTTGTTGTCGGTTGTCGGTTGTCGGTTGTCAGGCTTCCGAGGCTGGCGGGCTGAAGGCCCTGTTCCGCTTGTTCCATCAAGCCGGACAACCAACAACGGATAACCGACAACTGCTGTTCAATCAGGCCTGCGGTTCCGCGGGCTTCTCGCTTTCGGCGCCTACTTCTTCTCCGGCCTCCACGCCCTCCTCGCCTTCTTCGGCACCTTCCTCATCGATGGCCTCGCCCCGCTCCTTGTCGCTCTTGCGCTCTTCGAGGCCTTCGTTGATGGCCGCGATCATGGTGTCCACGATCAGCTCGATGCTCTTGGTGGCGTCGTCGTTCGCGGGGATCGGGAAGTCGATCAGATTCGGGTCGCTGTTGGTATCCACCATCGCGAACGTGGGGATGTTCAGCTTGCGCGCCTCGGCCACGGCGATGTGCTCCTTCACGATGTCCACGATGAACAGCGCGCTCGGCAGGCGGGTAAGGTCGGCAATGGAGCCCAGGTTCTTCTCCATCTTGTCGCGCTGGCGGCTCACTTGCAGGCGCTCGCGCTTGCTCATGTGGTTCAGCGTGCCGTCGATCTTCATGCGATCGATCGCGGCCATCTTCTTGATGGCCCGGCGGATCGTGCCGAAGTTCGTGAGCATACCACCGCTCCAACGCTCGGTGACGTAAGGCATGCTCGTGGGCTTCACCTTGTCTGTCACGATATCCTTGGCCTGCTTCTTCGTGGCGACGAAGAGCACTTTCTTCCCGCTGCGGGCGATCTGCTTCATCGCGGCCGCAGCCTCGTCCAGCTTCACCGCCGTCTTGTTCAGGTCGATGATGTGGATGCCCTTCTTCTCCGTGAAGATGTAGGGGGCCATGTTCGGGTTCCACTTGCGGCGCAGATGGCCGAAGTGTACGCCCGCGTCGAGCAGTTGCTTGAATTCAGTACGTGCCATGTTCCTTCTTTTGGTTCACTTTCCTTGTTCCCGTTATCACAGGCATCCTGAGGGTAGCCACCCGAAGGTGAGTCCACCAGGATTGGATCCTGAACAAGCGTGGGACTTAACGCTTGCTGAACTGGTAGCGCTTGCGCGCCTTCTTGCGTCCGAACTTCTTGCGTTCCACCTCGCGGGGATTACGCGTCATGAGGTCCTCGGCCTTGAGTTTCGGCTTGTGCTCGGGATCGAGCTTGACCAGCGCGCGGGCGATGCCCAGGCGCAGGGCTTCCACCTGGCCGGTGATGCCACCGCCATCGATCGTGGCGGTCACATCGTACTTGCCCTCGGTGCCGGTGAGCTTGAAGGGCTGCAGCATCTTGAACTGCTGCAGGGTGATGGGGAAGTACTCCTTCCCTTCCACGCCGTTGATGAGGATCTCTCCGCTGCCCTCATTGAGGACCACGCGCGCCACGCTCGTCTTGCGGCGGCCAAGGCTGTTCACTGATGCCATCTTACTTGATGCTGTTGAGGTCGATCTTGCGGGGCTTCTGCGCTTCGTGCTTGTGCGTGCTGCCCACAACCACATGCAGGTTGTTGAACTGCGCGTCACCGAGACGGGTCTTGGGGAGCATGCCTTTCACGGCGATCTCCAACAGCGCCTCGGGCTTGCGGGCCTTCAGGTTCTTCGCCTTCTCGCGGGTCTGGCCACCGGGGTGCAGGCTGTACCGCTGGTACTCCTTGTCCTCCATCTTGTCGCCGGTCAAACGCACCTTCTCGGCGTTGATCACCACGACGTGGTCGCCGGTATCAACGTGCGGGGTGAAGGTGGACTTGTGTTTGCCACGCACGAGCATGGCGATCTTGCTGGCAACACGGCCGAGAACCTCGTTCTCGACGTCCACCAGCAGCCATTCTTTCTGCACGGTGGCCTTGTTGGCCATGGAGGTGATGAGGGTCGTGGAAGCCACGGTGGTCCAGGTATTTTACGGTTCTGCCCGCTCCTACCGGCTGAAGGTGCTGGATGCACGGTCCGGAGAAACGGGGCGCGAAGATAGATCGCGACCCCGATCCAACAAACGGAGGTTCAGAAATAGCTTCAACAGACTGGTCCACAGGGAACATAGCAGGCGGCTCCTCGACCGCTGCCCGTAAGAACGACGAAGGCGACCCGTCGGCCGCCTTCATCCTGGTCCCTTCTCCTCCTTCCCCTACATCCTGGTGATGATGAACTCGGTGCGTCTGTTCATCTGATGCTCCTCATCGGTGCATTTCGTGCCATTACCACACCCGTTCAGAAGCTTCGTTTCACCGTAACCCTTGCCCTTGATGCGACCCTTGGCGATGCCCTTGCTGATGACGTAGGCCGCGCTGCTTTTCGCGCGTTTCTCGCTCAACGACAGGTTCGCTTTGTCGCTCCCGCGGCTGTCCGTGTGGCTGCCCAGCTCGATCTCCATGGTCGGGTTCTCATTAAGGACGGCCACCACCTTGTCCAGCTCCGTCGCCGCATCCGGGCGTATGTCCCATTTCCCACTGTTGAAATAGATCGGGTTGATGCTGATGGCCTTGCCCACCTCCGCCCCGATATCGATGGGCTCCATCGCCAGGTCCATGATCTGGTGCATCGCGACTTCGCCGTTCTGGCCGACCGTATAGAGGAAAAGGCCCTTCTTCGGGAAGAAGCCCGCCTTGGTGAGCTTCACGCGGAAGACGAGCGAATCATCGATCGCCCGGCCTTCCAGCTTCTGGCGAAGGTCACCGGCCGCATTCGTGCTGCCTTTGATCACCTCCAGGCCGCCACCGGGCACATCCATGGCCTGCGCCGACACGTCGGCCAGTGGTTCGCCGGTCTGTGCGTTGGTCACATGCATCCAGGCCGTCACATCGGCGAATTGGGCCAGACGCAGGTCTTGCTTGAAGACCGTGTCGACCTCCGGGCCGCTGGAGAGATCGGAAACAGCCGGTCGGTAACCCACGGTCGCTCCAGCAAGTGTGTAATTCCGGGCGGGCTCCAGGTCCACCGTGTATGACCCGTCCGCGCCGGTGGTCACTGACGTGAGCACATTGCCCAGGGAGTCTTTCAATTCGACCACCGTCCCCGGCATCGGCTGCCTGGTCCGCCGGTCGAACGCGATACCCTCCACACGCATGCTGTTGCCCAGCGGACGCTCGAGCGTCATGGCGTAGATGTCGTCACCACCCTTTCCTCCGGGGCGGTCGCTGGTGAAGTAGCCCTTCAATAAGGTGTGGTCCAGCACGAGAGCGAAGTCGTCGTGACCACTGTTGATCGGCGCGCCCGGGTTCTTCACACCAAGGACCGCACCATCCGGCCGCATCTTGCCGACGAGGATATCGAGCCCGCCCAGTCCTTGCTGTCCATCGCTGGCGAAAGCGAAGGTGCCGTCCTTACCGATGAACGGGAACATCTCGTCCCCTTCCGTGTTCACCTCCGAGCCGAGACAGACCGGCGTTCCCCAGGTCGTTCCGTTCCGCACCGTTCTCCAGATGTCCGTCCCACCAACACCCCCAGGGCGGTCGCTGGTGAAGTACATGGTGTTGCCATCGGCGCTCAGGCAGGGGTGGCCCACCGAGTACGCATCGCTGTTGAAGGGGAACGGTTGCTCGTTCTCCCAAGTACCCGCTGCACGCGTGCGCGAGTAGATCTTCAAGTTCACGACACCCTCCCCGTTGCTGCCCTTTTTGCCTTGGGAATAGTTGTTCCGTGTGAACCAGACCGTGTTCGTGTCGGCAGTGAAACACGCATTGCTTTCGTGGTACTTGGTGTTGAGCGCGGAGAGCGGCGTCGCCGGGCCGAATTCGCCATCGCCGTTCACCCGCGCTCCATACAGGTCCAGGAAAGGCTGCGCGTTCCACGTATGCCTACGGAACTCGGTGACATCCTGCGCACGTGAACTGGCGAAGACCGCCCGGTTGCCACAGTAGGTCACACCCATATCCGCCTGCGCGGTATTCGAAGCAAGGTCCTTCACCACGCACCCGGGCATCGGGCGATCGCGCAGCCTCGACGCATAGCTGCTCGCATCGGCCTGCCGCTTCCCCCGGCTGTCCGCGCCGTTCTTCAGTTCATAGGTACGCAGCCACTTGTCCGCCTCGCCGTACTTGCCATTGGCCCGCAACGCCTGAGCATAATCGTAGTAGTCCACCGGCTTCGCATCGGGCATGACGACCGCACGTGCGTACCAGACCTCGGCCTGACGGAAGTCCCGAACATTCATGTAGCTCTTCGCCAGTTTGCGGGCATAGCTCGAATCGGGGACCGCTTTCTCCGCAGCGCGCTCGTAGTTGGCGATGGCCTTCGCGTACGCCAGGTGCTCGTATGCCTTGTCGCCCGCGATGACGAAACGCTGCTGTGCGCTTGAACCGTTGGCGAGCAACAGCGCAATGGTGAAGGCCGGAAGGTGCTTCATGGTGGCCATCAGAAGAATCGCGGCGAAAGGGTCTTCTCCTTGTTGAAGCGCAGATCGTAGCTCAACATGAGTTCATGCGTGCCGCTGTGGTAGCTGCGAAGCGATGTGGTCGTGAAGTCGTGCGCGTAGCCCACCTTGAACTGGTCGGTGATCTGGTAGGCGATCAGCGCACTGAACGCGTCCTGGTTCCGGTATGCCGCCCCCAGCCAGAGCTTCTCACGCAGAAGGAACATCGCTGACAGGTCCATGGAGATCGGTGCGCCTTCCACCGCTCTCACCAGGAAGCTCGGGCGGAATCTGACGTCTCGACCGAAGTTCAAAACGTACCCACCGATGAGGAAATAGTGCCGGCGCTGCCGGACCGCGTTCACCACCGTGTTCGCCGCATCCGTTTCGAACCGGTCGTGCTCCAGCAGTTTCGGTGCGCTCAACCCGATGTACGCTTTCGCGTTCCAGTAGTAAAGACCGAACCCGAAGTTGGGCCGCGCTTTCGTCGTGAGGTCCTGTCCGAACAACGGATCGTTCGCGTCCACGTTCTGCAGGCCGCCGAGCTTCAATTGCATGAGGTCCACACCCGCCTTCAGGCCGAAAGCCAGCCTTGACCCGCCCGTTACATGGATGCGGTACGCGACATCAGCGAACGCCACCGTGTTGTTCACCGGCCCCACCTGGTCATGCACCACGCTCAATCCCATCCCCAGACTTTCGGTGGGAAGCGGGGTGTGCGCCGTGAGCGTTTGTGTACTGGGCGCACCGGACAACCCCACCCATTGCTGCCGCGCCAGCCCCGTCACCGTGAAGAGGTCAGCGCTGCCGGCATAGCCGGGATTCACGGCCAACGTGTTCCACATGTACATCGTGTACATGGGGTCTTGTTGCGCCCGCGACACCGTGGTGACGAACAAGAGCAGCAATGGCGACCAACGATGTATGCGCATGGTGCTCATCGGTTCAAGTAGATGTATCCGGTCCGCAGTTTCTCACCCTCCATGCCGAGGTCCAGGATGTACCAGTAGGTGGCCACCGGTAGTACCCCGTCCCAGGTAAGTCCGTTGGTGCTGCGTCCATCCCAATCGTTGCCGTAAGGATCGGCGCTGTACACCTCGTTGCCCCAGCGATTGAAGATCGTGACCTTGGCCAGCGGGTAGCGCTCCAGGCCCTGTATCACCCATCTGTCGCCGTAGCCATCGTTGTTGGGCGAGAAGCCTTCCGGGATGGCGAGATCAGTCGTATCCGGACAAAGGACCGTGACGAACACGTAGGCTTCATCGCACAAGGGCTCCGGATCGCAGACCGTGTAGGTGATGGTATCGATACCGCAGAAGCCTGCGTTCGCCGAGTAGTAGAGCTCCCCGTTCTGGCCGATCTCCACCGTGCCATGGGCCGCATCAGCGTTCGTCACGGTCAACGGATCACCGTTCGGGTCGCTGTCGTTGCCCAATACGATGATGGGCGCCACCATGTCACTCCCCTGGTCCACGGTAGCACTGTCATGCACCGCGATCGGCGGATCATTCACAGGCGGGCACGGGATGTCCACCACCACGATCGCGTCATCGCACAACGGGCCGGGATCACAGATCGTGTAGAGAATGGTATCCGCACCGCAGAAAAGCGGGTCCGGAGTGTAGGTGAGCGAACCATCACCGTTGATGGTAACGGTCCCGTTGGCCGCGCTCGCGGACGTGACGGTGAGCGGATCGCCGTTCGGATCACTGTCGTTCGTGAGCACGATCACCGTCACGCTCGTGTTCACCGTCGTGCTCGCGGTGTCATCCAGGGCGATGGGCGGTTCGTTCACCGGCGGGCAGGGAACATCGACCACGACGATCGCGTCATCGCAGGCCAGGAAGGGATCACACACGGTGTAGGTGATGGTGTCCGTTCCGCAGAATCCGTTGTCGGGGGTGTAGGTGATGGTGCCATCTCCGTTGATGACGACCGTGCCATGGCCCGCCCCCGTGGTAGTTACTGTGAGCGGGTCGCCATCCGGATCAGTGTCATTGTCCAGCACAGCGATATCGATGGCGATGCCGGGATCCGTAGCGGCCGTATCATCCACGGCGATCGGCGGTTCGTTCGGGTTCAATGGCGTCACATCGATGATCACCGTGACCGTGTCACAGGCACCGGCATTGTCACATACCACGACGGTAACCGTGTCCAAGCCGATGAAGCCGGGGTCGGGCGTGTACGCGAAGCAGGTGTCCCCATCAGCCGTTCCGCTCGTCCCTCCGTTCTGCGCATCGTCGATCACGGCGGTGACGTCCAGCGTGTCACCGTCCACATCGCTTGCCTCGACACAGATCGCCACGGGAATGCCCTCCGGCGTTGTAGCGTTCAACGTGTCCGTGGGCACGCCTCCATCCTCCACGATGGGCGGATCGTTGACCGGTGTGACATCGATGATCACCAGGACCGTGTCACAGCCGCCATTGCCGTCACAGACCACCGCGCTCAGCGTGTCGGTGCCATTCCAGTCGGGCACCGGTGAATAGGTGAAGCAGGTGTCACCATCAGAGAGGCCGTTCGCGAAGCCGTTCTGGGGCCCACCGAACACGTTCGTCACATCCAGCGCATCGTTGTCCGGGTCGATCGCCCCGATGCAGATGGTTGTCGGCGTGTCTTCCGGAGTCACGAAGACCAGCGTATCCGCGTCATTCTGGTCCTGGTCCACGATCACCGGCGGTGAGTTCGGCCCCGAAACATCAATGATCACCAGCACCGTGTCACAGCCGCCGTTCGGATCGCACACCACGGCCGTCAACGTATCGCCGCCGAGGTATCCCGTGAACGGCGTGTAGGTGAAACACGTATCGCCATCACCGAACGAGTCCGCGCTACCGTTCAATGGGCCGTTCAGCACTGCCGTCACATCCACTGCATCGCCATCAGCGTCCAGAGCGTCGAGGCAGATGGCCAATGGCGCATCCACCTCCGTGGATACATACACGGTATCGATCGCGGTGGCGCCTCCGTCCGTGATCACCGGCGGATCGTTCACCGGGGTCACCGTGATGATCAACAATACCGAATCACAAGCATTGAGACCATCGCAAACGAGGACGAACAGGCTGTCCGTGCCGTTATAGTCCGTGAAAGGCGTGTAGGTGAGGCAGGTGTCTCCGTCCGAAAGGCCGCTGATGGAACCAGACAGTGCGAGCGGCGCGACCCAGACAACATCCACCGGCAGCCCCTCTGGATCGATCGCATCCAGGCAGACCTGGAGCGGGGTGTCTTCGGGCGTGGTCAAGTTCACCGTATCGATGGGCACGCCAGTATCCACGATGATGGGAGGATCGTTGGTCTCCAGCACGGTAACGATCACCACCACCGTATCCGCGCCACCTGCGCCATCCGTCAGGACCGCGATGAGCGTGTCCACCCCCAGGAAGTCCAGGTCGGGCGCGTACGTGAAGCAGGTATCGCCATCCTGCAGACCGGTCACGATGCCAGCGAACGGACCGTATGGCACACTGGTCACATCCAGGCTGTCACCATCCACATCGGTTCCACCAAGGCACACCGTGACGGGGAAATTCTCAAGCGTGTAGACAAGCAGCGTATCCACCGGTGATCCCGTTCCATCGGTGATCACCGGGTCATCGTTCACGGGGGTCACCTCGATGACGACCGTTACCGTATCGCAACCGCCTTGGTCGTCGCACACCAGCACCGTCACTGTATCCGTCCCGTTGAAGTCCGGGTCGGGTGCATAGGTCCAACAGGTATCGCCATCCGCGAGGCCAGTGGCACTGCCGTTCAGCGGACCACTGATCACACCGCTGACCTCCACAGGGTCCCCGTCGATATCCACCACATCGAAACAAATGGATAGCGGGATGTCCTCCGGCGTCGTGGTCATCACCGTATCCGTGGGGTCACCGATCATGTCCACCACCTGCGGCGGATCGTTCACCGGCAACACATCGATCACGACGACGACCGTATCGCACAGCCCTGCGTTGTCACATACGATCACGGTCACGGTATCCCCACCGTTGTAGTCCGGGTCGGGTGCATAGGTGATGCAGGTGTCACCGTCCGCCTCCCCGGTGACGACCCCGAAGGCCGGGCCGAGGAAGCTGTTCGTCGCGTCCAATGTGTCGCTTTCGGGATCGATCGCATTGAAGCAGATCGTCAGCGGCACATCCTCGTCCGTCGTCATGTTCAACGTATCGATCGGCGCTCCTACCTGATCGGTGATGACCGGCGGATCGTTCACATCACCGACCACGATGAGCACCCATGCCGTATCACATTCCGCAGGCAGTGGATAACCCAGATCGCATACCTGGTACTGCAGCGAGTCGGGTCCGTTGAAGTCCGCTCCGGGTGTGTAGGTGATGGTGCCATCCACATTCACGCTGGCCGTTCCATCCAACGGCGCGATGGTGATGGTCACGCTCAGGCTGTCCACACCACCCAAGGAGCCATCCGGAAGGTCGGTATCATTGCCCACCACGCTGAAGGTGACCACGGAATCCTCGTCCATCGCGAGCGTATCGTTCGCAGCGACCGGCGGGTCGTTGACCGGATCCACGTTGAGGACCACGGTGGCGTTCGAGCAGAAGCCCAGGTCCGTGCAGATCGTGTAGTTGAAGGCATCAGTCCCGTGGTAGTCCGGATCAGGAACATAAGTGATCGTTCCGTCCGGGTTCACCGTGGCCGTACCGTGCAAGGGCCCGTTGATGACGGTAACCGTCGTGGGATCCAACGCGCCGCTCACCGCCGTGTCGTTGTCCAGCACCTCCATCACGAGCAGGCTGTCCTCCGGCAGGTCGTAGCCATCATCGATCGCCAGGGGATAGAGTTCGGACACCAGGATGATCAGGACTGCCGTATCACATAGCGCGGGCGTCGGCACCCCGATGTCGCAGATCTGGTAAATGAGCGTGTCGCTGCCGATGAAGCCCGGGTTCGGCGTATAGGTCAGCGTGCCATTGCCGTTCACCCCCACCGTACCGCTGTCCGGCGGCACGACGATGGTGATGCTTCCCAGATCGATCGTGGACTGGTCCGTGGTATCATTGTCGTTCGCGCTCACGTTCGTGGTGAGCGGCACGTCGAGCGGCGTGTTGTCAAGGTCACCCAGTGCCACGGGCGGATCGTTCACCGGAAGCACATTGATGGTGACCACCGCCTGCGTACATGCCCCTCCGGGATCACAGAGCTGGTAGGTGAAGGTGACGTATCCGTTGAAGTTCGCCGCAGGCGTGAGGCTGAAAATGCCATCCGCATTGAAGCTCAACGCCCCGTTCGCCGCTGCCGTACCACCATTGACCAGGCTCCAGTTCAGTGTGCTGTTCGCATCGTCCACATCGTAATCGTTGCCCGTGACATCCGCAGCGAACGTTCCGCCATCCTCCAGGAACGTGAACGAATCATCGAACGGCCTTGGCGCATCATCGACCGGGAGCACATTGATGTCCAGGTAGGCCGTGCCGCACTCGGCAGGCAACGGCGTTCCGTCATCACATACCTGGTATTGCAGTGCATCCGGACCGATGTAATCGGTATACGGAGTGTAGGTGATGCTTCCATCCACATTGACGACGGCCGTGCCGTGGCCGGGAGCGATGGTGATGGTGACCGTGTTCTCCACCAGATCCCCATCGACGTCGCTGTCGTTGGCGAGTACCTGTACCGTAACAGCGGTCTCTTCGTTAGTCGTGACCGCGTCATCCTCCACTTGCGGCGGATCGTTCACCGGCCCGACGCTGATGATCACCAGTGCCTCATCGCAAAGACCATCCCCATCGCACACTTGATAGGTGAAGTCCACGGTGCCGTTGAAACCGATGTCCGGCGTGAAACTGAACGTGCCATCGGCATTCAGGACCAAGGTTCCGTTGGTCACCGCGCTCATGCCATCCGCCAGGCTCCACATGAGCGGGTCCCCATCAATGTCGCTGTCATTCACACCCACGTCGCCGTTCAGGGTCGTGGATTCGGCCATGTTGTACGCGTCATCGATCGCGATCGGCGCGTCGTCCACCGGGATCACCGTGATCGTCACGGTCGCGGGATCGCATGAAGCGCCCGGATCACAGACCTGGTACGTGAAACTCACCGTGCCGCTGAAGTCCGGGGCCGGCGTGTAGGTGAAGCTGCCGTTCGCGTTCAACACGACAGTCCCGTTCGCCGCAGCACTGCCGCCATCCACCAGGCTCCAGTCCAATTGGCCGGCGGTGTTGTCCGGGTCGCTGTCGTTGCCACCCACGCTGTTGCTCAGCACGGCGTCCTCGTTCATGATGAACGCGTCGTCGCCGGCCACTGGCCCATCGTTCGCAGGCACCACGGTGATGGTCACCACGGCCTGGTCGCATACACCCTCCGGATCGCAGGCCTCATAAGTGAACGAGACCACCCCGTTGAAGTCCGCGTTGGGAACGTAGCTGAACGTGCCATCCGCATTCAGAACGAGCGCACCGTTCCCTGCAGCGCTACCGCCATCGATCAGGCTCCAGGTGAGTCCACCGTCCACATCGCTATCGTTGGCGGCGACCGTGTTCGCCAGTGAGCCATCCTCCGGCATGGCGAAATTGTCGTCGACCGCCAGAGGCGCATCGTTCATTCCGTCGACCACGATCGTGACCTCAGCCTGGTCACACGCGGCCAGCGGATCGCACGCCTCGTAGGTGAACGTCACGGTTCCCGTGAAGTCCGCGTTCGGTGTGAAAACGAAGCTGCCATCCGCGTTGAAGGTGAGCGCGCCGTTCGCCGCGGCCGTCCCACCGCTCACCAGCGTCCATGTCAGTACGTCACCGTCCGGATCGCTGTCATTGGTCACCACCGCAGCGTTCAGCGTTCCATCCTCGTTCATCGGAAACACGTCGTCATCCGCGATCGGTGCATCGTTGACGCCGCCGACGTCGATGGTGACCACGGCCGTGTCGCATACGGCGAGCAGGTCGCAAACCCGGTACGTGAACGTGATAAGGCCGCCGAACCCGGCATCCGGCACATAGGTAATGGACCCATCGAAGTTGAACGTGATGAAGCCGTTCGCATCCGCGTTGCCGATGTCAGTGAGTATCCAATCGAGTTCGCTCGCCGGGTTGTCCACGTCGCTGTCGTTCCCGGAAACGTTGGCCGTGAGCGTGCCGTCCTCGCTCATCGTGTACGCGTCATCCAACGCGATCGGCGTGTCGTTCACCGGCAGGACGATGATGGTCACGATCGCCTGATCGCAGAAGTTGGAAGGATCGCAGGCCTCGTACGTGAAGGTCACCGTGCCGTTGAAGTCCGCGTTGGGCGAATAGGTGAACGTAGCGTCCGCATTGACCACGAGCGTTCCGTTGGCTGCGGCGCTTCCACCATCGACAAGGCTCCAGGTGAGCGCATCGCCATCCGGATCGCTGTCGCCGCCGCTCACCGTGTTGGCGAGGGCGCCCTCCTCGTCCATGCTGAAGACGTCATCTCCGGCGATGGGCGCATCGTTGTCGCTGCCCACATCGATGGTCACCACCGCCTGATCACAGAGCGGGCCCGGGTCACACAGCTGGTAAGTGAACGTGACGATGCCGTTGAAGCCCGCATCCGGTGTGTAGGTGAAGCCGCCGTCGGCGTTGAAGGTCAGCGTGCCATTGGATTCGGCGCTGCCGCCGTCCACCAGGCTCAAGATCAGTTGGCTGCTGGCGTTGTCCACGTCGCTGTCATTGCCGCCGACGTTATTGGTGAGCGAACCATCCTCGATCACGCCATATGTGTTGTCCAGAGCGATGGGCGCATCGTTCACCGGGGTCACGGTGATGGCCACGGTCGCAGCATCGCACGCATTGCCAGGATCGCACGTTTGGTAGGTGAAGCTGACCGTACCGTTGTTATTCGCGTTCGGCGTGTAGTTGAAGGTGCCGTCCGCGTTGAATACCAGCGTGCCGTTCGCCGCCGCCGTTCCGCCGCTCACCAGGCTCCAGGTCAATTGTGCGTTCGTGTTGTCCGGATCGCTGTCATTGCCCGTCACGTCCTGTGCGGTCATCGTGCCATCCTCGTTCACGGTGAAGGCATCATCACCGGCCAAGGGCCCATCGTTCGCGGCCACCACATTGATCGTCACCGTGGCGGGGTCGCACGCGCTGCTCGGATCGCAGACCTGATAGGTGAAGGACACGGTGCCGTTGAAGTCCAAAGCCGGGGTCCAAGTGAAAGTGCCGTTGGTGTTGAAGACCAGTGTTCCGTTGATGGCCGCTGTGCCACCGCTCACCAGCGCCCAGGTCAGTTGCGCGTTCGTGTGGTCCACGTCCGCATCATTGCCCGTAACGGACTGGTTCGTCAAAGCCACCTCCTCCGTCGTGGAGAAGGTATCGTCGTTCGCCACCGGCACATCGTTCACTGGTGTCACGATGATGGTCACGACGGCGTTGTCGCATGCGTTCAACGGATCACACGCCTGGTAGGTGAAACTGACCGTGCCGTTGTAGTTCGCGTTCGGCGTGTACGTGAACGTGCCATCCGCATTGAGGACCAGCGTGCCGTTCGCCGCCGCCGTTCCGCCGCTCACCAGGCTCCAGGTCAATGACGCGTTCGCGTGGTCCGCATCGCCGTCATTGCCCGTCACACTTTGAGCGGTGAGCACGCCATCCTCGTTCATCGTGAAGCTGTCGTCGTTCACCACCGGTGCATCGTTCACCGGCGTCACGTTGATCGTCACGATGGCATTGTCACACAAGCTCGCGGGATCGCACGCCTGGTAGGTGAAGCTCACGCTGCCGATGAAGTCCGTGTTCGGTGTCCAGGTGAATGTGCCGTTCGCGTTGAACACCAGGGTGCCGCTCGTGGCCGCCGTACCGCCGCTCACCAAGCTCCAGGTCAGCTGCGCGTTCGTGTTGTCCACGTCGCTGTCGTTACCGCCCACGCTGTTGGAGAGCACGGCGTCCTCATTCACGGTGAAGCTGTCGTCGTTCGCGATCGGTCCATCGTTCACCGGGTTGACCGTGATGGTCACGACGGCATTGTCGCAAGTGCTGGACGGATCACAGACCTGGTAGGTGAAGCTCACCGTGCCGTTGTAATTCGTGTTCGGCGTGTAGTTGAATGTGCCGTTCGCGTTGAACACCAGGGTACCGTTCGCCGCCGCCGTGCCACCGCTCACCAGGTTCCAGCTCAATGATGCGTTCGGTGTCTCGGTATCACTGTCGTTGCC
>CAZYPC010000006.1:63337-81130 GCA_964649165.1 uncultured Chryseobacterium sp.
TCACCAGGTTCCAGCTCAATGATGCGTTCGGTGTCTCGGTATCACTGTCGTTGCCCGTGATGTTCTGCGCGGTGAGCGTGCCGTCCTCGTTCATCGTGAACGTGTCGTCGTTCGCCACGGGCGCATCATTCACCGGGTTCACGGTGATGGTCACCACGGCGTTGTCACATTCGTTGCCCGGATCGCAGAGTTGATAGGTGAAGCTGACCGTTCCGTTGAAGTTCGCTGCGGGCGTGTACGTGAATGTTCCGTTCGCATTGAACACCAGTGTACCGTTGGCCGCCGCCGTGCCACCGCTCACCAGGCTCCAGCTCAATGATGCGTTCGGTGTCTCGGTATCACTGTCGTTGCCGGTGACGCTCTGCGCGGTGAGCGTTCCGTCCTCGTTCATCGTGAACGTGTCGTCATTCGCGACCGGGGCGTCGTTCACCGGAGTGACGGTAATGGTCACCGTGGTCGGGTCGCAGGCCGCGCTCGGGTCGCAGACCTGGTATGTGAAACTCACCGTGCCATTGAAGTTCGCTGTCGGCAAGTAGCTGAAGGTGCCGTCCACGTTCAGCATCAACGTGCCGTTCGTCGCCGCCGTGCCACCGCTGAGAAGCGTCCATGTGAGGCCACCGTTCGCGGTCTCGGGATCGCTGTCATTGCCGGTGACGTTCCCGTTCAAGGCAACGTCTTCGTTGGTGGTGAAGGTGTCGTCGTTCGCCGTCGGCGCATCGTTCACCGGCGTAACGGTGATGGTCACCGTGGCCGGATCGCACGCGGAGCTCGGATCGCAGGCCTGGTAGATGAAGCTGACCGTGCCGGTGTAGTTCGCCGCCGGCACATAGCTGAACGAGCCGTTCGCATTCAGCGTGAGCGTGCCGTTCGCTGCGGCTGTACCACCGCTCACCAGCGTGTATGTCAGTACGTCACCGTCCGGATCGCTGTCGTTGCCGGTGACGTTCGCGTTGAGCGTGTTGTCCTCCGGCGTGCTGAAGGTGTCGTCATTCGCGACCGGTGTGTCGTTGGCACCACCGACCACGATCGTGACGGTCGCGTTGTCACAGGCCGCCAACGGGTCGCACAATGAATAAGTGAAGGATACCGTGCCGTTGAAGTCGGTGTCCGGTGTCCAGGTGAAAGTGCCGTTGGCATTGAAAGTCAATGTGCCATTGGTCGCCGCCGTGCCACCGCTGACCAGCGCCCAGACCAGTTGCGCGTTGGTGTTGTCCACGTCGCTGTCGTTGCCGCCGACCGTGGTGTTCACCGCCACATCCTCCGCAGTGGTGAAGCTGTCGTCGTTCGCCACGGGCGCATCGTTCACCGCGTTCACCGCGATGGTCACGGTCGCATTGTCGCACAACGGACCCGGATCGCAGACCTGGTAGGTGAAGGTGACGACGCCGTTGTAGTTCGCGTTCGGCGTGTAATTGAAGGTTCCGTTCGCATTGAAGACCAGCGTGCCGTTCGCCGCCGCCGTTCCACCGCTCACCAGGCTCCAAACCAGCGATGCGTTCGGTGTTTCCGTATCGCTGTCGTTACCAGTGACGGACTGCGCGGTGAGCGTTCCGTCCTCGTTCAGGCTGTAGGTATCATCGTTCGCGATCGGCGCATCGTTCACCGCCGTAACGGTGATGGTCACGGTCGCCGGATCGCAGTTGGCGGAGGGATCGCAGACCTGGTAAGTGAAGCTCACCGCGCCCGTGAAGTCAGCGTTGGGCGCATAGATGAACGTGCCGTTGCCATTGAAGGAAAGCGTGCCGTTCGCCACGGCCGTGCCACCGCTGACGAGGCTCCAGGTCAGTTGAGCGCTCGTATTGTCCGGGTCGCTATCGTTGCCGCCGACCGCATCATTCAAGTTGCCGTCTTCCGTGACGCTGAAGCTGTCATCGTTCGCCACGGGGCCATCATTCACCGCGTTCACCGTGATGGTCACGGTCGCTGGATCGCACGCGTTGCTCGGGTCGCACACCTGGTAGGTGAAGCTGACCGTGCCGTTGTAATTCGCCGAGGGCGCGTAGTTGAAGGTGCCGTTCGCATTGAACACCAGCGTGCCGTTCGCCGCCGCCGTGCCACCGCTCACCAGGCTCCAGGTAAGCTGCGCGTTCGTGTTGTCGATGTCGCTGTCGTTGCCCGTGATGTTCTGGGCCGTCAGGGTCGCGTCCTCATTCACGGTGAAACCGTCATCGTTCGCGACGGGGCCGTCGTTCACCGCGTTCACGGTGATCGTGACGGTCGCCGGGTCGCACGCGGAGCTCGGGTCGCAAGCCTGATAAGTGAAGCTGACCGTACCGTTGTAGTTCGCCGCCGGTGTGTAGTTGAACGTGCCGTTCGCATTGAACACCAGCGCGCCGTTCGCCGTAGCCGTGCCACCGCTCACCAGGCTCCAGTCGAGCTGCGCGTTCGTGTTGTCCGGGTCGCTGTCATTGCCAGTCACGCTTTGCGCCGTCAGGCTGGCGTCCTCGTTCACGCTGAAGGCATCATCACCGGCCACGGGCGCATCGTTCACGCCGTTCACGGTGATCGTCACGGTCGCCGGATCGCAAGCGGGGCCCGGGTCACACACTTGGTACGTGAAGCTCGCCGTGCCCGTGAAGTCCGTGGCGGGCGTCCAGGAGAAGGTACCGTTCGCGTTCACCGTCAGCGTTCCGTTCGCCGCTGCGGTTCCACCGCCGAGCAGGCTCCAGGTCAGCTGCGCGTTCGTGTTGTCCACATCACTGTCATTGCCTGTGAGCGACTGGTTCGTGATGGCCACATCCTCCGTGGTCGTGAAGGAGTCATCGCCGGCCACCGGCGCATCGTTCACCGCGTTGATCGTGATGGTCACGGTCGCCGGATCGCACGCGGAGCTCGGGTCACACGCCTGGTAGGTGAAGCTCACCGTGCCGTTGTAGTTCGCATTCGGCGTATAGGCGAAAGCGCCAGCAGCCGTCATGCTCAACACGCCGTTCGCGCCCGCTGTCCCCGCGTTCGTAATGCTCCATGTGAGCTGCGCGTTCGTGTTGTCCACGTCGCTGTCGTTGCCCGTCACGCTCTGCGCCGTCAGCGTGCCATCCTCGTTCATCGTGAAGGTGTCATCACCGGCCACCGGTGCATCGTTGCCCGGGGTGATGGTGATGGTCACGGTCGCCGGGTCGCACGCCGCGCTCGGGTCGCAAGCCTGGTAGGTGAAGCTCACCACGCCGTCGTAGTTCGCCGTCGGCATGTAGGTGAAGGCACCGGCAGCCGTCATGCTCAACACGCCGTTCGCGCCCGCCGTTCCCGCGTTCGTGATGCTCCACGTGAGCTGTGCGTTCGTGTTGTCCACGTCGCTGTCATTGCCCGTCACGCTCTGTGCCGTCAGCGTGCCGTCCTCGCTCATCGTGAAGCCGTCATCACCGGCGACCGGTGCGTCGTTCACCGCGTTGATGGTGATGGTCACCGTGGCCGGATCGCACACGCTGCTCGGATCGCAGACCTGGTAAGTGAAGCTGACGACCCCGTTGTAGTTGGCCGCAGGCGTGAAGCTGAACGTGCCGTTCGCGTTCACCGTGAGGGTGCCGTTCGCAGCCGCCGTGCCGCCGCTGACGAGGCTCCACGTCAACGCATCGCCGTCCGGATCGCTGTCGTTGCCGGCAAGGTTCTGGTTCACCAGTGCGACATCCTCGTTCGTGCTGAACCCGTCATCGCCCGCGACCGGCGGGTCGTTCACGCTGCCGACGTCGATCGTTACCGTGTTCGTGTTGTCGCACAGCGGGGCGGGGTCGCAGAGGGTGTACGTGAAGCTGACGGTGCCGTTGAAGAACGCGTTCGGCGTATAGGAGAAGGTGCCGTTCGCGTTCACCGTGAGCGTGCCGTTCGCAGCCGCCGTACCACCGCTCGCCAGCGCCCAGATGAGCTGTGCGTTCGTGTTGTCCACATCGCTGTCATTGCCGCCGACGGTCGTGTTCAGGGTGGCACCTTCGAGCATCGTGAAGTTGTCGTTGCCCCCGACCGGCGCGTCGTTCACCGCGTTGATCGTGATGGTCACGGTCGCCGGGTCGCAAGCCGCGCTCGGGTCGCATGCCTGGTAGGTGAAGCTCACCGTGCCGTTGTAGTTCGCCGTCGGCGTATAGGTGAAGGCACCCGCCGTCGTCATGCTCAGTGTGCCGTTCGCGCCTGCCGTGCCCGCACTGGTGATGCTCCAGGTGAGCTGCGCGGCGGTGTTGTCCACATCACTGTCGTTGCCCGTCACGCTCTGCGCCGTCAGCGTGCCGTCCTCGTTCATCGTGAAGCTGTCGTCACCGGCCACCGGCGCATCGTTGCCCGCCGTGATCGTGATGGTCACCGTAGCCGGGTCGCACGCCGAGCTCGGGTCGCAGGCCTGGTAGGTGAAGCTCACCACGCCATTGTAGTTCGCGTTCGGCGTGTAGGTGAATGCGCCGCCAGCCGTCATGCTCAACGTGCCGTTCGCACCGGCCGTGCCCGCGTTCGTGATGCTCCACGTGAGCTGTGCGGTCGTGTTGTCCACGTCGCTATCGTTCCCCGTCACGCTCTGTGCCGCCAGCGTGCCGTCCTCGCTCATCGTGTAGCTGTCGTCGTTCGCGACAGGTGCATCGTTCACGGCGTTCACCGTGATGGTCACCGTTGCCGGATCGCAGGCCGGGCCAGGGTCACAGGCCTGGTAGGTGAAGCTGACCGCGCCGTTGTAGTTCGCGTTCGGCGTGTAGGTGAACGCCCCGGCGGCCGTCATGCTCAGCGTACCGTTCGCGCCGGCCGTCCCGGCGTTGGTGATGCTCCACGTCAGCTGCGCGGTCGTGTTGTCCACGTCGCTGTCGTTGCCCGTCACGCTCTGTGCCGTGATCGTACCGTCCTCGTTCACGCTGTAGCTGTCGTCGTTGGCCACCGGTGCATCGTTCACCGCGTTCACCGTGATCGTTACGGTGTTGGTGTTGTCGCACAGCGGCGCGGGATCGCACACGCCGTAAGTGAAGGAGACGGACCCGTTGAAGTTGGCGTTCGGCGTGTAATTGAAGGTTCCGTTCGCGTTGAACACGAGCGTTCCGTTGGTCGCCGCCGTGCCGCCGCTCACCAGGCTCCAGGTGAGCTGCGCGTTCGTGTTGTCGATGTCGGCGTCATTGCCCGCCACGCTCTGACCGGTCAGGGCCACATCCTCGTTCGTACTGAACCCATCGTCATTCGCCACCGGCGCATCATTCAACGGCGTGATGGTGATCGTCACCGTCGCCGGATCGCAGAGCCCATCGTTGTCGCAGGCCTGATAGGTGAAGCTGACCGTGCCGTTGTAGTTAGCGTTCGGGGTATAGTTGAACGTGCCGTTGGCATTCACCGTGAGCGTTCCGTTGGCCGCCGCCGTGCCGCCGCCGAGCAGGCTCCACGCGATGTTCGCGAAGCCGTCATCGACATCGCTGTCGTTCGCCTTCACGTTCTGGTTGGTCAGTGTGCCGTCCTCGTTCATGGTGAACGCATCGTCACCGGCCACCGGGTAGGAAAGCACCAGGACGTTCTCGCCCGCCGGGCCGCCCACCGCGTTGCTGTAGTTGCTTCCGGCCACGGTGGCCCCGCCTACCTCATAGGTGGTGGTCGCACCCGCATAGCTGTTCGTGGCAGGAACGATGCGGCGGCTCGGGTTGGCCAACGTGCGCGTAGGATCCAGCCAGCTTACCTGCGCGCCGTTGTGGTAGGTGCCCGGTGCCTGCGAGGCACTGACCGTAACTGTGACCACGACCGTGACCACGCCGCCGTTCGGGATGTTGAAGTCACCGAAAACGGGCTGCGCGGCGGTGCCGAGGTTGGACAACGAACCCGGACCCGCCGCGCCGCCCGTGTAGGTTGGCGTGGCGCTCACGAAGGTGAAACCCGCTGGAAGAAAGTCCTCGACACGCACACCTCCGGCATTCCCGGCTGCCGCGCTATTGGACAATGTGAGCGTGTAGGTGGTGTTCGCTCCCTGCGGGACACCCACGGAGTTCTGCGCCGAGTAGGACGTCTTGGTGACCTGTAGCGCTGGATAGCATGTACTGCTCTGTCCCTGCAGATACGGCGGCAGTGTTGCGAACACGAATGACGAGGCGGTCCCATCCTGACCATTCGCCGCGCCGTGCATGATACCGGCTCCTCCATTGGACTTGCCCGAGGTCCCCTTTACGACGTTGGTGGAGACCGTGGCTCCGGACGCGTTGTACCAGACGCTGCCGCCGCCACCGCCGCCGCCAGGTCCATGCTCGAAGCCCGAATCGTTCAGCGTATTCCCGCCATTGCCTCCGGTGGCGGTCAGGGTCAGTACCGCTGTCGGGCTGTTCTGTGTGATGTTCAGGAAGATCGTGCCACCAGCTCCGCCGCCACCAGCTCCATCCGGAGCGGAACCATAGGCCCCGACATCACCATTGTCGCCATTGGCCATGATCGTCCCGTTGCCCGATATCCTGCCCGCGTTGATCACCACCAGGCCGCCACCGACCCCGCCTTTCACACCGGTGAGCGCATTGTTCGCATCGCCGCCGCCGCCGCCGCCGCCCAGGAACAAACGACCGAGCGATTGGGTCAGCGCGATCCCTGGACGGCCTCCGTTGGGCCAGTTGCCACCGCCTCCTTCCCACCCGGTCCCACCAACACCACCAGCGCCACCATTGCTTCCACCACCCCCGCCAGCGTTGTGATCATTGCCACCGCCGCCACCATTTCCCGGGGCGCCTTTGCCATAATCACCACCCGGGAATCCGTTCCAGGTCGCGCCGTTGTCCACCGCATTGAATCCATCCCACATGTAGCGAGGCGTGCCCGCGATGTTCTCACCCTTGCCCGAGGCCTGGTCGTATGTGGCCGTCACGTACAGGTCTCGCAGGTTCGAGCCGGATCCTGCGATGTCCTGATAGCCCGCGCGGAACCCACGGCCGTTCGCGCTGATGCTGTACCCGTTGAAATCGAACTGCCCTGCCACATCGAAGGCGATGATGCCGCCACCACGGCCGTTCCACGGCGGACAGGTCAGATTGCTCGTCAGCGTAAGGTTGCTGAACTGCGGTACGCGCACCACCTGGAAGCGCTTCTGTGTGAGCGTGCTCGTGCCGTCGCGGTTCGCGTAGGCGTATACCGTGCCCGAACCACTACCGCCGCCACGGAACGCAAGCGTGCCGCCGGTGAGTGGAACGGCGTTCGTGGCCACGAGGAACTCGTAGCGCCCGGTATTGTTGAGCGCCGTGTACCCCGTGCCCCCAAGACCATCCGGGCCCGCCGTGGCGTTCGATGAGCCATAGAGGTTCGAATTCGTGATGTCGATGTCCGCGTCCTGTACCTGATAGATCAGGAGAAGATCACCAGCAGCGATGGGGGTCGTGCCGAAGCTGTTCCCGAACGCGTCCGCCGCCGGCACGGAGGCCAGGGTCACCGATGTCGATCCGGTCGCCAGCGTGATCGTACCGGACGCGGGGAAGTATGTGTTGATGGTCTGCGCGACGTTCACCGGTCCATCGATCCCGGGCGTTCCGCAAACGGCCACTTGGCCAATGCAGGTGGTGAGCACCAGAACGCCGCAAAGGGCCGACAATACACGTCGCATCATGGGGGTCGCGTTCACGGTCACGCCCCGGCCTTCCGGGACGACTTCCACGCGCCTTGGGAAAGGCACACTTCCGCAGGAGCCAAAGTTGACCCGCCCCTCACCCGAGGTACGATCAGGGCTATCCGCTTATGTCCACATTCTTGTTCACGATCACGCGTAGGAGGCACACGAACATGAAAGGCGACCCCGAACGGGCCGCCTTTCCATGCTGACCGATGTGCTCTAGGGAAGTTGCTCCACCTTGACGTTCGATGGAACCGTGCTCCCCACGTTCAACAGGATCGGGTCGCGGTCGTTCGCGGATCCGGTGTATTTCACCGTGCCGTCCAGGTTCGTGTCCTCCACATAGTAACCGAGCGCTGTGTTGTTCGGTGTGGTGCTTCCCACGCGCACCAGGATCGGATCGCGATCATTGCCCGAGCCGGTGTATTTGATGAAGCCATCGCCGTTCACGTTGCCCAGCCACATCACTTCTGTCGTGCCCACGGTCTTCCGCGCCCCGGTCCCGTACGTCGCCGTGGAAGAGGTGGTGAAGTCGATGAGGGTGCCAGGGTCTCTCAACAGATACGAAGAGAAACTCATGATGCCGAAGTGGTTGCGGTGCTTCACCGCCACGTAGTAGTTGCCGGCGGTCACCCCGGGGAAGGTGATGGTCTGTTCACCCGTTGGTTGCATCAGGTTACCGGAGCGCTGCACCAGCACCGCCCGCGTGGCGACGATGGTCGATGGGGTCGTGCTATTGCGTAATTCCACCTTCGCCCAGTCCACCGGGGTCGAAAGTCCGGTGAAAGCCTTCACCGACGGATTGATCGTCTCGCCCAGCCCGAAGGGATCCGTGCTCGGCAGCAGGTTGTTCGTGTTCAGGTCGCTCTTCATCACCGTGCCATCGAAGGGCCCTTCCAGCACCGCACGCACGTTCACGCGGGCATTGAGATCATCGTGATCGAAGATGCCGTCGGAGTCCGCGTCAACGCCCATGCGTATGCGCGTTTGCGGCACCACCAGCGTCCAACTGAGCGGACCACCGCTCCCCTGCGCGGAGGTGAGCAGTTGCGTGTGCGTGACCGTCTGACCACTGATGTCGCTCTGATAGATGTCGCTGCCCGTGTAGTAGAAACCGCGTTGCTCACCGCCATAACGGCCCTTGACGATCATGCCATACTCGTTGCTGCGCGTGTCGGCGAGGTCCTTCATCGTAGCCAGCGCCGTGGTACTTCCGATGCTCGCGCCATTGAAGGTCTGGCGCAGGCCGACACCCGGCAATGCATCCTGCACGGCGGAGTTCGCCAATGGGAAGCTGGTCGTATTGAAGCACGCGGAGCAGGTCGCCGGATCGATACCGCCAGACCAGGAGAGCAGCTCCGTCTCGTAATCCCCGAGATAGTTCGCCACACCGGCCCCGTTGAACCAGGTCTCCATCACACCTTCGCTCATCATGCCGAAGCCGCTGGTACACTCGGTGGTGTTGTAGAAGAAGCCGTTCTTGCGATAAGTGCTGCGCAGGTCGGCGCTCATATTGCGGTTGGGGCCGAAATCCACAAGCGTGCCCGCGCCCGTTCCGGCCACGTTGCCGTTGCCCATCAGTTCACCGCGACCGGTCTGCGCGTTGTGGCAGTGCGCGCAGTTCACGTTCACCGATACGAACAGGTTCACCGCATTGGGAACAGTCTGGAAGGTGGTACCGGTGCCGCGCACACCGACCGCGTTCATGCGCGAGTTGGATGTCTGCGATGCCGGCTTGTACACGCGGAACGGGTTCGGCACGTACCAGGTAGCGGCCAGAAAGTCCTCGAACTCCTGCATCTCGTCGAGCGGTTTGGGCGCGTCCATGCCCTGCAGGTGCTGGAAAGCCCCCGCGAAATCCGCGAAGCCGTTCTTGTCGCCACGCCAGTGCAGGTTGCCGCGGCCGCGGTCGATGATATCGATGAGGAACTGGGTGGTCTTCACTCCTTTCAGCGGATGGAAGTTCTTGCCGCCCACCACTGTCATGGCGCCGGACGGATCGCCCAGGTCCCATGCCAGGCGGTCCCAGCGGCCGTCCACGTGGCAGGATCCGCAGGCGATGTGCCCGTTGCCGCTGCCCAGGTGCGTGTTGTAGAGATGCCTGCGGCCGGCCTTGATGACCTGGGGCGTGGGGTCGAAGAAGTTCGCCCGCGCGATCTCCTTGTCCGTGCTCAGGTCCACCGTGCTCACCGTGCCCTCGAACTTGTTCAGCACGTAGCCACGGTTCCGGGTCTCGTCCAGCACGATGCCCGTGGGTCCCTCCCCTACCGGGATCGGTGTACCTATACGCGCACCGCTGGCATTGATGGCCACCAGGTTGTTGGAACCCATGCCCGCCACATAGGCTTTCGCGCCGTCGGCCTTCCACACGATGGCCCGCGGATCACCCACGCTCTGCACCCGTTGCGGTTGAGGCAGCGAACTGTTCGCGTAGTTGATGTGCGGGTTCAGGTCCGTGATCGTGTTCGCTCCGCCTACCGCGCTGAACCGTGACAGGTTGACCCGAAGGAATTTCCCGTTGAGCACCGGCTCGAAACGGATCTCGTTCGTGGCGTCCGTGCCCACGATCGTCACCTCTCCGCCCGGCCGCACGGCCATGGCCATGAGGATGTTGCCCAATCGTGCCTGATAGGTGACGCCCGCTGTCGAAGGGCTGTTCGCATTGATCACGGCCACATCCCGATCGGGCATGTCCCATCCGGCGATGCGCGCCTTGCCCGCGACGCTGCCCGAGATCATGCCCGTCCAATTGCCGCCATTGTCATCCATCCATTGGCCAGCGGCGTTCTTGCGCACGATCATGCTCTTGGTCTCCGGCGACGGCGGATTGCTCGTGTTCAACGGTGGGTTGAAGCCGGTCCCCGCGTTCGGTATGATGCCCGCCACCGGATCGACCGCACCGCCGTAAGGGCCACCCGGGTTCAGAACGTCGTTGGGGATCACCGTACAGCCGCCCTGCGGCGAACACACCCCCAAACGGGGCGCTCCGCCGGTGAAGGTACCGTGCTGGAAACTGAAGAAGTTGTTGCCGTTCAGCACCGTGGTGGCGTTGCCGCTTTCGAAGAACGCGCAGTAGACAGTGCTGCCGTCCGGGCTTACGGCGAGCGCACGAGGCTGCTCGCCTTTGAGCAGCACCTCCGTGCTCGCCGCGAAAGTGGTCAGGTCGAACACCTGGATGCTCTCCCTGCCGGCGCATGAAACAAAAGCCTTCAGCGGGCTGCCGGCGAAGACCACGTCGGCGGGCTCATCCTGCGTGTCGATGCTCCTCACCACGCGGTTGGTGGCAAGGTCCACTATGCTGATCTCATCACTCACCTGGTCCACCACCCAGGCTTCCGTGTTGCTGCGCACGCGAACCGTAACAGGATCGAGGCCGACGGGGATGCTGGCCGTGTTCAACAACATCGCACCACCGAGTTGGAACACTTCCAAGGTGTTGTTCGCCGTGTTCACGGCCAGCAGCTTCGTGCCGTCCGGTGTCATATCCAACGGATGCACGTGCGCCACCTCGAAATTGGCGAAGGTGCCCACGGGCACCGCGGATCCTGCGTTCGGCAGCTCGAACGGTTGGAATGCGAGGAAGGCCGTGCCTCCGCTGATGAGGGCGAGTACGGAAAGCGACTTCTTCTGGCGGGTAAGGAGCTTCATGGTGGAGCAGGGTTACCGGGCGGGTCCCATCCGCTTCGGGCTGGGGAAATTACGCAAGCCCGCCAGTGGGTGCGCAACCTCCGTCGAAAACCCGACCGGTCAGATCACCCCGAGCTCTTTGCCCACCTTGCCGAAGGCCAGGAGGGCCTTGTCGATGTGCTCCTCGCTGTGCCCGGCGCTCAGTTGTACCCGGATCCGTGCGGTGTCCTTCGGTACCACCGGGAAGAAGAAGCCGATCACGTAGATGCCCTCCTCCAACAGTTTGTCCGCCATCACCTGGCTGAGCTTGGCGTCGCCCAGCATCACCGGGACGATGGCGCTGCGATCACCGCGCGTCTTGAAACCGAGCTTCTCGATGCCGCTCTTGAAGCGCGCCACGTTCGTTTCGAGCTTGTCGCGCAGGGCGGTGCTGTTCGTGAGCAGGTCGATCACCGCGATGCTCGCACCGACGATGGCCGGGGTGAGCGAGTTGCTGAAGAGGTAAGGTCGCGAGCGCTGGCGCAGCATCTCGATGATCTCCTTGCGACCTGTGGTATAGCCCCCCATCGCACCACCCAACGCTTTGCCCAGCGTACCCGTGATGATGTCCACGCGACCAGTGACCCCGCAAGCCTCCACACTGCCCCGACCGGTCTTGCCGATGAAGCCCGCCGCGTGGCATTCGTCCACCATCACCAGCGCTTCGTACTTGTCCGCCAGATCGCACACGCCCTGGAGGTCTGCTACGATGCCGTCCATGCTGAACACCCCATCCGTTACGATGATGATGTGGCGGGCGCCGTCCTTGCGCGCGGTCCTCAATTGAAGCTCCAGATCCGCCATGTCGTTGTTCGCGTAGCGGTAGCGCATCGCCTTGCACAGCCGCACGCCATCGATGATGCTCGCGTGGTTCAGCGAATCGCTCACGATCGCGTCCGCCTCCGCGAAGAGCGGCTCGAATACACCGCCGTTCGCATCAAAGCACGCCGCATAGAGGATGGTGTCCTCGGTCCCGTGGAAATCCGCGAGCTTCTTCTCCAGCTCCTTGTGGATGTCCTGCGTGCCGCAGATGAAGCGCACGCTGCTCATGCCGTAGCCGTGCGAATCGAGCGTCTTGTGCGCCGCGGCGATCACGTCCGGATGTGAGGAAAGGCCGAGGTAGTTGTTCGCGCAGAAATTCAACACCGTCTTCCCGTTCACGACGATCTCCGCGCCCTGCTCGCTGGTGATGATGCGCTCGCGCTTGAAGAGGCCGGCCTCGCGGATGTTGTCGAGTTCGGTCTGGATGTGCTGGAGGAACGGAGTGGTCGCGGTCGTGGGCATCGATCGATGGAATGGGACCGCGAACGTACCACGGGCCGAGCGATCGGCTATGCCGCCTCAGCGTATTGCGGCCCTCATGAATCGGGCGGAGCCCAGGGCACGACCATCCTGATCCTCGAACAGCACGACATAAGTACCAAAGGCCAGGTGCCTCACATCCACGCTTCCATTCGCGACCGGCCCGGAGAGCACCAGGCGACCGGTCGGGTCCAGGATGGCATAACGACCGCCCGTCGGTGGAAGATCGACCAAGCGGAGATCATCCGTCACAGGATTCTCGACGATGCGCGGACCCATACGCCCGCCGTGAGCTTCATCAAGACCGACCGTGACCACACAACCCGAAAGGGGGGTATCGCTTTCCGATTGGCCCACCAGCCAGGCGTTGTCGAATGGATAGTACTGTCCGAGATCCCAGTTCACCATCGGTGCTCCGAGCCCTTCGATGAACCCGTACTGGCCGGCTACTCCGGTGAAATGGTACATCCTACGGTCCGCACCCGACAGGTCCGGCAGGGTGTCGATCGCATACATCACGGCGGTATCTGGTAGCTGCCCGAGGAACCAGGTGCCCGGGACCGTGTCTCCGACCTCAATGGACGGGTCGAACCAGATCTCGGCCGTATCCGTCATTGACCAGTGTACCCAGGTCACCGCATCGCTATCGCAGCGCATGTAACTATGGAACGAACAGGACATCCCACCGATGTAGGTTGAATCCGAAGCCCAGAACTCAGTCCGGAAGGCGTATTCGATCTTCTTCCAGGTCATGTCGTCGATCTCGACGGTCTCCCCGCGGTGCATCAGCTAGAACTCACCGAACACGGGATACATGAGGAGGTCACCGGTCCATTCCGTGACGAAGGCCGTGGAAGTCGGTGGATAGGGCAGGAAGTCCTGGGCGCGCAATGTTGTTGTCATGGAAGGCATCGCGAGAAGCAATAACCTCCTCGCCAACCTGAGGTGGGCGCTTGACAGGTTTGATTCGCTGATCATGGCAATTGTTCGGTGCGTACGTTGTTCGGTGTGGTGCTCCCCACATTCACCAGGATCGGGTCGCGATCATTCCCACTGCCCGTGTACTTCACCTGACCGTTCATGTTCACGTCCTCCCGCCAGTAGCCGTTCACCGTGTTGTTGGGCGTGGTGCTGCCGACCTTCACCAGGATGGGATCGCGGTCGTTGGCACTACCGGTATATTTGATGGCGTGGTTGAAGGTGACATCGCCGGACCAGAGGACTTGTGCGCTGCCGACGGTCTTGCGAGCATTGGTGCCCCAGGTGGCGGTGCTCGCCGAGGTGAAGTCCACCGTGGCCGCGACAGGTCCCAGGGCGAAAGGATCCAGCGTCATGCACCCCAGGTGGTTGCGGTGGCGCACGGCCACGTGGTAGTTGCCTGCCACCGCATGGAAACCAAGTTGCGAAACCCCGTCCAAGGCGACCACATCGCCATCGCGTTGTAGCAGGCCCGTTCGTGATGCTACAACGGTCGTTGGCGTGGCCGGGTCGCGGAGCTCCACCACCACCCAATCCACAATCGCATCATTTCCGCTGACCGTGAACACCGAAGCCAGCGTTCCGCCAAGTCCACAGCCGACATGGGTGTAGCCCATGCCAGGGTATGGATCCTGGTGCGGGAAAAAGACCGCATTGCGCAGATCGTCGTTCATGAGACCCGTACCGGTGTTGTAGCCACCCTCCAGCAACACCTTCACGTTCGCCACTGCCGCGTCCTGGCCGAAAGACGCACAAATGGTGAAGTCGACGGGTGTTGCGCTATGTACACGCAGGTAGCACTCCGTGTAGGGCGCCACCGGGATGGCGTGCGATGTCCCCGTAGCACAGTACAAGGTGTTTTCGAACGTGGCATCGATCAGTTCGACACCCATCGTCGTGGCTGTCTCCGGATCCAGTTCCACGGCGACTACGGTGGCCCCCGCGTTGGGGTACAGGGTGTACCACACATCCGGATCCGCCCCCGAAGCGCAGGAGATGCCCGCGCTCGGCGTAGCTACACGCGTGGTCCCCACGACCGCATTGGACGGGCAATCCACAGGCTGCTGAAGGTCGATGAACTCCGCTACGTTGTATTCGTTGTTCAACGGTGACCGAAGGACACAGAGCGTAAATGCCCCCGGAACGCCTGAAAAGACCCGGATGGTCACCTCGCCAAGCACAGGGATGGGGACCAGGTGTTGTTCGCCGGTCGCGCAATACAGGCTTTGCCCGCCGCAGAATTCAAGTACCTCAACACCCAGGGCATCCGCCCCGGATGAAGTGAGTTCGATGCTGATGGCATTGGAGCCCGCCGTACTTGCTATGAACCATACGTCGCTTTCTGTCGCGCCACAGGCACCACCACTGGCTGCCGCGCTCAATGTGGAATAGGTGCTCGGGTTTGCAGGGCAATCTCCTGGCACCTGAATGGCCGCGATGTTGAACGCGTTCGCGCACTCGTCATTCAGCGGTTGACCTGCGCACACGCAAGCTCCCGTGATCGCATCGCCGCTCGTCGTCGACAGGCCATCGTCGCACGGATCGCCGATGTTGGCTTGCAGCGTGGGACAATCGTACTCCGGCCCCACGCAATCCCCAAGAATGCGGGCCACCCGGCTGCGGCTCACACCACCAACCGTGGTGAAGTCCCCGGCAAGCAGCACGTGGCCATCCGGTTGTGTGATCACGGAGAAGACCGGCGTGTTCGCCCCGGCCCCTGGGTCGAAAGTGGTGTCCAGGCTGCCGTCCGCGTTCAGCCGCGCGATGCGGTTGCGCGCCACACCGTTGTAGGTGGTGAAATGCCCACCGATCATGATCTTCCCATCGGGTTGCACCCAGGCCGATTCTACGAAATTGTTCGCGCCGGACCCCGGGTTGAATCCGGTATCGAGACTTCCGTCGGCGTTGAGGCGAGCGATGTAGTTGCGCGCGGTGCCGTTGTAGCTTGTGAAGCCACCGAAGATGATCACCTTGCCATCGTCCTGCAGCACGGCCCCGTAGAGCCATTGGTTCGGTCCGGTGCCGATCGTGAACGTCGCGTCGAGGCTGCCGTTCGCGTTCACGCGCACCAGGTTGTTGCGCGCCGTGCCGGCATACTGGCTGAACTCACCGGCCAGGATGATCTTGCCATCCGGTTGGATCGCCACCCAGGAGACGGTATTGCCAGCATTCACACCGGTCCCGGCGAAGCTCGCATCCAGTGTTCCATTGGTATTCAAGCGTGCCACGCGGTTGCGTGAAGTGCCATTGAAACTCGTGAATTGTCCGGCGACGATGATCTTTCCATCTGCTTGCTCAGCGATGCCCCGGATGGTGTTGTCCGCACCTGTCCCTGGGGTGAAGCCGATGTCCAGCGAGCCGTCCGTGTTCACCCGCGCGATGCGGTTGCGCGCCGCACCGTTGTAGCTGGTGAATTGCCCGCCGATGAGCACCTTGTCATCGGCTTGCAAGGCCACGCGGCGAATGACGTCGTTGGCACCGGTGCCGGGGTTGAAGCCGGTGTTCATTGAGCCATCCGCCAACAGCCCGGCAAGGCGGTTGCGGGTGGCACCGTTGAAACTCGTGAAGCTGCCTCCAACGACCACGCTGCCATCCGATGCGCGCACCATGGAGGTGATGAAGTTGTTCGCGCCCGTGCCGGGGTTGAACCCGCCACCAGGCCCGCCCGGCACATCCAAGGCGCCGGGGCGTATCGCGGCGTTCGCATCGTCACAGTCCACGTGGTTTGCCACATATCCCACGGGCTGCTGACAAGCCTGTGTAGCGCTGGTCGCGTCTCCGAAGCCGTCACCATCATCATCGGCGTACCAGATGGGTTGCGTGGCCAGAATGGTCAGATCCGCTCCATTGTCAGTTCCTATGTGCGCGGGATCGCTGCTCACCACGCGGATGCGGTAGCCGGTGCCACCCGGCGTGCCGGAAGGGATAGCGGCGGAGATGGTGCCGCTGGTGGTAATAGTCAAGCTGCCGATGTCCACCGGGCTCGCGAAGAATCCGCTGGCGTCGCTCAGTTGGGCGGTGAAGAAATTGCCGGGATTGAATGCGCCGTTGGCCGTGTAGTTCACATCGAAATTGCCAGCTACATCGATGCAGAGTGTAGTTGGTGCATCAACGACGACACCGGAGATCGCCGCCAAGCCAGCAGTCATCGAAGTGACACAGAACTGTTGCAATGCAGAAAGGCCACCAGTCGCTCCGGTGAATCCGAAGTAGACCTGCCCTTCACCACCAAAAACTGTTGTCGCAAAATCCTCAGCATGAGTAATGCGCAGGACCTCATCGACATATACCTTGAGGATGTGATCCGTGCTGTTCCACGTGATACGCAGTGCGCGTTGAGTGCAGTTACCCAATGCGGGGGCAATGCTGACGGCTCCCCCGGCCAAAGGCGTAGCTATTCCGTTCTTCACTAACGTAACATGGCTCGCATCCAGGTCATGATATGGCGAACCGGGGCCCGAGTTGTAGATATCCAACTCCACCCCAACCGAGTTCGCATATAATAAACCTGAATTGTAGTATCCAAGATCACTTCCGAAGTTCACACCGGAAGTATGCGCGGAGGCTCCTTGGTCATGAAGCACAAAGACCATCCCATCCGCAGGACCGCATTGGTTGGTCAAGAATGAGAGATCCAAGTCAGATCCAAGGCTTACGGCCGACGGATACCAAACCGATCCAGCAACAGCGGTCGTATTCGGGGTGACGGTGTAACAACCACCACCGTTGACGGAAGCAGCGCCATTGGCTACGAACGTACCGTTGAGAACAACCTGACCTTCTGACCCCAGGAACTTCACCAAGTAGGCATCGCCAGCCCCTCCTCCAAATGTGTTCTGATGCCCTCCGCTGGCGATCGCCTCGGTGGAAGCGGTCCATCCGGCCAAGTACACATTGCCGCTGCCGTCCACGGCGCAGGTGCGGCTACGCTCTTCCCCACTTCCTCCATAGTAGGTTGCCCAGAGAGGGGAACCTGTCGGGTTGAATCTCACCAGAAAGGCATCCACCCCTCCCCCAAAGGCATTCTGATGCCCCCCGCTGGCAATGTCCGTGTTGGAATAGGTATATCCTGGCAAGTAGACATTGTCGCTGCCATCCACTATGCAGTATTGGCCGTAGTCGTAGTTGCTCCCACCATAATAGGTGCCCCAAAGGCGAGCACCTGAGGCGTTGAACTTCACGAGAAAGGCATCTGCCCCTCCAGCAATTGTGTTTTGATATCCCCCGCTAGCTATCGCCGTGGCGGATTCAGTGTCTCCAGCCAAGTATAGAAGCCATCTCAAAAAAGTTGGCGCAAGAGAATGGATGCGCATGCGAGTTGG
>CAZYPC010000007.1:0-8109 GCA_964649165.1 uncultured Chryseobacterium sp.
CCAATGACCGTCTCGTCAGATCCCCTATCGGCACCGTCACATCACTGCGGAACCCATGCACGGCGAGGTCGACGGTCTGTGCATGCGCATACGAGGCGATGCCGAGAACCAAAGGCAGGAACAGGCGGTGCATGGCATGTCGAATATAGCTTGAAGCTGCTGTCGTTCGTTCGGCCCAAGAACATCAGCACGGATCCGATCGGCGGAGGATCGCTCTTTCTTTGGCGCATGAAGACCGCAGCCCAGATCCTCGCGCACATGGCGGACCGCGCGGCACCGGATCGGACTATGGCATGAACATAGACCGGTCCCGGGACATAGGCGCTGGGAAACGCTTCACCCACACCTCGACCTCGCCTACTTTTGAGGCATGAGAACGCTGGACCGGATCACGATCGACCCGGAGGTCATGGGTGGTCGCCCCTGCATTCGCGGTCTGCGCATCACAGTGAACATCCTGGTGGGCCTGGTGGCCGCCAAGCACGGCCGCGAACAGATCCTGCGGTGGTATCCGTGTCTCCAGGCTGAGGACATCACGCAGGCACTGCTCCACGCGGCGAAACAGTCAGGACGTTGAGCAGGCTGGCCTGTTGTTGAACCAGATGCCGAGACAAGTCGTGACCTTTGGCGCACCGCCGATGCTCAATTTCCGGCGGACCAAGCATGAAGACCGAAGCCCAGACCCTTGCGCACATGGCGGACCGTGCGCGGCAGTACACGCGCCTGTACCTGAGCCCGCTGAAGGCCGTGGACCCGCACCGCGAATTCTCCGCTGACGGCGTGAAGCTCAACACACTGTTCTGGCTGGTGGCGCACCTGACGGTGAGCGAGAACTTCCTGCTGTTGCGTTCCACGGGCGGGCACTTCGAGAAATTCAGCTGGGCCAAGCACTTCGCCATCGGCTCGCAGGGCCTGCCCAAGGAGCAATGCCCGCCGTACGAAGAGGTGTGGGCGATGTTCAAGGGCATCCACGAACGCACGATGGCACACCTGCCCACGTTGAGCGACGAAGCGCTGGAACAACCGAACACCACGGGCCTGCCGCTCATCGGCAACACGGTGCGCGATGTGATCACCCACGGCATCCGTCACGAGAGCCTGCACTCCGGGCACATCAGCTGGTTGTGCAAGCTGTACGGGGTGAAGACGATGTGAAGACGACCCACCGCCAAGACGCCAAGGACGCAACGCGCGCGCCACGCGCATTCAGATCCGCGTTCATCTGGTCCACCAGCGTCATCAGCGTTCCATTCGCGTGCCCGCCCCGACTTCCCTCGTACAGTCCGACGCGAGCCTCACGCCGCTCGCACGCCAGGTGCTTCACGCGGTAACCGGCGTGTCCATGCCCTTGTTGGAGGAGGTGCGCATCCGGCCCGCGAGCAGGAACTGGCTGCGCGCTCCGTGGTACGGCTACCGCCGTGGCGGGGCGATGACCATCGGCCGCACGATCTGGTTCACGCGGAAGTGGTTCGACGCGCCCGGCTACGGGGACGGCACGATCACCGCTACCTGGCACTGGCTGTGCCACCTGGCGCACGAGGCCGGACACCTGCCGCAGGCGGAACGATTCGGGCGCGGCGTGTTCGGCACCGTGGGATACGTCGCCGCATTCGCGTGGCAGTACGGCAGCCGTACCGTGCTGATGCGCCGTGACGTACACGACGGCGCTCCGCTGGAGATCGAAGCCGACCGCGGCCGCTGGGTGCTCGTGGAGCTTATTGGCAAGGCCCCATCAGCTCATCCGCTCGTGCGCGCTGTGCATGCGGCCAATGTGGCGCAGGTGCGTGAAGAATGCGAGCGGTTGGCGAACCGCGTGATCGAGCTTACGCAGGCGTATACCCGGAGATGAAGGGGCTCAAGGACGATCGAGTGACGCGGCCGGTGAACCCGAGATGGGGATCACCGGTCCCCGGAGGTGTGGTGATGCGTTGAACACGGCATTGAGCACGGCCTTGGTGCAGGCGAACGGTTCGCGCACGGCGCTGCCAGCACAACTGCTTCCTGTTGGTGGGTCTGCGGCCATACCCACGGCATCCAGACCAGCAGCACGAGCGAGGTAGACGGCTCGCGGCAGGTGGAACCGCTGGGTGATGATTATCGCGTCGCACACTTGGAAAACGTCACGGGCGCGCACCATGGAATCCCAGGTATCGAACCCTGCATGGTCCAGGAAAACATCTTCCGCGGGCACTCCGCGCGCCAGCAACCAGTCGCGCATGGCGTTCACCTCGTCGTAACCGACCGTGCCGTGATCCCCGCTGAGCAACAACCGCCGCACCGCTCCAGAGGAGTGGAGCTCAAGCGCCTTCTGGAGCCGCTCTTCCAAGCAGGCCGATGGGTCATCGCCATTCACTCGGCAACCGAGCACGATACCGGTGAACCGCGCAGGTACAGGTGCTCCGCCGCGTAAGAGCCATGGATCCGAGGCACGCACCACACGCGTTCGCATATCCACAACGACGGCAGCGCACACCAAGCCCATGTACATCCCGAACGCCAGGAGCCGACCCATCCACTTCACGGCGGCCAAGCTACTCGGCATGTTGACCAATGTTGGCAGTGTTCATCCAACAACGCCGAGGCACGCCCGTACTTTCGCCGACAGCCCGAAGCCCGTTGCCGCCGATGAAGAAATTGCTCTGCGCCCTGGCCTGCATCCTCGCGTTCACCGCCTATGCGCAACCCGGGAAACAGCGCCCCCTGGTGCAATTCAGCGGCGTGGTGGTGACAGGTGACAGCCTGCTTCCCGTACCGTTCGTGCAGATCGCCACGGTGGGCACCTTTCGCGGTACGGTGAGCGATGTGTTCGGGTATTTCAGCTTCGTGGCGCAGGTTGGGGATACGTTGGGCTTCGCTGCGGTAGGCTTCAAACGCGACCACTTCATCGTGCCGGATACCATCCGGGACACGAAATACTCCATGATCCATGTGCTCCACCCGGATACGATCGTGCTGGACCCCGTGCTGGTGACGCCCTGGCCGAGCAAGGAACAGTTCGCGGAGGCCTTTCTCAACCTGCGCCTGAGCGAGGACGACTACCAACTCGCCATGCGCAACCTCAGCAGCGCCGAAGTGATCCAACGACTGGAGAACATGCCCTCGGACCCGGGGATGAGCCAACAGATGACCGCCGCCATGGCCAACACGAAGCTCTATCAGCAAGGCGGCATGCCCACGATCAGCCTGCTCAACCCGATCGCCTGGGCGCAGTTCATGCAGGCCTGGCGTAGCGGCAAGTTCAAGAAGAAGTGAGCCGGTCATTGGAGCCGCCGCCCCACTAAGTTTGGCATCGGCCGCCCGCATTATCGCGGGCACCTCATCGAAGATGTCACGCGTGAGAACCTCGTTCCTTCTTTCGAGCCTCCTGTTGGTCGCCGCTTGCTCCTCCGCCCCTGCGCCGGCAACCACGGAAGTGGAGGCCGCAAAGCCGGCACCCGAGCCGGCCAGATCGCTGGAGCTGCCTCCGGAAGAGGTACAACCCGAACAGGCGAACCCCACTACCGTTCCGTTCAATGCGAACGGTCCTCGTTACACCTGGAGCATCGCTCCGGCCCCCAATGGCACGTTCGGCTTCGCCATCTATGATCGTGGCAAGCTCTACATCCAGCAACAAAAAGCGACCGGTCTCGCCGGGCCGGACGGGTGGAAAACGAAAGTGGAAGCCCGCACGGCTGCGCTGGCCGCCATGGAAAAGCTGGAGAACGGAGAGACACCCGAAGGGCTCACCATCGTCGGCCAGTGATCCCGACCGCACAGGATGGAGCCGCGCACGATCCCATCACCGCTGCAGGAGATGCGCAACGTGCATGATGGCCTATGGGAACGGGTGCAGGCGTTCGAACTGGATGATCCGGACGCACCGCTCACATTCAGCGCGCGGCTGGCCCGCGAGAACGGCTGGACATTGGAGTTCGCCTTACGCGCCATCGCGGAGTACAAACGCTTCATGTATCTTCTCTGCGTTGTGGACCATCCCTGCACGCCGAGCGATGAGGTGGATCAGGTATGGCATCTTCACCTGATCTACACGCGCAGTTATTGGAAGGAATTCTGTCCGCACGTGCTCGGGCAAGAGATCCATCACGGGCCCACCTTGGGCGGTGCGAAGGAGCAGGACAAATTCACGGACTGGTACGGAAGGACGAAGCGTTCCTACGTCGAGCGTTTCGGCCTTGAACCACCGGTCGATCTGTGGCCCGCAAGCGAGGTGCGTTTCGCACGCATCAACTTCCAGCGCGTGGACGTGGGCGAGCATTGGGTGGTTCGGAAACCGTTCCGAGCCAGGCGATGAACTACCTGGAAACGCTCACGCCGGCGGAGAATCTGCTACTTCGCGAAAAGGGCGCTGCCGGTATGCGCGGACTTCTCAAGACTACCTTGATTGACCTGCTCCTGAAAGAGGTGCTCGTTCTATACAAGGAAACGAACCGTGCAGGGAACATCCACGACCGTTCGCGACATTTGAGCTATGTGAAGCGAGGCCCGGGATACAGGCGCTATCGTCCCCTCGCGCACGAACAAGTGTTCGTCGCCCGCTTCTATTCCAGTGATACCCGACATCTGTTGCGCAACCTGGTGAGCATCGCACGCGAGAAGGCGGCAAGCCTTCCCACCTACAGGTCCATGATCACGGATTCCCCGCGTACCCGGATGCTCTGGAAGCGTGGATTCCTGAACCGATTCCTGGGCAACGCGAGGCTGAATGATGCAGGCCAGGTCGCGCACAGCGCATTGATGCAGGAACTGGCCGCCGCTCAACGATCGATCGTTCCGGAGTTGAATGCTCGGGGAGTGTCATCACAACGCTTGCTCGCGCGTTTGCACGGGAACGTGGCCCTGCTGGCGGGTCTCGACCCATCGCTCCTTCCCGACCTGGATGGAGAAGGCTTCGGGCCACGCAAGCCGACAGGAACGGACACCGGCTGTGGTTCCGCCTGCGGGACTGGTTGCGGAGCTTCAGCATGTGGCGGTCACGGATGCGGTGGTTCAGGGTGCGGGGGCTCGGGCTGCGGAGGTTGTGGAGGCTGTAGTTGATCGACCTTCGAGCACCATGACCTTCAAGGACCATTTCTCGCCCATCGCCGGCAACTACGCGACGTTCCGCCCACGCTACCCGGCCGAACTGTTCAGCCACCTGGCCGCACTCTGCACGCGGCACGAACGCGCGGTGGATTGCGGTACCGGCAACGGACAGGCGGCCATGGGTCTGACGGAACACTTCAGCGAGGTGGTGGCCATAGACCCGAGCCCCGAGCAGATCGCCGCTGCGATGGCGCGTGACCGGGTGCGCTATGTGGTGGCTCCCGCGGAGCGGATCCCTGTGGAAGACGGCAGCGCTCAACTCATCACCGCAGCGGCAGCGGCGCACTGGTTCCAACATGATGCCTTTCATGCGGAGGCGCGGCGCGTACTGGAGCCCGGTGGCGTCATCGCGTTGTGGACTTACTGGAACGCTCATGTGTCCCCACCCGTGGATGCCGTGCTCGAACGGTTCCAGTTCACGGTCGTGGGACCATACTGGCCGCCTGAACGCCGATACGTGAACAATGGCTATCGCGAGCTCCCCTTCCCGTTCACAGAGATAAGCGCGCCTGCGATGGACGTCCGCATGCGCTGCTCATTGGAGCATTTCATCGGCTACCTCGGTACCTGGAGTGCGGTACAGCGATACAGGATGGAACACGGGACAGACCCGGTTGACCTCGTTCGGCAGGACCTTCGATCGGCCTGGGGCGATGGCGAACGGGACGTCCGTTGGCCGTTGGCCATGCGCATCGGCAGGCGATGAGGAAGACTGACGGCCAACCGGTTAGGGGCCGTATTACCGCTTTGGCACAGCCGTTGCCAACTTCGCCTCGCCGGACAATCCCGGACCACGAATGAAAAAGCTATTCAGCCTGTTGGCTGTGACCGCCACGATAGGCACTGCCAGCGCCCAGTTCCAAGTGAATCCCCAGATGGGCCTCACGTTCCAGGACCTGACCGGGAAACTGGTCGAGGGTCAGGACTTCAAAGCTTCCGTGGGATGGACCCTCGGTAGCGACGTGCGCATCGGCGACCGTCTGTTCTTCCAGCCGGGCGCTTTCATCAGCCGCAACCGCACCATCAGCAGCTTCGACGGTGGCAATACAATCACCAACGACAGCAAGCTGATCACCACCAACCTGAAGTTGCGCGCGCTTTGCGGCTACCGCATCATCGACAGTTACCAGTTCGACCTGCGCTTCTTCGCCGGTCCGAGCTACGATGTGCTGATGAGCGTGGATGGAACGAACAACGCGGACATCGCTTGGGACAAGGGCGACTTCAGCAGCGGTTCCTTCAACCTGGAGGCCGGCCTGGGCTTCGACATGGGCCTGTTCACCCTGAGCCCAAGCGCCAGCTTCGGCTTGAACCGCGCGTTCAGCGATGTGGAGAGCGTGAAGGAGATCGACAGCCGTTACGTCACCTATGGCCTGACCATCGGTGTGAATTTCGGTGACGACGACGCGCAGTAAGCATAAAGCCGTCCCATAGCGAAGGCCGCTTCCACCGAGGCGGCCTTCGTCTTTCCTGGTCATCGCTTCACCAAGCGGCTGCTACGCACTTGGCCACCCACGCATCGCACTTCGTACACACCTGCGGGCAGCGCGCTCAGGTCCAGCACGACCGATCCTTTGGACGCTGAAAGCACGTTCATCACGCGCCCAGCGACATCGAGCACAGTGATCGTGCAACGCTCATCCGGCCTGATGGTGATCAGGCCATCCGTCGGATTGGGGGAAACAGACAGCCCCGGTCCCTCTCCCGTTTCTTGGAGGCCCGCGTAGATCGTCCCGCAATCCGGATCGTTTCCACACACCACATTGGCCAGGAAATCGGTGACGAACGCAATGGAGTTCTCGGTATCGTAGGTCAAATAACCCACATGCTGACCGGCTGTGTAGCTGAGGAAGCAATTGGGCACACCCACATGGTCCATGCGCAGGTGGATATCGCTGCTCCCGGAAGCCGTAAGGCCTGTCGGGATACCGATCACGCTCACCATCTGTGTACCGTAAGGTACCGTGGGGTCGCCCGTTTCATGGATGCTGCAAAGGGGCTGGTCGCCCGGTTGGATCCAGGAAGTGTCGCCGATGGCTCCGCTCATGCTCCAACAAGCGATCACTTCACTCGAATACGACGGCCAGCCACTGTTGCCTTCGATGGCGCCGATCGTGAGTGTATCGTCGTAGAGTGTTGTGGGGATCTCGCTGGATTGGTCGAGATAAGTGGCGTGGATGGCCCCGATGCCACCGGCGCTCACACCGCCCACGATGATGCGGTCGGTATCGATGCGGTACGGATTCCCGTCAAGGTCAGCGGTCTTGCGCAGGCACCGGATGGCCGCGCGCAGGTCGTGCATGCAGCGGACCACGGCCAGTTGCGTGGTGTTCACGTTGGGAAAGAAGAAGCCGACGCGGTAGTCGGGCGCCACAGCAACGTACCCGAGTCTGGCGAACCGCTCGCACAACTCAGCCACATCGGCACGCGTGCCACCGATGAACGACCCGCCAAACGCCACGATCACCGTCGGCCGGGCGGAAAGTGTATCGCCATAGGGTTCATAGATGTCCATCTCCAGCGATTCGGTGCCTCCGCCGGACACAGGTGTGTTGCTGCCAAAAGGCACGGCGAGCGTTACCACCACCGAATCGAAATGGGCCGGGTCCGAATAACGGCCACCGGAGCATTCATTCTGGGCGGTCGCCTCGCCGATCAGAAGTGAAGTGAACACGAGCGTGGAAAGCTGTTTCATGCAGGCGGGATGGAGCCGTAAAATACTCTGTTCCACGACTGTGGGCCAAAGCATCGATGAATGGCCGGTCGCTATCGACCATCCCGATGCAAATGCCATAAAAACCAAGAACCCCGCACAGGGCGGGGCTTTGGTCCGGAAGCCAGGCTTACGGGCCGGGTCTTACTCCATGTCGCCTGACTTACGGGTCAGGGCTTTGTCTCTTCCGTGCCGGGCTTACGGGCTCGGGCTTACTCTTCATATCGCCTGACTTACGGGTCAGGGCTTTGTCTCTTCGGTGCCGGGCTTACGGGCTCGGGCTTACTCTTCATATCGCCTGACTTACGGGTCAG
>CAZYPC010000007.1:8209-77663 GCA_964649165.1 uncultured Chryseobacterium sp.
GCTCGGGCTTACTCTTCATATCGCCTGACTTACGGGTCAGGGCTTTGTCTCTTCGCCGGGCTTACGGGCTCGGGCTTACTCTTCATATCGCCTGACTTACGGGTCAGGGCTTTGTCTCTTCGCCGGGCTTACGGGCTCGGTCTTTTATCTGATGCCGGGCTTACGGGCCTGGTCTTGTTGTCGTTCACGGTGCCAAACAAGCACATCGGGGAACGGAGGGTTAGCGCGGTCGAGCAAGTGGCGGGGCAGGGTGAGCAGGTGGCGCTTGCTCCACCATTCTACTGAGCATCGATGAGCTGGCGCTCCTCCTGCACGCGGACCTCATCCTTCATGCGACCCTCGATCTCCGCAGCGTAGCTCTTGCCCCATTTGTTGCCGAATTCATCGGCGGAGCGCCGGGCGAGATCGCGGGCCTTGGGCAGGTCACCCATCATCTCGTAGGCCACGGCCATGTTGTAGCAGGCCTTACCCCGCAGCTTGGTCTTCGGGTCTGTGAGCATAGTCTCCCAGATGCGGATCGCCCCTTCCCAGTCATTCCTGCGGGTGAGTTTCTCCGAATCTCGCAGGCGGCGGTCACCACCGGTGTACAGAATGCGTTCCACGACGACGGACGAGGGTGCGAAGCGCCGCGCGTAACGGTGCGCGGCTGCCGAACTGAGATCCTGCACCACGCCGCGCTTGTCCGGCAGACCGTTCTTCGCATCGTACTTGTTCACGCCCATGTGCTCATCGTTCCTTGTGGAGTGGTCGGTGAACATGTCGAGGATGATGCGGCCCCGCCGGTCATACACGCGCCAGCCGTATTTCAAGGTGGTTTTGCGGGTGGCGTAGTATTCCGTGCGCGCCCGGCCGATGGGGCGGCCGCGATGCGTGTCCTGGATGATGCGCTCACGCTGATCGATGTTCACATCGGTATCCAGGGCTTCCAAGGCGATCAGGATGTCCGCCTCCGTGCGCGAGCAAACCTGGATGATGGTGTCCCACGAGAGCGGCTCGGGAAGCACACCGGTACCGGAACCCTCGTAGCGGCCGGGAACCGTCACCACCTCGAAGCGCCCATTGGCACCCAGCGCTTCCTGGAGCGCCGCGTTCATCTCGTGGCCGAGTTCCTTGTCCATGCCAGATTCGCGACTGGTCCAGCTCTCGAAGCTGTTGCTGAAACCTGAGCGCGGCTGCGTGCGGTCCAGCAGCACGACGCGTCGGGCGTTGGCGGGCACGCTCACTTCGGCAGGGCGCTGCACGGTGAGCCCCCGTTCAGAAGTGCAGGCGGTAAACGACAGAGCGGCGGTGGCCACGATCAGGGTGGATACAGGAGAAAAGCGCATGGCGGATACGGTGTTGCTGGTAGTGGTTCTTGTTCACTTCCCGGACGTCTTCCGGGCTGCGGCACCGCATGCGATCACCGGGCCACGAACGGCCGCACGGAGCAGGTGGCGGCTGCCGCTGAGCACATGGTCGGAACCGCCGCGCAAGTGGCGTGACCGGAATGGGCTGAACGCCTGTCGTGGACGGAAAGACCGGAGAGACGCCGCAGCGGACCCTGTCCGTTACACGTTCAGAACGCCGAACGAGCCCCAGCCGGGGTCCTCATCTCCCGCGCTTCGCTACGGCGGCATGCACCACCTCTTGTATGCGTGTGCGGATATTCAGCTCGCCCAGCTTCTTGTTCGAAGCGTTCGGATGCACACGGTTGCTCAGGAAGATGTAGATGGTCTTGTCGAGTGGATCGGCCCACACCTGGGTGCCGGTGAATCCCGTGTGCCCGAAACTGAGGTAGCTCACGCAATCGCAGGCGGGCCCGGGTCTGCCAGAGGGCTGTGGCTTGTCCCAGCCAAGCCCGCGGCGATTATCGCCCGCTTGCGGCACCATGTTCGCGCAGAACTGGCAGCGGGTGAAGGTGGCGATGGTACTGTCGCTCAAGTAGCGCGCACCGCCGTAGGTGCCGCCATTCAGGAGCATCTGCAGGAGCGCCGCCAGATCATTGGCATCGCTGAAGAGACCCGCATGCCCGGCCACGCCACCGAGCAGGGCTGCACCCTGGTCGTGCACGTCCCCTCGCAACAGACGCATGCGGAAATCGTGATCATCCTCCGTGGGCATCACGCGGTCGGTCGGGAGCCTCTTCCAAGGAAGATAGCCCATGGTGGAGAGGCCCATCGGACGGTAGAAAGTGCGCTCAACATAGGCATCCAGTTTCTCTCCGGTCACCGCCTCCACGACCCGTGCCATGAAGTGGAAATCCAGATCGCTGTACACATATTCACCGCGTGCCTTCACCGGGGCGGCCAACATGGCTGCCCACAGGCTGTCCTGGTAGGCCGGTTTCATGAACAGCCCCTCGGCTACGCGTACGGAATGCTCCGCATCGGCCACAGCGCTGAAGACGTCCGCGCGTGGCCGGCCCTCGCGCACAAGCCTGCTGTGGTAAGGCACGAAAGCGACCAGTCCCGCCTGGTGGGTGAGGATGTCGCGCAACACGAGGCGCGCATGCACCGGGTACTTCGGTTCCAGGTCCTTCACGTAGGTGCCCAGCGTGGCGTCCAGGTCGATGCGGCCCTCGTCGTAGAGCTTCATCACCGCGAGCGTCGTGGCGGCCACCTTCGTCACACTCGCCAGATCGTACACGTCATCCGTTCGCACCGCGCGGCCACCCGCATAGCTCGTTGTGCCATAGGCCTTATCCCAGAGCACGTGCCCATCGCGGGCCACCAATACCCGGCACCCGGGATAGGCCTGCTTCACCAGCCCTTCCCGCACGATGGCGTCGATGTCCTGCAGATCGGCGGTTCGCACGCTGTCCGCCTCCGGCAGACCGTAGGAGAGCCGGTCAAACGCTGGCAGCACCAATCCCCTCCCCTGCGAGAAGTAGGAAGAGGCGGTCACCGGTAGGCGGCCGCTCACGCCGATACCGCCGAACAGGGCCTGCGCAACCAGATCCTGCGTGTCGTCGTTCTCCTCATAGGCGCAAAGCACGGCTCCCCAGCGGTGCGCGCCGTAGGCCTGGGTCAGGCGGTAGGGGTTCGCGAAGAGCGCGAAGGCCATCTTGTTCTGGTCGCCCAGGCGACGAAGGAAGTCGAGCGTGATCTGCGGGATGCCGAACTCCTTTTCCACTTTGAAGGTAGTGCCGTGTACGGAGGCGATCACCAGGTCATACGGCTTCAGTCGGCCGAGCAGGGCGTTCGCGCTGTCCGCGTTCAGTACCTTGTCGCAGCGGAAGTCATCGATGCGCGCGTAACGGCCGAGCTGTTGCTGGAAAGCGCAGTGGAGCGTATCGCCGATGGCGAGCGAAGCGATGCGCAGGGTATCCAGTCCGCGCACCGGCACCACCGCATTGTTGCGCGGCACGGTGATGGCGTGTTGGAACAGCGATCGGCGTAGCGCTTGGCCCTGCGATGTGTTCAGGTCCGCCACCAGGCCGGCGGTCTCCACGCGCTGCAGGCGCGTGAGCCCCGCCCACTCCTTCGCGCGCAGCAGCTTCAAGCACCTGTGGTCGATCATCTCGCGCGGCACCAGACCGCTATCCACCGCTTGCCGGATGCGCTCAATGGCCTTCACGGGGTCCTGCGGGAAGAGCAGCACATCGTTGCCCGCGAGCAGGGCCCTCAGCTCGATCTCGCCGGGCTTGTCCGCCTTGGCCACGCCTTTCATGTTCAGGGCATCCGTGAAGATGAGCCCCTGGAAGCCGAGCTCCTTTTCCAACAGATCGCTCACGATGGGCTTGCTCAGCGTGCTGGGAAGACCCTTGGTGGTATCCAGTGCGGGCACCTCGAGGTGGCCGACCATCACTGCGGCCAATCCCTCCTGCACCATCCGCTCGAACGGGTACAATTCGAGTGAATCCAGGCGCGCGCGCGTCTGCGCGATGAGCGGCAAGCCGAGGTGACTGTCCGTATCCGTATCACCATGGCCGGGGAAGTGCTTGGCCGTGGCGATGACACCGCCGCCCTGAAGGCCCTTCATATAGGCGATGGACTTGCGCGCGACCAGTTCTCGGTCCTCCCCGAAGCTGCGGTCGTTGATCACGGGGTTCGCCGGATTGTTGTTCACATCCGCCACCGGACTGAAGCTCACCTGCACACCGAGCCGCTTCATCTGCCGCGCGATCTCCGCCCCCATGGCCTCGATGCCCTCGTCCTCGCGCAGCGCACCCAAGGTCATCTGTTTGGGGAAGCGCATGGTGCTGTCCAGCCGCATGGCCAGCCCCCACTCCAGGTCCATGCCGATGAGAAGCGGCGTACGCGCCAGCTTCTGGTAGTGGTTGGTGAGGTCCGCCTGCCGCACAGGCCCGCCTTTGAAGAAGATGAGGCCCCCGATGTTGCGCTGACGCACCAGGTCCTCCACGTTACGCACATGTTCGCGGCCCTTGTTGCTGTAAGCCGCCACCATCATCAACTGCGCTATGCGGTCATCGAGGCTCAAGCTGGCCAGCACACTGTCCGCCCACGGCATGGGGCCGTCCAGGAAAGCTGGCGTGCGGCCCCGGCTGGTTCGGCCCGGAGGGCCACTACTGATGGACATCACCGCCAGCACGGCCACGGCGAACGCGAGGAGAGGGCGTTTCATCAGGGGTTCAGAAAGCAATTGGCGCGCCGCATAACGAACAACGCGCGAAACTACCGGGGTGGGATGCGGCGGTTGGCCGGTGCGGGAGGCAGTTGTGAACAGGACGGGATGGGCAGCAGGCTGAAAGCCCGGGGGATCCGCGCTGCGCGGCATGACCAGGGAACGGCGTCGCGTTGTTCCGGCAAGCGGGGTTCTGCTCGTTGGCTTCGATGCCGCGCAAGCACGCCCGACCGGCACTCCGGACAAGTGGTCCGGCCGTTCGTGGTAAGAACGCACAGCACTGAGCAAGTGTAGAGTTGCGACAAGGAAGGGTTGTGCAACCCTTCACCATCGAAGCGGGCGTGCCATGGCGCATCCGTTGCGAGACGACACCGATCCGCCGCAAAGCGATCCCATGTCCGCACATCCGGGGCGACCATGTCCGGCCGCCGGGCACATCGGACTCAAAAGGACCGAAAACGAAGTATGGCCCTGTACCGCCAACGGGCGATCCGCATTTGGAGGACATCGTTGTGCCGGAGCGGCCGAGGTGATCCGGATGCTACAACTTGACCACGCGGGCGGTGATCGAACGGCCCGCATCACCTGGAATGCGCACCGTGTAGTGGCCCGCCTCAAGGGCGCTCAGGTCGATCTCCAACGTGTGATCCTCTTCTGATCGCTCGCCCGATGTTGGTGCCCAGCGCATCCTGCCCACCGCATCGTACACCTGAATGCGCGTGCCGGGCTGGAGCGGACCGTTGGTCCGGATACGGACCACATTTTGGGTCGGGTTCGGGGAAAGGTCTACGGTCGGTACCACGCGCGCATCCAAGCCAAGACCGATGTCGATGATGTGCTCCACATGATGGCCGGTCTCGTTCCACTGGCTGGCACCCGCCAAGCGCTGGAACCGCTTCACGATGCGGACCACTGGCTCCACCGCACCATCGTGCCAATAGTCGGTGATCTCCTGTCTGAACTCCATGTCCTGCGCAGGTGGTGGATCGTTCCGCAGGTACTGCCACACCGAACTGGTGCGCAGCACGTTCTCCACGGTTCCCCATGGCAACAGGAGGGTTCCCCAACCGTCCGCGATCAGATCATGGGTACCGGACTCCGCGAATTCCAGCCACAACGGGGGATCGGAACTCTCATAGGTGCAGTATGCACCATGCTCATCGCTGAAGGAGTCGCCGAATTCAACGACGGTCGGGAGCAGCAACCGTAGCGTGGCCATCGGGCAGTAGAACATCTCGTACCCGGCGTCGTTGAGCCCATCGGTGCCCATGGCCAGATATCGTACGGACGCGAACTCGACATCAAAGGAATCGACGACCGCCACCGCGCTGCCGAACGCGGTCCCTTGTTGGGTCATCGAAGGGTCGATGTACCATATCGTATCAGCAGGCTCCGCGTCCAGCCACGTCAGATCCCAGATCGCGGCGACCCCGCCCGGTGGTTCCTCGAGCATCATGGCGGAATAACAGATGGGGCGCGAAGTACCGGCCACGGGCAGGTGCATGGCCGCATGGATCACCGGCTGGGCGAAAGCGGTGGGTACACTGACGATGAGGGCCGGATAGAGGGATAGGAACGGGCGAAGCATCGGTCGGTATTACGGTTCAGTCGTTCATCGCGCAGGCGCGTCGCGTGGCAAGGATACCTGATGGGCCGATGAGGGAAAAGAGCCGAGGGCCGGATGGAGCACGGTCCTGATAATCGAACGTGTTCTGTCCTGGCGATAGTTCAAGGTCCATCAGGCGGATCGTCCGGCCCAGCACGTCCCGTGCGATGATCATGGCGCGGCAGTGGCTGTCGCCTGCTGGCCAGTCCACATGGATCACGGTATGCTCGGAGAAAGGGTCCGGAGCGCAGGTCAGCACGGCCGAATACCCGGCCGATCCGGGCACCTCCCCCACCCCGATCGGCTCGCACGGCAAGCCGTACGGCAGGTCATCCACCGGAGCGGAGGCCGTACCCGCATCACTGGTGCGCTGGATCTCGCTGGAGAACGGGCTGGTGATGCCTTCCGCGTCGATGGCGGCCACGCTGAGCCAGTACGGCTCGCCGGCGACCTGTCCGGGTACCAGGAAGAGCGTATCGGTGGTGCGGTAGAGCGCGTCGAAGTCCAGGTTGGAGCTGGTCGTGCGCACGCCGATTCGATAGGCGAGAGCACCTGGCGCAGGCTGGATGGCCACACGAAGCCCGTCCGCTCCATCGAGAACTTCAAAACCGGGCGGCTCAGGACCGAGGGCGAGCAGCGCCGCGCTCATGCCGTTGATCACCGTATTGCGCTGGAGGTAGTTGAAGTCCACGAAAAAGCTGTCGACGGCGAGGTCATCGTCGGTATCCACGCCCAGGATGTCGGCGCTGGTGTGCTGCCGGTCGTGGTAAGTGCTGTCGGCCGTATTGGCGTTGCCGTGTTCATGCGCGGCGGTGAAGCGCACGTTGCGGAAGTACCGTTCACGGAACGGGATATGGTCCCCTCCCCTGTCCTCCCGGTCCTCCATGCCCATCACGCTGATGGTCATGGGCACGGGCACATGGGGCCTTAGCTTCTCTTCGTACCACAGCTTGATGGAACGCGCGAAGCCACGGTAGGGCTGGTTGATGGATCCGTTGGAGAAGAGCCGGAGTTGGAGGCTGTCCACCTCGCCCTCCACATCACAACCCGGCTCGCTGGCCGTGGTGCCGCAATAGATGCCGCCCACGATGTCGTTGTTCTGCACGCCCTTGATGGCGACGTCATTGTCCACGCACCACTTCGCCATGGCCACCGCTCCCACCAACCCCTGCTCTTCACCGGTGGTGAGCATGAAGACGATCGTGTGGTCGAAGCTGTACCGGCTCATCACCCGGGCGAGTTCGAGCACGAGCGCGGAGCCGCTGCCATTGTCGTCCGCGCCATGGGCGAGACAGGTCGCATCACAGGCTTCGGCGCAGCGGCTGTCCAAGTGGGCTTCGACGATGACGAGGGCCGGGTCGACCGGGTCGGTGCCGGGCAGCACACCCAACACGTTCCGCCAGCCGAAGCCATCCGTGCCGCAGGGGTCGCCGGTGTAGTCGAAGGAGAGGTAAGCGGGTATCAATCGGTTCTCGCTCACGGCGCTGAACTCCTGGAACTTGCCGAAAGCCCATCGTCGGGCGGCACCGATGCCGGTGTCCGGCGATAGCGTATCCGAAAAGGCATGGCGCGTGTGGAAGCGGGTGAGCGTCTCCAGATGCGCATGCAGTGAATCCGCGGAAACGCGCGTACGCAATGCGCAGAGGATGGTGGCGTGGTCGCTGATGGGGTCGCTGGACGCGAAGCCCGCGGGATCGTACAGGCCCTTCATCACCTGCTCCGCCAAGGCAGGTACACACGTGATATTGCCCACTTCTTGGGCGCACAACAGGGATGGCGCTGCGAGGGCGCAGAACAGTGAGCGGAACTTCATCGCACGCGGGTTGGTGCGGGAAGATACTCGGGATGTAAGGGAATGGACCTCGGATGACGCGGATCGTTGTGATGGGCGCTGATTCGCGTACGCGCTATCAACGGCAACAGCCTTGCATCCGAACACTGCACCGCAGCATCCACATGGACCGCCGATGCACAGGATGGACGCCGACGAAAAACGCCTGTCAGCATCAGCGCCCATCCGCCTCATCAGCGGTATCAGCGTTCCATCCTACCGCAGCGCGATGCGCAAGGCCGGAGCGTTGCGTAAGCGAAGTGAATACGCACCGGGCGCGAGGTCCGCTGTGCGCAGCTCCAGCAAACCGGCGCGGTTGGTGGAACGGAGAGGCCATTGGCGACCATCAGGGCCAACGAGCGCGAGGATGTCCGTCGCGCGGATACCGCTCACCTGCACCGGTTCACCCGCCACGGCGGGCACCGGCCATACCGAAACAGCGGTCGCCTCCGTCGGGCTGATGCCCATGCAGGGATCAACCACGACCGTTACCTCATCGCTCGCGGCACAACCGTTCACGGTGACGGTCACCGAATACGTCGTGCTGGTCACCGGGGCCGCGTTGATGGTCTCTGTGAACTCGCCGGTGGGCGTCCATTCATAGGTCGCTCCGGGGTTGCCGGCATCGAGCAGGACGCTTCCTCCAGGGCAGATCACCTGATCCGGCCCGAGGTCGACCAGCGGAACATCGCTGAACCCGAAGTCGAGCGCGATGGGGGCGCTGACGCCACAATCGTTCACGGCCGTCACGGAAACAGCGCCTGCCCCGGCGATATCCACCAGCACCGTGATGCTACCGGTACCCTGTCCTTCCGTGATGATCCAGTTGGCCGGCACCGTCCAGTCATAGCTGCTCGCATCACCGAAGGCGGAAACCGTGAAGATGGCGGGCTCGCCCACGCACAGGCCGCCCGGCGTGAAGATCTCGAAGGGATCGTACGGCGCACCAGCGCACCAGTCGAAGCGGGCGACGACCCCGTCATTGCTGGAGTTGGCAGGCAGGCTGAGCACACCGGGTCCCGGATCGAAGTCGACGGTGTAGTTCTGGTTGTAGGTGCCGAAGTAGAGGGCGCTGCCATCCAGATCGAAGCCCTTGCCACCGGGATAGGTGTAGTCGTTCCCTTGGGAGATGGTAAGGTTGAAATCGACCAGGCCGCTCACGTTCATTTTGTAGAATCGGATGACACCCCCGGGCCCATTGTTGCTGTACATACCGAGGCAGGCGCCTTGTTCATCCGGGGCGATATCGCCAAGCCGCAGATTGCCCGAGACGGGCAAGGACGTGCTGTAGATCTGCTCAAGGTCCTCACCCGCCTGGTTGTACTTGAGCGCCCAGAAACCAGCGCCAGCCTGCGCCTGGCCCATCATATAGGCGGAACCGGAAGCATCCGCGCACAGGCGGATGTCGCCATAGTTGGCGTCACCTTCGGCCATGAACTGCATGGCGCTGTCGTAGCGCAGGATGTGCTGTGTCTCCGTGTACACGTTGTGCGTGCCGGGGCCGTAGTCCACATCGATCTGGGAATTCAGCGGGCCACCATTATCCAGGTTGCGGATCACGAAGAAGCTGCTTCCATCACGCATCGCGGAGATATCGCGCGAACTGCAGAAGCCGGAGTAGTACGTTTCGATGTTCGCCCAGGCCAGTGCCCCGTCCGCGCGGTAGCGCGCCATGAAGCTGCCGGTTGAGAAATCGCCGACGGTGAGTTCGCTCACGCCCGCTCCGAAGTCGAAGTCGTACACGCCTTGGCCGAGGTCACCGCAGATGTAGAGGTTGCCGGCATCATCACAGGAGACCCCGCCGTAGTCTTCGCTCATGTCCGTGCTGTTCTCCAGGCTGAAACCCCACTGGAACTGGCCGTTGCTGTTGTACTTGGCGTACACCTTGCCGGGGTTCACGAGCGTGGTGTTCGGCCCCGGGTCCAGATCGAGTTGGCCGGTGGTGAAGCCCACATAGATGTAGATGTTGTCGCTCGCGTCCACGTCCATATCGATGGCGTAGAGCGTGGGGGCCGAGAGCGTCTTGGTCCATTGCACGGTACCGCTTTCTGAAAGGCGCTGCAACAGGGCGCTGTCATCACCGGTACCGAGCGCGAACACGCCGCCATTGCTGGCGGTCTTCACGCGGTTGTTCGCGGGGACTACCTCGGTGGCCCAATCGAGCGAGATCTGTTGTGCGGATAGCTGGCCAACACCAAGGGCTGCCAGAACAAGCGTAGAAAGTCGGAGCATGGGATCGTTTTTCTCGGGAGCCGAAACTACCCCCGTGACCAAGCGTCATGACCGGGGCCCGGGTGTTCTCGTCCACGTTGAGCGGTCAGTTACTTTCGCCGCCCACAAAACGATACACCATGCCACAGGACAGCGGAGCCCGACTGAAGTCGAAGCGCAAAGCCACCTTGAAACTGAACAAGCGCGCTGCTGCAGCAGCGGCCAAAGGCGAGAAGCCCAAAGGCAAGCCTGCGAAGAAGAAAGCCTGAGCGCTGCTTGAACGTTCACGAAGGCCCCGTGTGAACGGGGCTTTTTCGTTCCTGCCTCATGAGACCGGTCGGTCAATGCCCGATGCAGCTTCGTGGGCACAATCTGTGTCATCTGCGCCATCTGCGGAAGGACCCGACCCGATATTTGCGGCCTCTCACCGATGTCCGACATCATCCGTCTTCTTCCCGACCACGTGGCTAACCAGATCGCTGCTGGCGAGGTGGTGCAGCGCCCGGCGAGCGTAGTGAAGGAACTGCTGGAGAACAGCGTGGACGCGGGTGCGACGAACATCGTCCTCGTACTCAAGGACGCCGGCCGCACCCTGGTGCAGGTCATCGACGATGGCCAGGGCATGACGCCCACGGACGCGCGACTGAGCTTCGAGCGGCACGCCACCAGCAAGATCCGCAGCGCGGACGACCTCAGTGCCGTGCGCACGAAAGGGTTCCGGGGCGAGGCCCTGGCGAGCATCGCGGCCATCGCCCAAGTGGAGCTCCGCACGCGCCGGCCCGAGGATGAACTGGGCACACGGGTGCTCATCGAAGGGAGCCGCGTAAAGGCGCAGGAGACCGTGGCATGCGCGAGCGGAACAACGATCAGCGTCCGCAGCCTCTTCTACAACGTGCCCGCCCGGCGGCAGTTCCTCAAGAGCGACCAAGTGGAGCTGAAGCACGTTATCGAGGAGTTCCAGCGCGTGGCGCTGGCGCACCCGGGCATCGCCTTCGAGCTTGTCCACAACGAGCAGGAGATCCACCAATTGCCCGCCGCGAATGAGCGCCAGCGCATCGTACACGTCTTCGGGCGGAAATACGATGAACGGCTTGTGCCTGTTGAAGAGGCCACGGACTTCGTGCGCGTGGAAGGCTTCGTGAGCAAGCCCGAGTTCGCGAAGCGCTCGCGAGGCGAACAGTACTTCTTCGTGAACGACCGGTTCATCCGGAGCAACTACCTGGAGCACGCCGTCCGCAAAGCGTACGATGAGCTCGTGGCACGCGACAACTACCCCAGCTGGTTCCTCTTCATCCGCATCGACCCGGCGTGGATCGACATCAACATCCACCCCACGAAGACGGAGATCAAATTCCGGGACGATCGCACGGTGTACGCCATCGTGCACGCGGCGGTGCGGCGCGCACTTGGCCGTCACAACATCACACCGAGCCTGGATTTCGAACCGGAGCCGGCCATCCTTTCCATGGCTGGCATGCCGCAGGTGCGGCCGGTGGCACCCATCACGCCCGCGCCGGCTCCCGACTGGCAGCCGCTCGAATTCCCGAAACCGGCTTCACCGGCCGGTTGGCAGCGGCTCTTCGACCTCCCCGACGGCGGAGTCATTCGGCAGCACGACGATGTGGGGATGTTCAGCACGCCGGGGCCCAAGGGCACACAAATGGAGCAGGTCCTGCCGATGCGGGAAACGGCCGACCTGGGCGCGCGTCCGGTCTTCCAGCTGCACGGTCGATACATCCTGGCGCAACTGCGCACCGGCATCGTGGTGATCGACCAGCAGCGGGCGCATGAGCGCATCGTTTACGAACGTGCCATGCGGTCGCTGGAAAAAGGCCAGGGAACCAGCCAGTCGCAGCTATTCCCGGTGACCATCGAACTGAGCGCCACCGACCATGCGTTGTTGATGGGGATCCTGCCGGAGCTGACGGCCATGGGCTTCCAGATGGAACCTTTGAGCGGTCGCAGTCTGGCGGTGAACGGACTACCGGTGGACAGCGGCGACGAGGATCCGGTGAAGCTGATCGAGCAATTGTTGGAGCAGGTGAAGAACGAACGTGGCACATTGAAAGCCGAACGGCATGCGACGCTAGCCCGGGGTATGGCGAGAAGTCTGGCCCACCAGGGCGGACGCACGCTCGGGCCTGCGGAAATGCACGACCTGATCGACCGCCTCTTCGCCTGCGAGATGCCCTATTTCACACCCGGTGGCAAGCCTGTTCTGATCACCTGGACACTGCAGGAACTGGACGAACGATTCGAACGCGGATGAGATACAACCCGCAGGGCAGTTTGTTCAGCGGTCTTCCCACTGTGGTGAAGAACCTGCTCATCATCAACGGGCTCGTCTTCCTCCTGAAGCTGGTGAACCCCTTGCGCGGGTCGGGTATCGACCTTGACACGTTGCTGGGGCTGCACTTCATCGGTTCACCGCTCTTCAAGCCGTGGCAGATCCTCACGCACATGTTCATGCATGGTGGCTTCGGGCATATCCTGCTGAACATGTTCGGTCTGTTGATGCTTGGGCCCCGCGTGGAATACAGGTGGGGATCACAGCGCTTCCTGAAATACTACCTCCTCTGCGGACTGGGCTCGGCGGCGCTCTACATGGGCTGGCAATGGTTCGGCGCGCGGGAAGCGCTGGAGAGCTTGAGCGGCGCGGACCTGGCCTCTGTGCGCGAAAGTGTGCTGCGGGGCGAACATGAAGGCATGGTCTACACGTTCGTGGATCCCTCCATCCAACGGGTGTATGACCTCTGGCGGGTGCCCATGGTCGGTGCGAGCGGTGCGCTCTTCGGTGTGCTGGTAGCCTTCGGCATGTTGTACCCGAACGTGGAGCTCACCACCTTCATCTACTTCTTCCCGGTGAACATGAAGGCGAAATGGTTCGTGATCATGTACGCGGTGGCGGAACTGTTCAGCGGCGTGGCGAACGTGGAGGGCGACAACACCGCGCACTTCGCGCATCTGGGCGGGCTGATAGCCGGGTTCTTCCTGGTGCGGATGTACGAGAAGAAGAACATGTTCTACGACGACCCCTGGAGGTAGGCGATGGCGATAGCGGACGAGATCAGGAACCAATGGCGCTTCGGCGGGGCCACCAAACGCCTTGTGCTCATCAACATCGGTGTCTTCCTGCTGGTGCATGTGATCGGGTTCATCGGCTGGATGGCCGGCATGGGCGACCTCGAAGGCAAAGTGCTCGAGCAGTTGATGGCCACCAATGAATGGCCCATCCTGGTGCAGCGTCCGTGGACAGTGGTCACTTATATGCTCACGCATTTCGACCCTTTCCACCTGCTATGGAACATGGTGATGTTCTGGTTCAGCGGGCAGATGTTCCAAGGACTGCTGGGAGAGCGACGGATGGTGGGCAACTACATCCTTGGCGGCCTTTCCGGCTTCGCGTTCTATGCGTTGGCGGCCTTCATGCCAGCACACCTGGGTCTGGGCGGCACCAGTGTGATCCTCGGCGCTTCCGCAGCGGTAATGGCCGTGTTCATCGGCATCGCCACCTACCAGCCCGAAGTGGAAGTGGGCATGATGTTCATCGGCAGCGTGCGGTTGAAATACGTGGCCATCGTCGTGCTTGCGCTGGACCTGATCAGCATTCGCGCGGGCAGCAACACGGGCGGGCACATGGCCCACCTTGGCGGAGCGGTCTACGGTTTCATGGCGGCCACCTTCCTGAAAAGGGGGCAAGCCGATTGGAGCATGGCATTCGTGAACGGACTTGTGCGTATCGGTGACTTCCTGCGTGGAAAGAAGCGCTCCCGCCTGCGCGTCGAGAAGCGCCCTGCGCGACGCGGTGTGATGGTGGACGCCGACTTCAATGCGGCCAAGAAGGAGAAGCAGGCCCGTGTGGACGCCATTCTGGACAAGATCTCCCGGTCAGGCTACGAAAGCCTGAGCAAGGATGAGCGGGATTTCCTCTTTCATGCCAGCAAGGAGTGAACAGCCTCGGACCGCCCTCCGTCAGCATCGGGAACAACGATCACCCACTGGCACAAAAACGATGACCTTGCCGTTGAATGCGGCCCGTGCCTTGTAGCTTGAGGCCCGAAGGTTGACGGAAAAATGAGCGAGGATGAAAAGGGAGCGGGAAAGGGCGTACACCGTCGCCTCAGCCGCTGGCACCTGCCCATCTGGTGGCTGAACGTGCTGGCCGTCATCGCGATCCTGCTCTCCTACCTGAGCATCCGGATAAGCCCGACCAGTTTCTGGCCTCTTGCCTTTTTCGGCATGACCTATCCGTTCCTGCTGCTGGCCAACCTGCTCTGTATCGCCTGGTGGCTGCTGTTCCGCGGACGCCGCATCTGGCCCTCGCTCATCGCGATCCTGCTCGGGTTCGGGCATGCCGGTGAGTATCTGCAGCTCTCGGGTGAAAGCGACAAGCCCGAGGACGCTGTCGACCCGTTCAAAGTGATGAGCTGGAACGTGCGCATCTTCGACCTGTACAGCTGGAGCCATAACGCGCAGACCAAGGAAGAGATGCTGGACCTGATCCGCATCGAGGATCCGGATGTACTGTGCATGCAGGAATTCCTCAACATCGATAAGAAGGTCGGCACCGCGGTGCGGGATGAACTGTCAGGCAACTACCGCTTCACCAACTACGCGGACGAATACACCGCGCATACCAAGACGGGTTACCACTTCGGCATCGCCACCTTCAGCACACGACCCATCATAGCGAAGGGCGCGATCCATTTCCCTGACGACCTGAACAACCTGTGCCTGTGGACGGACATCGCGATGGAGCGCGACACGGTGCGGGTGTACAACGCACACCTGGCCAGCCTGCGCTTCGGGGATCAGGACTATCGGTTCATGAAAGACGTGCAGGATGGTTCTTCCACGGATGTGCTGGAGAAAGGCGGTCTACGCATCGCACGACGGCTGAAGAGCGGATTCATCCGACGCGCCGGACAAATGGAGACGATCGCTGCGCACATGCGTGCCAGCCCGCATCCGGTGATCTGGTGCGGCGACATGAACGACACGCCCATGAGCTACAGTTATCACCAGTTGCGGGAGCTGGACCTGGAAGACTCTTTTGTGGAGAGCGGCAGTGGCATCGGACACACCTATATCGGTGCGTTCCCGAGCTTCCGCATCGACCACATCATGCACGGGCCGGAACTGCGCTCCTGGGGCTTCCGGACACTGCCGGATGAACTGAGCGACCACCGCGCCATCACCTGCTGGATGTCCCGCTGAGCGGCTCAGTGGTCCTTCCCCTCCTCGTTGATGCGGATGCTGTGTACCACCTGATCGACCTGCTGCGGCGAGCTTCCCCCCGTTTGCGAAACCAGGAACGTGTGCATGCGTTTGGGTGTTGCCACGATGATCCGTCGTGATCGTTCGCCACGGGCATCATCTTCCAGGTCCACGATCGCCTGGGCACCATCGATGCGCGTGAGTGACGGAGCTGTCGGGCTGTCCTCCCCGCCGTTCATCAGGAAGGCTTCGATGCGCGACCGGGCATCGGTGCGTTCGATCGCGGACCCTTCGGTGGTGGTCACGCTCACCGTCAGATGTCCGTCGGAACTGGTCCCCGTCCAGGTGGTCACGCGGAGCGTATCCCCATCGCGCTCGATGCGCCTGAGAGGTGCAACGGGCATGTCCACCGCGAAGCCGAGCGTATCGTTCCGCAGGTGTACGCCCTTTTTCAGCATCAAGGCGGGTGGCAATCGCGCGGACTTTGTTTCCGGCGTCATCACGGATGCGGAAGCGCCAATGGGCTCCGGCAACACACCCACCGGTCTCACATCGAAACCCCTGGACCGGAGCACGGCGAGCATGCCCTGTTCGCCGGGCAGGTGGGCCGCGCCGACCGCCGCGAAAAGCCTGTGCTTCCCCTTCGTCTCCTTGGCGAAGCGCTCGGCCATGCGCACGTTGCGCTCCTCCAACAGGGCCTTGTCGGCGTGCTCTGGTAAGCCATCGCGTCCGGTCAACGAGAAAAGCGCATCCAGGTCGCGATCCATGTAAGCCTTCAGCGCCGCGTTCAGCTCGCGATCGGTGTTCTCGTTCGTGACCAGGTCGAAGAGCAGGCGAGCCTGATCCCGTAGTGGTACCTTCTCCACCGCCGCAAGCTGTTCGGATAGCAATTCCAGACCCACCACCTTCTTCCCGAGGGCAATGGCCCGCTCCTGGAACCATGCATCGAGCACCACGCTGCTGTCATTGCCCAATTCCATTTCGGAAAGCATGGCCACGATGTAGAACGGCCGCAACTTGGTGCACATCGGAGCCAGGGGCCCGAGCCGCGCTTTCAGCGCACCGATCACCTGTCGATAGTCGCGCTTGTTGTACAAGCGGTCCAACGAACCACCGGATGGCAGCAACATCGCATTGGTGATGGAGGGGTCGAGCCTGCGCGCCTCGTTCACCTCCAGTTCACCGGCGATGAGGTCGCATGCTTCGAGCGCCAGGAGCACGCTGTCCTGGAATCGGAAAACGCGGGCGTCCCGGCTATGGAAGGTACCATAGAGAAAGGAGGGCTCCCCCATGGGCGGCGTGATCGCCCATAGCAGGGAGCGCGGCGTAGGTTGCGCACCGCAAACCGCAGCGCACAGGGCGAGCAGCGATGGGAGCAGGCGCCGCATCCGCGAAAGATAGCCGCGCCGGTGGAAGGGTACTCAGAGCACCAGGTAGGCCACGCAGAACATGGTGGCGGAGAGCACAGCGCTGACGATGCCGCTGGTAAGGATCAAGTTCGAGCGGCTGGCCGTGGAGGAGCTTTCCATGGAGTAGTTCATCTGAAGCGAATGGTAGACGGCGCTTCAACGGAGGGGTTGCCGATGCGTTCCACATTTAGTTGCGACATCATGCGTCGACATCATCCAAAAGGATGAAAATGAGGGGGATCCGCAGGCGGCTGGCTGCACGCACGTCCGGGTCAGGGCTGGAGCCTCAGGAATCGCCCTACCGATCCACTGACCCTCAGCGCATAAGCCCCGGGGGCGAACGATGCGATATCCAGGTGGCCGTCCCTGTTGTTCGGCAAACGCAGGGTATGGCCATCAGCTGCGATCACCTCGACATACGCAGGCCAGGGCTGGCCAGCGGGGAGTGTAATGGTCAATTCGCTTGTGGCCGGGTTGGGGAAAAGGAGGATCACCTTGGCCACGCCACTAGATGCAACAGATAAACCCGTGCTCAGACACGGTTCCGTGGGGTTGATCACACCCGTCTCCCCAGAGCCGCCGCCCAACCCCACGTAATAGGATCCTTCCACGATCTCGAAAGGACCAAAGCCGCCAGTGACGATCACAGGAATGGTCATGACCAAGTGCTCCTCACAGGCCGTCCAAGGACAGCCTTCGTCGATGATCAAAGAGGTTCCATACTCCGTGTATGTCCGGTGATAGTAACCGCCATCAATAACCGTCGATGTCGATGAGAAGGGTATTCCAGAAGGACAGGCGTTCACACGCGGTCCAAGCGCATCGCCGGAGAGGGTATCCCAGCGCAGGGTGAAGCCGACAGTGGTGACCACCCCGTCGAAGTCAGCATTCGGGCGCAGGTAGAATTCCAGCACGCTGTCGGCCTCATTCTGCACCAGGATGATGTCCACGATGGGCTGGGCGTTCAGCGCACCGCACATCGCAATGAGAACAGAGGTGACGGATTTCTTCATGGGTCGGTTATTGCTTGATGAACCGGGCGCGCAGCACCTCGCCACCAGCCGTCGTCACTTCCACCGCGTACGCACCCGAAGGTAGATCCGCCGTGGACAGGTTGGTCGGGCCCTGGGCGCCGGCCCTGGTGAGCATGGTCCTTCCGTCGCCTGCGACGATGCGCAAAGAGCCCGTTCTCGCGGGTAGGATGACGCTCAACGTCGTGCTCGCGGGGTTCGGGAACACGAGCAGGGACGTGGTTTGGGCGGAAGCGATCATCCCCGTACTCATCTCCGCCGTGAGCACGCTCGGCTCGGTGATCACCGGTTCATTCAGGTCGAAGTTGATGTTCGCGACGTTCACGATGAGCATCCCTCCGACCAGCGGGAACGCGGGCCGGATCCGGAAATTCACCAGACCATGGCTCGCGGGCTCATTGGTGTTGCTGTCCGGCAAGAGGATGTTCGCGAAAGTCCATTCCACCACGCGTCCGGGCTTGAACGCCACGCTGAACGGATGCGATGCCACGCCCTGTTGAAAGCTCGCCATATCGAGGACTTCGCTCAGGGTATCGGTGATGACGACGGAGAACGCCGTATCCGTACCCGTGTTCTGGAAGCGGATCGTGTAGTCGATGCTGTGGTCCGCACCGATGAAATAGAGCGAATCGCTGAAGCCGCTGCTCGTGCGGGCCGTTTTCACGTTCGGGTCAAAGGACGCGGTGACCGTTGTGTTCGACACGGCCAGGTTGGTTCCCGTCCCTTCTTCAGGCAGACTGTTCGAAACGAAAAGGCTCGAGGACAGCGGTGTTCCGAGCGGTGTTCCCATGGGCACCTCCACGCTGATGCTGAACATCTGTTGTTGCAAAGCCGTGAAGGCAGGCAACTCCCACAAGATCGTCTGGCCGATCACGCTGGTGGGCGTTGGAGCCGCGTCCACATAGATGAGCGTGTTGTCCAGTTGCATCGTCACAGCCACTGTACCGCTCAGTTGTGTTGAGAGGTTACGCACTCCACCCCAGTACGTGCCGGTCATGCCCGGGCGCATCACACCGGAGGCCAGTTCGGCGAGCAGGTCCAACGGGACGATGCTGCTGTCCGCCAGGTCGATGATGGACTGGTTGGATGCGACATTGAACGGAACCGGTGCGTTCACAGGACACAACTGGATGAGCGAGGGGTCGGTCTGCCCCAAGGAGTAGTCACCATCCTGCAGATCGAGACCGTAATGCCCATCGATACCGGTTATCGCGTAGACCGGCCCCGGAAGGATCTCCAGCACCTGATACGGCACGCCCACTTCGGCGACATCCTGCGCGCAGTCCTGGTCGTTGTCGATGAACACAAGACCGCTCACCGAACCGCAATCCGGCCCGAGATCGGGAATATCGAAACCCAGCGTGTCGGAGCCATCACAAGGCCATGCCGTGTACTGTTGGATGGAGTTCCAGTCGCGCAGCACATGATAGTGTCCGGGCGCCAGATCCGTGATGGCCAATGTGTTCGCGACGTTGTACCAGGAGTTCACCACGTTGTTCGTGGCATCGAAGAGCACGAGCCCCGGCCCCTGGAAGAAGTAGCCGTCGTTCAGGTTGCCGAGCGTGACGCCTCCCCCGCTTCCGCCGCTGCAGGAGCCCTGCACGTCCTGCTGCACCATCACTGGACCGCCCACCAATTGTGGGATCACGATGGTCTCGCTCAGCGTCCCTGTGCATCCGTTAGCGTCGGTAACGTCGATATGAACCGTGCTTCCGGGCTGAGCGGTGGGGAAATAGAAGTACGGATCACCCTGCGGGTCCACGCCGGCGGGTGGTGGGTTGTAAGCATAAGGCGGCGTTCCATTGATCCCCCATTCGATCACCTGCACCTCGCCGCCCATGGTCTGCTCGATGCAATTGGCATGTCCGTCCTGCGCGCTTTCCGGGCTCGTGAGCACGGTGGTGAGGACCGTCCAGTTGCCCGATGCCTGCTCGCTGTTCGCATCCGTCACCGTTACGGAATAACCTCCGGGCAGCAGGTCCGAAATGTCCTCCGTAGTGGCGCCGTTGCTCCACAGATAACTGTAGGGTGCGAGTCCCCCGGTGACATAGATGTCGATCGCCCCCGTGGGCTGGGCACAAGCGGAAGGTTGCACGTTCATCGCCCCGACACTGATGGCCCAGGTGGAAGGAACGGCCAGAGCGGAGGCAAAGAAGAAAGAGGCGTAACGTCTGATCATGATCTGGGGAGTTGTCCGGTCTGAAGATCGCCGGCAAGACGGGATCGAGCGTGAAGGTTGTGCATTTCCCCTCACAGCGGCCCCCACTCCGGATACAATTGCTGAAGTTGAGGAATGCGCGCGCGGGGCGATCGACCTCATCACTCGAAAGGATGAATTCACAAGAGTAGATGAAGTGTGATCCATCATCGGCATAGTTTCGACCGTCCCAAACCGGAATGGCCATGAAAAGATCCGTAACGCTTCCCTTGCTGATCGCGTCCCACGCCTTGCTGGCCCAGAATTGTCTGCATACCGTTCACCCGGCCCAAATGCCCGACTGGGGTTCGGGCTGGAACAGCGCCCGGATCCACACCTCCGGTAATGTGTCCTGGTCGGAGTCGGTCCTGGGCGTGTCGTACGGGCTCATGACCCCGGACGGGCAGCCGGTGTGGGACCGCCATGTGATCCATAACGACCCGGAGACATGGATGTACACGAAGGTCGCACAGTCCCGGTCCGATGGTGGCCACCTGATCAATGGATGGATATCGCCGGGATGGGATTACGAGAGCGAGTGCATCATCGCATCGGATCCTTCCGGGAGCACGGAATGGGGACGGTCCTACATGACGGATTCCACGGATTATGGCATGGCCGCATGCTATTTCCAGAGCATGCACGAACGCACCGATGGGAACACATTGGTCGCGATGGTGAGTCGGAAGACGGCAGGTCTGGCCTTGTTGGGAGCGGACGGTGTGCCGCTCTGGCACAAGCGGTATGTGACCGAAACTTCCGATGCCGAAGGGAGTTTTGCCTTGGATGCCGTGCTGGAAACCGACAACACCGCCACGGTCCTCGCAGGGGACGGCCATGGTGGCCTTGTCATCTTCCGGACCGATGCGAATGGCGATGCGCAATGGGGTTACACCTATCCGATGTCAGAAACACAGAACCCCACGGATATGCTCAAGGCGGCTGATGGCTCCTTCTACGTGGTCACCGGGCGCTCCAGCGGCTTCGTGAACGAGGGGTATCTGTTGCACTTGAACAACGACGGCAGCATGGATTGGGCGAAGCACTACGGAAAGAGCTTGCGACGGATCGAAGCATTACCGAACGGCGACCTGCTGGTCTCCACGGGCGTTGCCACTACGGGCGATTCCACCCAGTTGGTCCGGGTCGATGCGGCAGGCAACGCCCTGGCGGCTTGGACCTCCAACGTCGGTGGCGGCTGGCATGACCTGATCGGCGTCCGCGGCGATTCCATATTCGTTCTCCAAGGAAGTACCGCTGAAGACTATCCAGCGTGGAGCGCGTTGACCGTGGCCGTCAGCTTCGATGATCTGTCCTGCGCCTTCGTACCCTCTGCGGTGCCGACGGTGACTGACGAACCTGTGCCGGTTACCTCGGGCAGCGTCATCACCGCACTGCCGGATGAATTGAAGTCCTGGGCCATGAACGTGGGCGTCGGGGTCGGCCCTGGAGAACTCGACGTGCAAGGGTTCGCCGCGTCCGGTCCAGCACGTCCGGGGTTCGACTGCATGCTCTACACGGTGGCCTCCAACCTGGGCGGAGCTACCAGCGGCCCCTTGACGACCACTTTGACCTTCGACCCGTTGTTGACCTACGTGGAGGCGGATCCTGAACCGACGAGCGTCGTTGGGAACGTGGTCACCTGGTCGGGTACTCCGGAACTCGTAGGCTACGCCGATCAAATGGCGTGGGTCCGATTGAATGTTCCGTCCGACCCGGGACTGATCGGCACGGTTCTCAACCACACGTTCGCTGTGGCCCAGGACAGCACGGAAACCGGCGTTGCCAACAACGCAACGATGACCACGCGCGAGATCACCGGGAGCTACGACCCCAACGACAAGCAGGTCTCCCCGCGCGACTTCTACCACATCGCGAACGACAGCATCCTGGACTACACCATCCAGTTCCAGAACACCGGCTCCGACACCGCCTTCACCGTGGTGGTGCGCGACACCTTGCCGCTTGACGTGGACACACGCACGTTCAAGATGGGCACGGCATCACATCCCTACACCTATTCGCTCACCGGCAACGGCATCCTCACCTTCACGTTCGAGAACATCCTGTTGCCGGACAGCAACACCAACGAGCCCATGAGCCATGGTCTGGTGAACTTCCGCATCAAGCCGATCCAACCCCTCTCGCTCGGCCAGGAGATCACGAACACGGCTGATATCTACTTCGATTTCAACCCGCCGATCCACACGCCAGCGGCCACCGTGGTCGTAACCGATGAGACCGGAGTTCATCCAACGGTAAGAACAGAAAAGCTGCAGGTGTTCCCCGTTCCGGTGAAGGGCATGCTCAATGCCGTCCTGCCGTCTGGCTTCGATCCGGTGAGCGCCTTCGCCATCGGAGTGGATGGCCGTCGCGTGCCTGTGTTCGCGCGGAGCATCGTCAACCGACAAGCGGAGTATCGCACGGACCATTTGCCATCGGGAGCCTATGTGCTCACGCTGCACGATCGGTCAGGTCGGCGCATGAGTGCGCGGTTTACGAAGGAGTGATCAGGGCTATCGTTCAATAGGGTGAGTTTGCCCGGCATCGGCCGATCGATCGTGAGGCAGGTTAGCTTCGGCATCCCAACCCGAACGGTCATGAAATACCTGGTCGCGCTCCTGGTCGGCAATTCTGCCATGCTTGGCCTTGCACAGAACTGCTTCCATGTGGTACATGCTCCTGCAGTGAACGATCTGAACTGGTCTTGGTCGAATGCCTGCATTCATCCTTCAGGCGGCGTGGCCTATGCGAAATCGACGATGGCATTTCAAATGGGAACCCTGTTCGGCCGAACAGCACCGGATGCGCAGCCTTTATGGGAACGGGGGATCTCGCACATGAACCCAGTGCACTGGCTCGGGCTGGGCACCGTGCGGATCCGAACGGGCGATGGGTACTTGCTCAGCGGGCGATTCAGCCCGGCCTGGGATTACGATGCCCCGAGCATGATCTCGCTTGGCCCCGCAGGCCAGATCGAATGGGCAAGGACATACATGACTGATTCTACTGAGTATGGATCGGTCGGGGCCCGATTCACTGCACTGGCAGAGCGTTCTGACGGTGGCCATATCGTGGCCATGGATTCGAAAAACACAATAGGAATAGCACGTCTTGATGCGATGGGGGCGCCTGTTTGGCACAAGCGCTACCCGACGGAAATGCCGTACACGTATTCCGCAGACCTCGAACTCGAACCAGATGGCAGTATCACTTTGTTGGGCCATAGCGGTACAGGCGGGATCGTCCTTATGCGCACTGGACCGGACGGCGAACCGCAGTGGGCGTATACATACACGTTTGGGCCGATGCTTGATGTCAAAGACCTTGTGCGCTCGGCCGACGGGTCGTACTACGCAACGATTTACCTCGGTTGCTTGATGCACTTCAATAGCGACGGCACATACGATTGGATCAAGAACTATAATAGGAACCTGGGCCATATTGAGCTTCTTCCGAATGGCGATCTGCTCGCAACCTCCGAAATGTCATGGACCGACTCTTCCCGTTACTTGATACGGTTCGATCCAGAAGGCGAACCATTGGCGGCCTGGGCCTCGACGATCCCTGGCGGCAAGCTCGACCTGCTCGGACTGCAAGGCGATTCGGTCTTTGTCCTGCAGACCAGTTACCCCAGCTTTCCGGCGGATACGACACAATGGGCGGCGGTGACGATCGCAACGAGCGTGAATGATCTGTCGTGCGCATTCACCCCTTCACCATTGCCCACCGTGGGTACCCAGTACACTCCGGTCACCAACGGGAATATCGTGTCCTCCTTGACCGACGAATTGAAGTCATGGACGATCAACGTCGGCGAAACCTTGGGTATGAACATTATCGATATTACTGCGCAAGGAAGTTCGGGTCCGGCCCGTCCGGGCTTCGGATACGTGGTTTACACTGAAACGGCCAACCTGGGCGGTGGCACCACAGCACCGTTGACGCGCACGCTGACATTCGACCCGCTCCTCACGTACGTCAGCGCTTCTCCTGAGCCCACAAGCGTGTTGGGGAATACGATCACTTGGTCGGATGGGCCTGCGCTGGGGAGCTACGCCCACGAACTGGCTTACGTCGAATTCACCATTCCACCGGACCCAAGCCTGATCGGGTCAACACTCACGCACACGTACAGCGTGACCCAAGACAGCAGCGAGTACAGCTTGGCCAACAACACAACGACCATTAACCGCGAGATCACGAGCAGCTACGACCCGAACGACAAGCTCGTATCCCCGCGCAACTTCTACCACATCGAGAACGATAGCATCCTGGACTACACCATCCAGTTCCAGAACACGGGCTCCGACACCGCCTTCACCGTGGTGGTGCGCGACACCTTGCCGCTTGACGTGGACACACGCACGTTCAAGATGGGCACGGCATCACATCCCTACACCTATTCGCTCACCGGCAACGGCATCCTCACCTTCACGTTCGAGAACATCCTGTTGCCGGACAGCAACACCAACGAGCCCATGAGCCATGGTCTGGTGAACTTCCGCATCAAGCCGATCCAACCCCTCTCGCTCGGCCAGGAGATCACGAACACGGCTGATATCTACTTCGATTTCAACCCGCCGATCCACACGCCAGCGGCCACCGTGGTCGTAACCGATGAGACCGGAGTTCATCCAACGGTAAGAACAGAAAAGCTGCAGGTGTTCCCCGTTCCGGTGAAGGGCATGCTCAATGCCGTCCTGCCCGCAGGATTCGATCCGGTGAGCTCCTTCGCCATCGGAGTGGATGGCCGTCGCGTGCCGGTGTTCGCCCGGAGCATCGTAGATCGGCAGGCGGAGTATCGCACGGACCATTTGCCGCCGGGAGCCTATGTCCTCACGCTCCATGCACGGAACGGTCGACGACTTTCCGCGCGGTTCGTGAAGGAGTAAGCGGGCAGGGCGGTTGGGTACATTCGCGCCCCGCTTGCCGGATCATGAGGACATGGGCACATGTCCGCATGGGCAGATGAGCACATGGGCAACTCAAAGACCGCCGCCTTCCACACCCTCGGCTGCAAGCTGAACTTCGCCGAGACCAGCACGCTCGCCCGTTCGTTGGAAGAAGCGGGCTATGCCCGCGTGAAGGTGGAGGAGCGACCGGACGTCTTCGTACTGAACACATGCAGCGTGACGGAGAACGCGGACAAGGAGTGCCGCCAGTGGGTCCGCCGCTTCCAGCGCATCAATCCGGAGGCATTCGTGGCCGTGGTGGGTTGTTATGCGCAATTGAAACCCACGGAGATCGCGGCCATCCCAGGAGTCGATCTCGTTCTGGGGGCCAACGAGAAGTTTGACCTGGCCACCTACATTGAGAAAGGGCGGAATTCAGATCTCGGTGGAACAGGAACTGGTGGAGAGGCGCACTTCTCCCCCATCAAGGACGTTCGGACATTCGTTCCTTCTTACAACGCGAACGACAGGACACGGACCTTCCTCAAAGTGCAGGACGGATGCGACTACTTCTGCTCGTTCTGCACCATTCCCCTTGCGCGCGGAAGGAGCCGCAGTGCCACCATCGCCGAGACCGTCGCCATCGCGCGCGGTATCGCAGCGAGCGGAGTGAAGGAGATCGTGCTCACCGGCGTGAACACCGGTGACTTCGGTCGCGCGCACGGCGAGGATCTCCTGTCCTTGATCGAGGCCCTGGACGGTGTGACGGGCATCGATCGCTTCCGCATCAGCAGCATTGAACCGAACCTGTGCGATGACCGCATCATCGACTTCGTAGCGGCGAGCGACAGGTTCATGCCGCACTTCCACATGCCGTTGCAAAGCGGCAGCGATGCCATCCTCCAGCGGATGCGTCGCCGCTACGACACCGCCCTCTACGCCGATCGTGTGGCGCACATCAGGCGCGTGATGCCGCACGCGAGCATCGGCGCGGACGTGATCACCGGAACGCCTGGCGAGGTCGATGAGGAGTTCCTGAAGACACACGCCTTTCTCCGCACCCTGGCGGTCGACTACCTGCACGTCTTCACATATAGTGAGCGCGCGAACACCACCGCCGTGCGGATGGAGGACAGCGTGCCGATGGAAACACGGCGCGAGCGCACGAAGCAACTGCGGGTGCTCAGTTCCAAACTCCAGCGCGCACACTATGAACACCACCGGGGAACAACGCGGCCGGTGCTCTTCGAGAACGAGAACGTGGACGGGCGAATGCTCGGATACACGGACAACTACATCCGCGTGAGCGCTCCGTTCGACGGGTCCGTCATCAACGGCATCGCGGACGTGCTCCTGGATCGCATCGATGGCGATGGACATATGGCATCGATACCCGTGCGTCGACCGCAAGAGGCAGTCCCCTCATCCGTCCATCTTGTTGTCTGACCGCCGGATCGATGTACCCGACCCTCTACCACGCCTTCCTCGACCTTTTCGGTATTGACCTGCCCTTGCTCAAGGTCCTGAACAGCTTCGGGTTCTTCGTGGCCATCGCGTTCGTCGCCGCGCACTACACGCTGGCCGCCGAATTGCGGCGCAAGACGGGACAGGGCCTGCTGGCGGCCACGCAGCGCAAGGTCATCATCGGGGAGCCGCCGAAAATGATGGAGATGATGCTCCAGGACCTGATGGGCTTCGTGCTCGGATGGAAGGGTCTGTACATGGCCATGCACGTGGGGGAAGTCACCGCCAACCCGCCGGCCTTCCTGCTCAGCGCCAAGGGCAACGTACTGGGGGGGCTGGTGGTGGGCAGCCTGTTCGCCTGGCTGTATTGGCGCGAGAAGAAGAAGCAACAGCTGGAAAAGCCGGAAGAACGCGTCGTTGAAATACCCGCTGCGCAACACGCGGGCAATATCACGCTCACCGCCGCGCTCTGGGGTTTTATCGGCGCCAAGCTGTTCCACTGGCTGGAGAACCCGGATTCGTTCGTTGCGATGTTCACCTCGCCGAACGCGGAAGACATCGTGACCGGCCTCACCATGTACGGGGGGCTCATCCTGGCAGGCATCATGGTCATGCGCTACTTCCGCACCAACGGCCTGGCTTTCTGGCCCTCGGTTGACGCTGCGGCACCCGGGGTATTGCTCGCCTATGGCATCGGCCGCATCGGCTGCCACGTCAGCGGCGATGGGGATTGGGGCATCGCCAACACCGCCTTGAAACCGGGCTGGTTGCCGCAATGGCTCTGGAGCTATGACTATCCGCACAATGTGAACGCCTTCAAGGGTGTCGACGAGATCGGCGGCTATGTGGGCCAGAAGATGGCATCCTGCCCACCCGGTTTCGACAAGTACTGCTGGCACCTGGTCCCTGGCGTCTACCCCACGCCGCTCTACGAGGCCATCGCATGCGTGCTGCTCTTCGGCGTGCTCTGGATGCTGCGCAAGCGCATCCGTGTACCCGGCGTCATGTTCTGTCTCTTCCTGATCATCGACGGCGTGGAGCGATTTCTCATCGAGAAGATCCGCGTGAACGATCCGTGGTTGGGTTCCTGGACGCAGGCGGAAGTGATCAGTTCGTTGCTTGTATTGGGGGGCGCCTTCGGCCTCTGGTGGTTCACGAAGGATCGTTCAGGACCGGAAGCGGTCGGGGCTGAAGGAGTGCGTGATCCCAGCAGCGCATGAACCTCGAGAAGCTCACTTCCGAAGTGATCGACCTCAGTCGCGAGGTGGCGACCTTCATCCGTGTGGAGAGCCAGCGCTTCACCGAGGCAAGCGTGGAGAGCAAGAGCCTGAACAACCTGGTGAGCTACGTGGACAAGGGCGCTGAGCAGCGTTTCGTGGACGGACTTTCCAAGTTGTTGCCCGAAGCCGGCTTCATCGCCGAAGAAGGCACCGGCTCACGCGCTGCGGAATTCAACTGGGTGATCGACCCGTTGGACGGTACCACCAACTTCATCCACGGCATCCCCTGCTATTGTACGAGCGTCGCGTTGATGAACGGGGACGACATACTGCTCGGCGTGGTCCTGGAGGTGACACGCGATGAGTGCTTCAGCGCGTGGAAAGGCGGCGGCGCGTTCTTGAACGGCACCCCCATCCGGGTGAGCTACCGCCAGACCTTGGTGGAGAGCCTCCTCGCGACCGGATTCCCTTACGATGACTTCGGCCAGGAGGCGCAGTACATGGAACTTCTGCGCGCATTGATGCACAACAGCCGGGGGATCCGCCGCTTGGGCAGTGCGGCGGCCGACCTGGCCTATGTGGCTTGCGGACGTTTCGAAGCCTTCTACGAGTACGGCTTGAACCCGTGGGACGTGGCGGCCGGAGCGTTGATCGTGACGGAAGCAGGCGGCACCGTAACGGATTTCGCCGGCGGAAAAAGGTTCGTTTTCGGGGAGGAGATCGTGGCCAGTAATGGCACCATCCACACTGAGCTCATCGGACCCATCGGCAAGTTCTTCGGGCGCTGATGGCCATCGGGTTCCGGCAGGCGCAGTAGTCGCATCTTTGATGGCACTTCGCTCCATGCGTACCCCGTTCGTCCTCGCATTCTCCACCCTGTCCTTTTCCACGCTTTGCGCCCAAGTATTGACCGGTGCGCAGCAACAACCCGCCCACGGGTATTCCTTCACCATACCCGATGGTTGGACCGGCGAGACCCAGGATGGCAGCTATGCGCTGACCAGCGGGACCGTCGCCGGCCTTATCCTGGTGGGTCCCACGGCGTACGCCAGCCCACAAGCGATGCGGGATGAGCTCAGCGCGGCTACGGATGACGGCACAGGAACATCGATGCGCCTGACTGAAGGCCCTGTCGATCTGGGGAAGAACACGGTATTCGTGGCCCATGCCGGCACCCTGGAGGGAACAAAGATGAAAGTGATCGCCATAGCCGGGTGGAACCCCAGTGGAAAGACCGTGACCGTGGCAGGAATGTCGCCTCCGGAAACGTTCAGCCTGGAATTGGTCGAGGCGCTCAAGCTCGTACAGACCAGCGTGCAATACACGAGCCCGGCTCCATCTTCGGTACTGCCCGATCTGTCCATGGCTTTGGGACCCATCGATGGCCAGGAGGACATTTTCTGGAAAGAACGCCTTGCCGGTAACCGCCTGACCTACATGGACAGCTATTCATCTCCGGCGGGTTACCCCGGAGGCATCAGTGGCGGATACAGCCTGACGCGCCTCATCGATCTGTGTCCTCAAGGTTTCTTCATCACGAACGGGAAGAGCGACCACAACTTCGGCGGAGATGGTGTTTCAGCCTACGGCTCCAGCACCAGTGCGGGCGAGGGTGCCTGGAAGGCCCTAAAGGAGGGGTCCGACCGCTCCATACTCCGGTTGAAGTTCAAAGACGGCACGGTGCGGGACTATCTGCTGGAGAACCGCGAGGGCGCCACCTACCTGAACAACGAGCGGTGGTATCGCACGAACCGTGAGCGCGACGGCTCCGAATACGCACCGAACTGCCCATGATCCGCCTCGTGCAAGGACCAAATGGAAGAAGCCCCGGGACCGGGGCTTCTTCATTTAACCAAAACCTGCGGACCAGTGGTAAGTCCGCGCGTTCCTGAAGCATTGACGGATAAAGTGAGTGAAAGGCTGCCCGGGGCTTCCGCACCTCATGCGAAATAACCTTCCCGATCCTTGGAAACCGATCCCCGTCCTGTGAGCCCATCGGAGTCCTTCGCACTCAGATGCCGTCGATGATCTGCTCGAATTGCGCGAGGGTCGTTGGCGCGAAGGTCAGCGGCACATCGATGCCGCTCGTGATGGACACGGTGCTGAAGGCTGAATAGTACTGCGTGCCGTTGCGGTAGAGGCCGATCACGGTGGCCGACATGCCGACAGGAGCTACCTGCCATGAAGTGGCCGTCTGGCCAAGCGAATAGCTGAAACCCATCACCGCGTTCTCGGACGGGAAACCTACCCAGAGCATGGTGCTGTCCATCGGCTGACCTGCGGGAACGGTGGCATGGATGTAGGTCGTATTCGGGTAGCTGGCGAAATAGTCGCAATTGATCCATTGGAGGCTGTCCGCCTGGAACGCATAGTAAACACCACCACCGAACATCGTGTCCTCCACGAGTGTCACTTGGACAGAGTCCGCCAGCGTCCAGACCATTCCGCTATCGCGCGGTTCATTGGCGGTGAACAGGCGCATATTCCCATCCGGCGCTCCCGTTGGCATGAGTACGGTCATTCCGGCCGGCCCCAACTGCAGCTCGTTCCCGTTCTGTGTCGCGGTCACGCGGATCTCCCCACCACTTCGCAGAAGACGGTCAGTGCCATTGTCATCACCCACCGTCTGCGTGTTGGTCCAGACCATACGCCCGATGGACAACGCTTCCAGTAGCTTCACCTGGACCGTGCCGCTCACGACATTCCCGTCCGCCGTGCGGAACACGTTCGCCGGGAAAAGGATGCGCGTGCCGGCCGCACCGGTCACCAGTCCGCCCGCGCCGGCGTTCACCGTGAAGGTCTGGGTCTCTTGTGCGATGTGGTCGGTGAACAGGTCCCGCAACACGCTCGACGATGTGGGCGATGAAGGACCACCGCCACCATCATCGTCCTTGTTGCATGCGGTAACAAGGAACAAAGCGGTCGCTGGCACGAGCAGGAAACTGGGCTTCTTCATGGGCGGATGATGAGGATTATGACCTCAAGAGCCCCCATTGGACCGGAACGTTGCCCAGGCAGCGGATCAGGCCTGTACCACGTCTCGGGGAGCTCTGGACACGAGCCACAGTCCGAAAAAGGTCAGCGCTCCGTTCACGATGAGCGTCTCGAAGCCCATCTGGTAACCACCGAACAAAGCGGCGCTGTTGGCGCGCAGGAGGAAGGTGGCGAGCGCGGCATTGACACACACCAGCGGCACGGCGGCTCCCTGGACATCCCAACGCGTGAACAGGCCGAAGGCGAAAAGCCCGAGCAATGGCCCGTAGGTGATGGCCGCAAGATCAAAGAGCGTTTTGACGATGGTGGGATCCTGTCGCCAGTGGAAGTAGAGGATGCTGCTGAAGAACACCACGGCCATGGACAGATGCACGATACGCCTGACGAACCGCTGGCGGGCTTCGTCCCAGCCACGGTCGCGGATGCCGATCAGGTCGATGCATGTGCTGGCGGTGAGCGCCGTCAGCGCACCATCCGCGCTGGGGAAGAGAGCGCTGATGAGGCCCACGATGAACAGGAGCCCCAGCCATGGGGGGAACTGTTTCAAGGCCATCTCCGGGAACAAGTGATCGCTCTTCTCCGGCGACGCGACGCCCATCTCGCCGGCCTTGAGCCACAGCAGCGCGCCGAGCAGCAGAAAGAGCACGTTCACGCCAAGGAGCACCACGCTGAACACACGCATGTTCTTCTGCGCTCCCTCCACCGTGCGGACGCTCAGGTTCTTCTGCATCATCTCCTGGTCCAGGCCGGTCATGACGATGGTGATGAATATGCCGCTCAGTACCTGCTTCAGGAAGTAGCCATCGCTCTTCCAATCCAGGTTCCACACGCCCATCATCCCGCTTGATGAAAGCATGGTTCCCCACTCCCACATGCCTGCACTGTTGATGATGAACACGATGGTGCCCAACAGTGCCGCGAGCATGAACACGGTCTGGAGCGTATCCGTCCAGACGATGGTCTTCACCCCTCCCTGGAACGTGTACAGCACGATCATGAGCATGACCACCGCGGCGGTGAGCCAGAACGGGATGCCCATGTCTTCCAAGGTGAACACGTGGATCACGTTCAACACCACATAGATGCGCAACGTTGCCCCCATCAAGCGGGAGAGTATGAACCAGGACGCGCCGGTCCGATAGCTCACCGGGCCGAGCCGTTCGCGGAGGTATCCGTAGATGCTGGTGAGCTGCATCCGGTAGTACAACGGCAGCAGGATGCCGGCCACGATCCAATAGCCTATGGCGAACCCGATCACCAACTGCAGGTAGGTCCAATGGCTCTTCGCCACCCCGCCCGGAACGCTGATGAAGGTGACCCCGCTCAAGCTCGTTCCGATCATGCCGAAGGCCACCACCCACCAAAGGCTCTTGCGTTCACCGCTGTAGAAGGCATGCTCTCCCGCACCACGACCGGTGTACCAAGCGATGCCGAGCAGTAGCAGGAAGTAGCCGAAGACGATGGAGAGCAGGAGAACAGGGCTCATGGTCGTTGGATGGTCGCGAAAGATGGCTTTCGTGCTGAAGGCAGAACGACCCGACGCACGAGACTTGCGAACCGCGCGGGCGGGATCGCGCGACAGACTACCTTGCAGCGGATCCACCACAACAACAGCATGGTCCGTAAGGCTCTCCTCTTCACCGCTCTTTCTGGCTGCTTCGTCGCTCAGGCGCAGAACGCCACCATCTCCCGCTTCAAATTCTGGACGGCCGACACGGCCTACTCCATCTGGAGCGACACCAGCACGGTGGTCACCTTCAAAACGGCGGACGGCTCGACCACCACCGTGCCCACGACGGATACGATCTACACCTATACCGTCGAGCAATTGAACAAACGGCTCGACATCCGACTGGAGAATCTCAACGTCGACGGCACGGCTGGCGATGATGGCAAAGAGCGCATCACCGGTTTTCCCGACCGGAAGGTGAAAGCGGTGCTCGCAGATGGCAAATTCGGGATGGTGGTCGAAGTGGAGGTCACCGTCTTCGCCGTTCTGCGCAAAAGCGAGAATCCACGCAAAAAGACCCCGGACCGCTCCATCGAGATGAAGGTGACCGTAGAGACCTACGATGGCGCGGGTAACCGGACAGCGAAGTACATGGAGCGCACACGCGCAGCGGATCTGAAGCGCCCGGCCGGCTGGCAACCTGGATATGACGAGAAGATCGGCCTGACGGGCAACCAGGTCATGGCCCTGTACACCGAGGCGCTGGAGAACGCGCTGAATACGAAGCGGTGAGCGGGGTTGTTGGTTGTCAGGCGGTAGGGTAGCAGCATCGCCGGTACGTCGGCGGACAAACAACGGACAACTATCTTCGCCCCGGGGCAAGTCCCGTACGACCAGCTCCCGTTGAATCCCCCAGGGCCGGAAGGCAGCAAGGGTAAACGGTTGTAGCGGTGCGATGCGGGTCGCTTGCCCCACTTTTTTTGGGGTGACCGAACTTCACACTTCACCACCCACGTCTGACCGTTCCCCTTTGATCTCCTCCCCCAAAGTCATCCTCGTTACCGGTGGCAGCAGCGGCCTGGGCTGGGCCATGTGCCAAAGGCTGGCCGCCCTCGGCCACCAGGTGGTCGGCACGGGCCGTAAACCGGACAAGTCTCCGGCCGGCTGGCAACTCATCACCATGGACGTGACCGATGAGATCTCCGTGAAGCGTGCGGTGGATGAGGTCATGGCGCGTCACAAACGCATCGACGTACTGGTGAACAACGCCGGGACCGGCATCCAGGGCGCAGTGGAGGACATCGATGACGCGCTGGCGAAGCAGCTCTTCGAGGCCAACTTCTTCGGGCTGCACCGCGTGTGCCGGGCCGTGCTGCCGCATATGCGCGCGCAGAAGAGCGGGCTCATCATCAACATCAGCAGCATCGCGGCGAACTTCGGCCTGCCCTATCGCGCCTTCTACAGCGCCAGCAAGGCGGCGGTGGATCGTTATGGCGAAGCGCTCTGCATCGAAGTGAAGCCCTTCGGCGTCCAGGTGGTCACCGTGCAGCCGGGCGAGTTCAACACCAACATCCCCAATGCCCGCTTGCGCCCCGCGCAGGTCAGTGAGCCTTACAAGAAAGGCTACGACCGCGCCATGGAGATCCTCGGCGGTAGCATGCACTACAGCCGCGATCCGGACGAGCTGGCGGTGGTGGTGGCGAAGATCATCGCTACGCCCCGGCCGAAGAGCTTGTACCGCGTCGCAAAGGGCGTACAGAAGTTCAGCGTGCTGCTGAAGAAGCTGCTACCGGGAAGACGGTTCGAGCGCATGGTCGGGAAGCACTACGAGTAGGACAGGTACCATAGTTCTTGAACGCTCGGCGGTCCGTCCGGAATGAAGCACGCGCCGTTGCGTGAACAACCCCGGGCCATGGCATGCGTCTTGGCCATGACCCGACGACCCATGAAACTGTCCTTGAACGCCCTGTTGCTGACGTGCATCATCGCAGCGCCCCCCCTTTTCAGCCAGACCAACAGCTATGATTTCGAGGGCGCGGGGGCACTCACCGGCTGGGTCCGCAGTGACGGGCAACCATTGACCGTAGGGCCGGGTGCCAGCGGTGCGGGCGCACTGGCGGTCATTGTAGGGGAAGCGGGCACCTACGTCCGTGCCTACCACCCCATCCCATTCGAGCCTGCGATGGCCTACCGTTACAGCACTTGGAGCAAGAGCAGCGATACAGAGTTGTCCGCTACCGCCCGCCTGGCCTGGGTAGACTTCAGCACGGGCGGAACGATCTTCACCGATACGTATTACCTGCCTTGTGGCCTCACAGGCTGGAAGACGACCGGCGTTCATCCGCACCGCCTGCCGCCCGGGGACTATTCCTCGAACCCGAATGCCCAATTCTGCATCGTACTCGAAGTGGGCGGCAACGCCAGCGGCACCGTCTGGTTCGATGATGTGCGGATCACGCGCGCCGACCCGGCGAATACGTCCTTTCTCTGGGTGAAAATGATGCTCGGCGGCGCCTATGCCACCAACAGCGGTTCCATGACGAACTACTTGTGCGGCGCTGGACTTATCACCCAAGTAGAGCCCTATACAGCGCTCGGTTTCCCGCCGGTCGGCGGCAGTTTCGAGCAGGCACCCAGTGCCTGGTGGAGCGTGGCAACGTTGGACGCACCTGTGGATTGGGTGCGTCTGGAACTGCGCTCAACGCTGGACCCTGCGGTGATCGTGGCCACACGCCACGGTTTGCTGAGCCGCCTGGGTAACGTCACCGAGGTCGACGGGGGATCCGCCATCGGATTCAATGTACCACCCGGCAACTACTACCTGGCCGTTCGCCACCGCAACCATTTGGGTGCCATGACCGCCGCGCCGGTGACCCTGGCCGCAGCCAGCAACGTGCCGTGGACTCCGTACTCCGGTGTCGATTTCACCTCTGCAACTACCGCCACCTGGGGATCACAAGCACAGAAAGTGGGTGATACCGTCTACAACTACCGGGTACTGTGGCCCGGGGACGTGACCAGGAACGGCATAGTGAAGTACACCGGCAGCGGTAACGATCGTGACCCCTTGTTGATCGCGGTCGGAAGCACCACGCCGAACAACATCATCAGCGGTGTTTACAGCGGCAACGACGTGAACATGGATGGTACCATCCGCTACACCGGAACGAACAACGACCGGGACCATATCCTCCAGCAGCTCAACAGCCTGCCCAACTCGGAGCGCATCGGACAACTGCCGTAGGCAGGCGTTCCCGTCGGATCATAACACTGGTGGTTCGTAGGGGTGTACCTAATATTGGGAATGCTGCGACACGTACATGTCGGGGCGCTGACCCTCGCTACCGCGCTTTTGGCCATGCAGAGCGCGGCACAGACGTCCTTGGGCGTGAAAGCAGGTCCGAATCTGAGTTCGCTGAAACTCTCCTACACGACGCCAGGGGGCACGGGGCTCAACAATACACCACCACCTGACCTGAAGGCCACCGGTGGTGGCTGGCACCTTGGAGGGTACTTCAACACGACCGGTCGATCCATAGCCGGGTTGATCTTCGAGATCCAGTACAGCCGACGGATCGGATCCGTGGTCTATGACTACACCGTGAGCGAGTCAGGTGTGGACCACCGATACGCGGGCCGCGTGGAATACGCATTCAAATACATCGAGCTGCCATTGTTGGTCTGCGTGCGGCCCATCGATCGGCTTTCCATCCATGCCGGTGGGGCTGTCGCGCTGCTCCGGTCGGGCCATGTGAAGGACTGGGGCGAACGGAGTTCCTCGGTCGGTCAGGTAAGCGGCTACACCCCTACCTACGGCCGTACGGACACGGCGGAGGAATTGAACAGATCAAGCGTGGAACTGGTGCTGGGCGGAACCGTGAAGCTCGTTGATGAACTGCTGCTTTGCGCCCGCTACGTGATGGACCTGAACGACCTCGACCCGAACACGGGCACAACGGCCACGGCCAGTCTGTTCCAATTCTCCCTGTGCTACGAAATAGGAGGCGCGAAGAAGCAGAAGTGAACGCTCGAGCAGAGCGGCCCCAAATGCCCCACGCACCAGCCGATCGCCAGCACGACAAGACCGGGATATCGCGCTCGGCAAATGCTCCACGGCCATGCTGGTCCTTGGACCGTGCCACTTCACCAATGCGCGCTGGTGTGCGCCGGGTGAAGGACTACATTTCCCCCCACAACCCGGAAAACCATGCGAAGAGTACTATCATGCCTGGCCACCTGCTGCGTTCTCACCGCCTTGCAAGCCCAACCGGGCTGGACCGTTTACGACCAGAACAACGGCGGCTTGGGCTCCGGCCCTTACTCCGGCGTGGCCATCGATGGCAGCGGCAACGTGTGGGCCTCCGGCGGCTACCTTGGCGTATCGAAGTTCAACGGCAGCACCTGGACCCATTACACCACCTTCAACTCCGAGCTGCCCACCACCAGCATCAGTGAGCTGGCCATCGATAATACGGGGCGCATATGGGCTTCAAGCTATCTGGGCATCTCCGTTTTCGAGGGCGGGGATTTCATTCTCTACAACAACACCAATACGCCCCTGCCTTGCGAAGAGGTGTACACGCTGAACCGCGCACCGGACGGCAAGATGTGGATCGCCTCGCGCGATCTGGGTGTGAGCGGTGGCGTCACCGTGTACGACGGTACCAACTGGACGAACCTTACCGGCTACCCGTCGCAGCTCACCACGGCCGACTTCAACCGCTTCGCCTTCACCAGCAGTGGCACGGTGTGGATGGCCACACAACCCGCCATGACCAAGTATGAGGGCGGAGCATTCACCTACTACCCGCCCATCACTACCCAACTGGCCATCGCCTACACGGTGGCAGTGGACGACGCGGGCACCGTGTGGGCCGGTGGCTTCGATGGCCTGCTGAAGTACAACGGTACGTGGAACTTCCAAGAGAACATTTCCTTCGGATTCCCCGCCAACACCCTCTACTACTGCATGCTGGCGGATGGCAACTACCTGTGGATGGGCACCAGTCAGGGCTTTCTCAAATACAACCGCAACACGGGTACGATCGAGGCCATCTACGATGATTCGAACTCGCCCCTGGAGGCGAACGGGGTGAGCGCTGTGAAAAAGGATGCGCAGGGCAATCTGTGGCTCGCCTGCACCGTGGGCGTGGTGAAGATGAACCCGTCGGAAGTCGTCGGTATGGAGGACGAAGCGCCCACGACCACGGGCCTGCACCTCTTCCCCAATCCGGCTGCCGATGAGGTTACCCTGCTGACCACGGGCCTGCGTTCAGGCTCGGTGGATGTGCGCATCACGGACGCGACCGGTCAACTGGTGCGTTCCGAGCGCAGGGCCCTGGCGCCACAAGTGCGACTCGATCTGGGCGGCCTTGCAGCGGGGGTTTACCAGGTGAGCGTGTTGGACGAGCGCGGGAAGACGGCTGTGGAGCGCGTGATCGTGAACTGAGCCCGGACCGCAGCAGCGACAGCGGAGTATGCCCAGCATCTTCTCCCACGCCGTTGCCGGACTTGCACTTGCCAGCGTCGGTGCTGCCCGCGACCGCTGGAAGTTGTTGCTGGCCGCTGCGTTGAGCGCGATGGTCCCGGAACCGGATGCCATTGGCCACATGCTGGGTGTGCCCTACGGGAGTTTCTGGGGGCATCGCGGCTTCACACATTCGGTGGCATTCGCCTGCCTCTGGGGTGCAGTGCTCGCGTTCGGGTTCTTCCGTCAACGTCTTTTGCTGGTGTGGCTCGTGCTCGCGCTCGCGACGGTGAGCCATCCGTTGCTGGACATGTGTACGAACGGAGGTCTGGGCTGTGCACTCTGGGCTCCGTTCAACAATGAGCGGTTGTTCTTCCCATGGAGGCCGATCAAGGTGGCGCCCATCGGTGTGGGGGCCTTCTTCACCGCGCGGGGCTGGGCGGTGCTGCGCAGCGAGATGGCTTGGGTGTGGGTGCCGAGCACGGTACTGCTGGTGGTCATCCGCATGCTTCGCGGTCGTCGATAGCCGATTTGCCCAGCGGCTACCTTGGTCGAACCAAACCCCGGCACCATGCGCTACTTTTCTTTGCTCCTGTTCGGTTCGTGCAGCACGTTGGCACCGGCGCAATGGACCAGCGATACGCAAGCGAACACCTCCGTGCGCAGCGGTGCGGGCATCGATGCGGCCACGCCCTTGATGAGCGATGGCCCTGATGGGAGCACCTACGTGAGCTGGTTCGACAACCAGCCCGGCGGCTACCAGTTGCGCATGCAGCGGCTGGATGCGAACGGCTACCGGCTCTGGGCAGAAGAGGGCCTGTTGGTGAGCGACCACCCGCAGAACAGTGCGCTGTTCCGGTACGACCTGAAGTCGGACCACGCGGGCAACGCGATCGTGGCCTTTCAAGATGAGCGCAGCGCGCACCTGGACATCGTGGTGTACAAGATGGACCCTGCCGGGAACCAACTCTGGGGGGAAGATGGCATCGCGCTCACCGACCCGGCCTCCACGCAGGGGCTGGCGCCGGTGATCGGGGTGCTCGTTTCCAACGAAGTGGTGATCGCCTGGAACGCCGATGACGGCTCGGACAAATGGGTGGCGGTGCAGCACCTGTTGGAAGACGGCACGCTGCCTTGGGCCACGCCCTACGCGATCACCGGGCCGGATAAATACTCCCGGCCGAAGGTGATACCCACGAGCGACAACGGGGCCTTCGTGCAATACGTGCGGGAGGTGGGCAACTTTCCCTACACCTGCACCATGCATGCCCTGCGCGTGGACGGGAACGGCAACGTGACGGGTGATGTGGCGGTGTCCACCAAGACCATCAGCGCCTTCTTCTTCCCAGAACCGGTGACTGATGGACACGACGGGTTCTACGTGCCGTTCACCACCGGCAACCCGGACAACGCCGCGCTGAGCGATGCGTACGTGCAGCGGGTGCGGGCGGACTTCAGCGCGTGGAGCGCGACGGGCACGGAACTGCTCACAGGCACCGGCACACATCGTTTCAGCGGCGGGCTGGCGTTGATGAACGACATCATGGGCCTGCTGGCCCCGGTGAAGGTGACCAACACGGGGCAAAGCGAGGGCGGCTGGAGCGTGCAGGGGCTGGACACGGCCGGAACCGTGCAACTCGGCCCCACCGGTGTGGAGGTGGTGGCCTCCGGCGCGCAGCTGGCCACACCCGACGGCGTAGCGAGCACGGGCGACGGGTGCATCGTGGTATACAGCGAGGGCGGCTTCGGCCAGGAACACGTACACGCCACACGCCTGGGCTACCAGGGCAACCAGGTATGGGGCGGCCCCATCGCGGTGTGCTCGGCGAACAGCAACAAGGATGATGCGGCCTGCGGGCGGTTCGGGAACGACGGTCAGGTGGTGGCAGTGTGGCAGGACGACCGGATCGGGTCGGGGATCTATGCGCAGAACATCTCGAGCGAAGGCAGCACCGGACCGACAGCCATCGCGGATCCGGTAGCCAACGGTTCCAGCTTACGGCTACTGGCCAACCCTTCGGTGAACGCGGTGCTGCTGTTCGGCGAAGGTGCGGTCGGGCCGCGCTTGATCACGACGTTCGACGCGGCGGGCCGGACCGTGGGGAGCGAGCGCATGACAGCGGCCGCAGGAGCGGGTATCGCATTGCGCACCGGGCACTTGGTCAGGGGTGTGTATACCATCCGGGTGGAAGCGGCTTCAGGGATATGCTTACTGCGCTGGGTCAAGGAATGATCCGGCAGGCGAACCCGACCCGTTACTTTCGCCCGACCGGACACCCCCCATGAAATTCTTCATCGACACCGCGAGCCTCAGCCAGATCAAGGAAGCCCAGGAGTTGGGCATACTGGATGGCGTGACCACCAACCCGAGCCTGATGGCCAAAGAAGGCATCAGCGGCGACGAGCGGGTGATCCAGCACTACCTGGACATCTGCCACATCGTGCCTGGCGACGTGAGCGCCGAAGTGATCAGCACTGACTTCGCGGGCATCGTGCGCGAAGGCGAGAAGCTGGCGGCGTTGCATCCGAACATCGTGGTGAAGGTCCCCATGATCCGGGACGGGGTGAAAGCCATCAAACACTTCAGTTCGAACGGCATCAAAACGAACTGCACGCTCGTGTTCAGCCCGGGCCAGGCGCTGCTTTGCGCGAAAGCGGGGGCCACTTACGTGAGCCCGTTCATCGGCCGGCTCGATGATGTGAGCACGGACGGCGTGGCCCTGATCGCTCAGATCCGTCGCATCTATGACAACTATGGGTTCGGAACGCAGGTGCTGGCCGCGAGCATCCGGCACGCCATGCACATCATCCAGTGCGCCGAAGCCGGAGCCGACGTCGCCACCTGCCCATTGAGCGCGATCACCGCCTTGTTCGAGCATCCGCTCACCACGATCGGGCTGGAGAAATTCCTGGCCGACCACAAAAAGGCCGCCCAAAAGACGGCGAAGGCCTGAGGCGCTCGTTCCGGGATCCGAGCGAAAGACGGACGATGCTTCTAGCGATCCACCCGAAAGATCCGGAGCCCAGGAAGATCCAGCAGGTACTCGATCTGTTGAATGATGGCGCCGTGGTGGTCTGCCCGACCGATACGGTCTATGCCTTCGTCTGCAGTGCCGAGCGATCGGGAGCGATCGAACAGGTGGCGCGCTTGAAGGGTGCCAAACCGCAGAAGGCGGACCTGTCCTTGATCTGCCAGGACCTGAGCCAGCTGAGCGTCTACGCGCGTGCCGTTCCCACCTCGGCGTTCCGCATCATGAAGAGCGCCTTGCCAGGACCGTACACCTTCATCGTTCCGGCGAGCAACGAGATCCCGCGCATCTTCAAGAACAACAAGCGGACCGTCGGGATCCGCGTTCCCGCGCATCCCGTACCGATCGCCTTGGTACGGGCACTGGGTCATGCTCTGGTATGTGCCAGCGTGCACGGGTCCGATGTGTTCCTGGAACATGCCTCGGACCCGGAGTTGATCCACGATCAGTTCGGCTACCAGGTTGGTGCAGTGATCGATAGTGGGGCAGGCGGCCTTGAAGGCAGCACGGTGATCGACCTCAGCGGTGATGAACCGCAGGTGCTGCGCGAAGGCAAAGGGACGATCGAAGATCTCCTCTAGCTGGAAGCCCGGATCCGCCTCCATGCCAAGGGGAGGGCATCGACCAGATCTCCCGGCAATATCCCGTCCATGCCCGACGCTTCGGCGGCGATGTCCCCGGCCAGGCCGTGCGCATACACACCTAGCACAGCGGCGGAAACAGGTTCCGATCCTTGCGCCAGCAGACCGGTGATGATACCCGTGAGTGCATCGCCTGAACCGCCTTTGGCCATGCCGGGATTACCCGAAGGGTTGAAATAGACCGTGCCGTCCGGGGAGCAGATGGCGGTGTTGGCTCCTTTCAGGACGAGCACGATACCGAACCGGACGGCGAACGCACGCGCCTTGGCCAGACGCTCAAAGCCCGTTGCGGACTTCTCCGTCAGCCGATCGAACTCCTTCGGGTGGGGCGTGAGGACGGTACGCTTCGGTAGGAAGGCCAGCCAGGTGCGGTTCTCGCTGAGGATGGTCAGCGCGTCCGCGTCCAATACCAAGGGTGCGATGGCTTCTTGGATAAACCGTTTCAGCATCGAAGCCGCCTCGTCTCCCGTACCGACACCTGGACCGATCCCGATGGCGGAGAAGCGCGTTCGTGCATTGCCCGATACGCTTTTTCCGAACGGATCTTCCAATGTCATCGCTTCAGGTAGGGCGACATTCATAACGATCTGCAGATCCGCAGGAAGTCGCACGGTGATCAACCCGACGCCGGAACGCGCGCAGGCACGGGCTGCCAGCACCGCCGCACCCGCCTTGCCCGCACGCCCCGCCACCACCATCGCATGGCCGAAGGTGCCCTTGTGCCCGACGCGCGGACGATCAGGCATCAGTTCACGCACGTCAGAAGCCTCCATCAGCAGGTCCTTTGCTCCCAACCCCTCAATGAAGTCGCGGTCCAAGCCTATCGGCAGGCGATGCCATTCGCCCACGTAAGCTCCGTTCTCAGGCAGCAGCAAGGCCAGCTTCGGCACCTCGAACGTGAGGACATGATCCGCGCGCACGATAGCTCGTTGATCGTTCCCGGTGTTGTCCTCTGCAAAGAGACCGGAGGGTATGTCGATGGCGACAACCTCGTTCTTCCAACTGTTCACGCCGACCACCACGTCCTTCAGCCAACCTGCGATCGGGCGATCCAAGCCGAAGCCCAGCAAGGCATCGATCACCACCTCATCTTCAGAAGGTACCGGGGGGATCGATCCGACAGGCATATCAAGCATCTCCGCCGAAGTACCGTTCAGGCGATCCAGGTTCGTTTGGGCATCGGGAGCCAGGACCGATCGGTACCTAAAGAGGCAAGCGTGGACCTTTGCGCCCTCATCCGCCAACAGCCGGGCTATAGCTAGCCCATCACCGCCGTTGTTGCCGCAACCGGCCAGCACACGGAAGCACGCGCGGGCCGAGTAGCGCTCCAAGAGCCAATGGCTCGCCGCCCGCGCAGCACGTTCCATCAGATCGATGGAAGCCACGGGTTCATGGGCTATCGTATGCGCGTCCGCTTGGCGCAATTGCCCGGCAGTGAGTACAGGGATCATCGCACGCCGAAAGTATTCTGGATGCACCTCCTGATTGGATCCAAAAGAAGAAGCCCCCGCCTTACGGCAGGGGCTCCTGAATAAAGTGACTTCGCTTACTGGAAGTAGAAGTTCACGTTGATCGACGCACCGCTGATGCCGGTATCGATGGTGAAGCTGCTGGTCTTGTCAGCAGTTTCATCTCCGCCCGTGCCCTCAACCGTGATCGACTGCACACCATTGGAAGCGGTGTTGAAGCTCTCCGAAGTGGTCTCGCCGATGCCTTGGCTGCTCAGACCGAGCCCCCAGGAAACTTCGCCACCGATGGAGATCTTGGGAGCAGCGAACCACTCCACACCTGCGAAACCGAACAGCGCGATGCCGAAGGTGGAACCGTTCTTCACTTCGGTAACACCAGCACCTTGTCCGAACACGTTAGCGTTCAGGGTGTTCTGGGCGCTCAGCGCATTGCCGTACTCGTAGGTCGACTTGCTGCTGCCGATGGAGAAATCCAGTTCAGCACCATAGACACCCACAACGCGCGTGCTGCCAACACGCTTCTCGAGGCCAGCACCCAAGGTGATGCCCAAGTAGCTCAGCTTCTCCGTGTCGTCCACTTGTGCGAGCGGGGTCGGCGGAGGGGTCGGCTGCGGATTGGCGTTCACCTGCTCCGTGCGCTTCTGGCTGCCGAAGCCGATACGAACACGACCGCGGTAAGCGGTGTTGGCGTCGATCAGCTTCTTACCACCGATCACGATCCCTTTGTTCGCACCACCGAACGTGGTACCGGGTCCCCAAAGCGAGTTCAGCGCGATGGTGTTGTTGTTGGTGCCGTTGTTGAACAAATTGCCGGCATAGTTCAGAAGAGGCTGGGCATCGAACGTGAGGCCCCAATCCCCGTCCTGAGACAGCCAGTTCTCACCCTTCGCGCTGGTGATCTCACCCGTTTGGGCGGACGCAGCCGATACGGTGAAGATCGCTGCGGCGAACAGTACAGTCTTCTTCATGTTGAACGTTTTGGTTTGACGTGTTTTTGCGTTGTTGAAAGCGCCTTTGACCGGTCGAAAGTACCCGAAGGCGGCGGCAAACTTATGAACATTCTCCAGACATATGCACAAGTAACTGTCGATCGGGAGAAATCTGCGTTCGTCGTCCTCTTCGGCGCACTGGTCGCCCTGAAAGGCGCGGCGAAAGTAATGGGATAGTTGTACCGGACAACGTCAACCGTCAGCTTTATGTGCAAGCATGGGCACGAAGCTGAAGCCTCCATGTTCCTGACGTTCAAAGGAATCTGGTCCGGTCCGGATCAAAGTGCACATCACCTGCCTTCCTTCAGAACCGATCGGGATGACCAGTATTCCGCCCAGCTTCAACTGACCTGGCAGGTCGGCTGGTAGTTCCGGGGCACCACAGGTCACAATGATGCGATCGAACGGTGCGTGTGCCGGGAGCCCCTTGTACCCATCACCATAAATGAGATTGGCCCGGTAGCCCAACTTCTCCAGCCGTTGCTTCGTGGCCAAGTGAAGCGGTCGATGGCGCTCGATGCTGAACACCTTCGCACCGAGCGCGCACAGGACCGCCGTCTGATAACCGCTGCCCGTTCCGATCTCGAGCACCTTATCGCCCTTCCTGACCTGTAGCAATTGGGTTTGGAACCCAACGGTGTAGGGCTGGGAGATGGTCTGGCCGCAGGCGATGGGGAACGCCTGGTCGGCATAGGCCAGGCGCAGGAAGGCACTGTCGTCGATGAAGAGGTGCCGCGGTATCGTACCGATGGCCTGAAGGACGGCGAGGTCCGAGATGCGCTTTCGCTTCAGTTCGTCCACCAATTGCTTGCGCATGCCTTGGTGGCGGTAGTCGTCAACAGGTCGGGACATGGTGGAGGCGCGCCGCGGTGCGATCAGAAGGGGGTGATCATCGGCTGAGGGCGAAGCTATCCGCGGTGCTGGGCAGCTTGAAAACCTCATCCGTCTACTTTTGCACGCCTTTCATGGAAAAACGACTTCGCATTGGCGTGCTGGGCGCCGGCCACTTGGGACGGATCCACGTCCAACAGGCCTTGGAAGTGGGTGAGTTGCAAGTCGTGGGCATCTATGACCCGCACCCGGAGAAGCGGGACGCGGTGGCTGCGGAATTCGGGATCCCTGTTTTCGCTAGTGCGGAAGCGTTGATCGCCGGAACGGACCTTGTCGACGTGGTCACCCCTACCCTCGCCCATCACCTATGCGCCAAGGCAGCGTTGGAGGCTGGCCGCCATGTCTTCATCGAAAAGCCGCTGACGCACACATTGGAGGAAGGGCGCGAACTGGCAGCACTCGCCGTGCGCTCGGGCCTGAAGGTGCAGGTGGGTCATGTGGAGCGGTTCAATCCCGCGCTCCGAGCGGCCTTGCCCTCCTTCCACCAGCCCATGTTCATCGAGACCCATCGCCTGGCCCAGTGGAACCCGCGCGGGACCGATGTGAGCGTCGTGCTCGACCTGATGATCCACGACATCGACATCGTGTTGCACGTGGTGGGTCGGCCAGTTTCGCGGATCAGCGCGAGCGGTGTAGCCGTGGTGAGCGATACCCCGGACATCGCCAATGCGCGCATCGAGTTCGAAGGCGGCTGTGTGGCCAACCTCACGGCGAGCCGCATCAGCTTGAAGAACATGCGCAAGAGCCGGTTCTTCCAGCGGGACGCGTACATCAGTGTGGACATGCTGGACAAGAAGACGGAGATCGTGCGCATGCGGCCCGTGGACAAACCTGATCCTTTCGCGGTGAGCATCGATCTGGGGCATGGCCGTGGCCATCGGGAGATCGCCTTCGACAAGCCGGAGATCCCGGCCGTGAACGCGATACGCGAGGAACTGCGATCGTTCGCCCGGGCTTGCCAGGAGAACCGCGCTCCCGAAGTCCCGATCAGCGATGGTCTCGCCGCGTTGGAGACCGCGCACGGGGTCCTGGATGCCATGGCAACGATGAGCCTTTCAACCCCACACTGATCGGTGCGGCACACACGTTCAATAGGTCACGGAATGTCGTTACGCGCCCTTCGCTTGTCGGCGGTGCGGTGCGCCCCGCTGCTTTTCGTGCTGCTGTGCTCTTGTGAAAAGGACGGCAGCACGCCTTCGTTCGTGCGCATCCTTGAACCCAAGGCGCGGGCGGCCTATGGTTCTGAGGTGGTACCGTCGGCCATCACGGACATGTGGGTGTTCGCGAATGATGAGGCTATCGGGGTCTGGCAGGAGAACCGCAGGATCCCGGTTCTGTCCGAAGGAAGCACGAACATCAAGATCGTTGCCGGCGTTCGGCGCAACGGCATCACCCAGGACCGCATACAGTATCCGTTCTATGCCACCTGGTCCCAGGACGTCAACCTGACCCTGGGGCAAGAGACCGTGTTAAACCCGGTATTCTCCTGGTACGCCGAACCTATCTGGGAGGAAGGCTTCGAGACTTCCGGCTTCCAATTCGACTTCAGCGATTTCGGCTTGGACATGGAATTCGTCACCGACCCGGACGACGTGCTCCGGGGCCAGCGATCGGCGGCCATCGTTCTTGACTCGGCGCATACCCAATTCAGGGCGGTCACCACGGCGGCCCCGACATTCCCGAACGGCACCGCTGCCACGTTCCTGGAGTTCGATCATAAGAGCGACACACGGTTCGTTGTGGGTGTGAAATATGACCTGAACGGACAGTTCTTCACGGTGCCGTACGTGGTCGTGAACCCGACAGGAACGACCGGCTTCGCTCAACCCTGGAAGCACATGTACATCGACCTATCCTCTGCGTGGGGAACGGGCGGTACGGTGGATCGCCAGTTCTACATCGAAGCGCAACTCGAGGGAGCAGAGAACGCACGGATCGTTCTGGACAATATGACGGTACATCACTGACCGGATGAACAAGCGCGCCCAAGTAGCCAAGTATGTGGTGGCCGACCTGGTCTCCGCTGCCGTGGCTTGGACGCTCTTCTACCTCTTCCGCAAGCTGTACATGGAGCCGGCCAAATTCCACTACAGCGTGCCCGTTGCGTTCGACACGAACTACTGGTCCGGCCTGGTGCTCATCCCCGTCTTCTGGTGCGGCCTGTATGTGGTGATCGGAGGGTACACGGACATCCTGCGCCGCTTCCGGATCAAGGAACTCGGGCAAACGCTGCTGATCTCTTTCATCGGTACACTGGTCATCTTCTTCGTGTTGTTGCTGGACGACACGGTCGCGAACTTCCGCTACTACTACCGGTCGTTCGGGGTGCTGTTCGGGCTGCATTTCCTGTTGAATTTCATCCTGCGTTTCATCCTCACCAGTCGCACCGTCCGTCGCGTGCACGGCCGGGAGATCGGGTTCAACACCCTGCTGGTGGGCGGCAACGAACGCGCGGTGGCGATCCATCAGGAGATCGAGGGCATGCCGAAGAGCCCGGGCAACCGGTTCATCGGCTTCGTGAGCGTGAACGGCGGGGATCAACAGCTCACCGGCGTGGGCCTGAAGCGCCTCGGCAAGTGGAACGAACTGCGACCGCTCATTGCCGAACATCAGGTGGAGGAAGCCATTATCGCGGTGGAGAGCGGAGAGCACGAGCACATCAGCCGGATCATCAACGAACTGGAGGGCACCCAGGTGCGCATCAAGATCATCCCGGACATGTACGACATCCTCAGCGGCAGCGTGAAGATGACGAGCATCTTCGGCGCGCCGCTGATCGAAGTGAACCCGCAGATCATGCCGGCATGGCAGTTCGCGTTGAAGCGGGCGTTCGACATCACCTTCAGCCTCACCGCGCTGCTGGTGCTCTTCGTTCCGATGTCCATCATCGCCCTGTTGGTGAAATTGAGCTCCAAGGGCCCCGTGTTCTTCCGCCAGGAGCGCATCGGCTTGAACGGCCGGCCGTTCCACATCGTGAAGTTCAGGAGCATGGTGCACAATGCGGAGAGCCAGGGCCCTCAGCTGAGCCACTCCTCCGATCCCCGGATCACGCCCATCGGCCGTTGGTTGCGTCGCATCCGCATGGATGAGCTACCGCAGTTCTGGAATGTGCTCAAGGGCGACATGAGCCTGGTGGGTCCGCGGCCCGAGCGGCAGCACTTCATCGATGAGATCACCAAGGTGGCCCCGCATTACCGCCACCTCCACAAGGTGCGTCCGGGCATCACCAGTTGGGGGCAGGTGAAGTTCGGCTACGCGGAGAACGTGGAGCAGATGCTTCGCCGCCTGAAGTATGACATCCTCTACATCGAGAACATGAGCCTGGCCGTGGACCTGAAGATCCTGGCGTACACGGCGCTCATCGTACTGAAGGGGGATGGGAAATAACCCAGCACCCGCGAGACCCGCCCGCGTTCGAGGTCCGGGGTTCGAGGTTCAAGACCGGTCTTGAACCTCGAATCCCGAACGCGATCCCCCGATACATTCGCCGACCATGAAAGTATCCGTCATCGGTGCCGGCCAGATGGGCAACGGCATCGCCCACGTCTTCGCCCAGAGCGGGCATGCTGTCACCCTCATCGACATCGCGCAGGACCGGCTGGACAAGGCGCTGGCGACCATCGGCAAGAACCTGGACCGGCAGGTGACGAAGGGCACGTTGACCGAGGACCAGAAGAAAAGCGCGCTGGGCAACATCGCCACGGCAACGGACATGGCCGTCGGTGTGAAGAACGCTGAACTCGTCGTGGAGGCCGCGACCGAGAACATCGACTTGAAGCTGAAGATCTTCAAGGACATCGATGCGAGTGCCCCAGCCGGCTGCATCCTGGCCACGAACACGAGCAGCATCAGCATCACGCGGATTGCGGCCGTTACCGGTCGTCCGGATCAGGTGATCGGCATGCACTTCATGAACCCCGTACCGGTGATGAAGCTGGTGGAGGTGATCCGCGGCTACAATACCAGCGACGCGGTGACGAAGACCGTGATGGACCTGAGCACGGCCATCGGCAAGACTCCCGTGGAAGTGAACGACTACGCGGGTTTCGTGGCGAACCGGATCCTCATGCCCATGATCAACGAAGCGATCGAGACGCTCTTCCAAGGCGTGGGCGGCGTGGCGGAGATCGACACGGTGATGAAGCTGGGCATGGCCCATCCCATGGGCCCGCTGCAACTCGCTGATTTCATCGGGCTGGATACCTGTCTGGCCATAATGCGCGTGCTGCAAGAAGGCTTCGGCAACCCGAAATACGCTCCCTGCCCCCTGCTCGTGCAGATGGTGACAGCGGGCAAGATGGGCGTAAAGAGCGGCGAAGGTTTCTACGTGTACACAGCGGGCAGCAAGGACCTGGTGGTGGCCCCGGCGTTCTCGCGCGCATGATCCGCCCGGCCGGCACCGAGGACATCCCCGCGATCCGGTCCATCGCGCAGGAAACGTGGCCGCACGCCTACTACCCCGCCATCCTTTCCGCCGAGCAGCTCGAATACATGCTACAACTGCTCTATAGCGAGCAGGCGCTCAACGAGGCGATGACGAAAAAGAACCAGCACTTCTTCGTGCTCGAAATGGACGGCACGCCGGTGGGTTTCGCCAGTTGCACACCGCATCACGCACGGAGCACGGTGACACACCTGAACAAGCTCTACGTACGGCCGTCGGTCCAGGGAACGGGCGCGGGGCATGAACTCCTGGCGCATGTGATCGCGTATGCAGGAGAGCAGCATGACAAGCTCGTGGAGCTGAACGTGAACAAGCGCAACAAGGCCATCGACTTTTATGAGCGCCATGGTTTTCGCATCGCGCGCGAGGAGGTCATCGACATCGGGCACGGCTATGTGATGGATGACTACGTGATGTCCCGCGTGATCTGAACGCCATCGACGGTACTTTTTCCCCGTCGGCCGCGTTCATCGCGGCGATACGTTTCCATCCCCGTTGGGCCGCGTTGACGGCGCTCCTGTTCGCCATTGAACTGTTCATCGCGCTCTATGTGCGCGACGGGTTCGTGCGGCCGTATCTCGGTGACGTGCTCGTGGTGATGCTGTTGTTCTTCGCCGTTTCCGCCGTGGTGGCCGCACGCCCGGTGCCTCTTGCCCTTGGCGTGCTGCTGTTCGCGTGCCTGGTGGAACTCACGCAAGCGGTCGGAGTCATCCATCGCCTGGGATGGGAGGACCACAGGTGGGCCCGTCTGGTGTTGGGCAACACCTTCCAATGGGGCGACCTGCTTTGCTACGGGGCGGGTGCGGTGCTCGCGCTCGCTGTGGAGCGTTTGGCGCAACGAAGGCCTCAGGGAAGTTGACTCGTGGGCGAGTGCTCCAGCCCATATCGCTTGTAGAGCCGCTCCTTGCGCTTCTCCAGCCGGGCGATGGCCTTCTCCGTTCTCGGGGGCCTTGGCGTACACGTCAGCTCGCGGTTCTCGATGCGGCGCACGATGCTCTCCACCAGTGCATCGTCGCCATAAGGGTCGTAGTCCGACTTCAGATCGTTGCCGAAGAGCTTCGCCACACCCTGCCAGACCCAGGCCTCGAAGGAGCCACGTAGCTGCTTCACCAGGTCGTAGCTCGTATGCCCGGTCTCCCGGTCGATCAGCTTGATGAGCAACCGGCCCTGGCTCTGGGTCATGTTCTTGAGCTCCTCGCTGAACTCGGCCTTCAGTTCCGCCTCGGCGAGCTTCAGGTAGAGGTTACGGTCGCTCTCCTTCTGGATGGAAGCGAGGTCGTGGTCGTACTGGTCGAGCAGCTTGGCGGTAGTGAGCGCGTACGGGAACACCTTCTGCACGTTCCGGGTGAGCTTGTCGATGCGCGCGGCCTGTCGGCGGGTCTTGGCGCTCATGGTGGCTTCCACGAGCACATCGGGCAACTCGTACATCGGCACGGTATCCTCCCCGGTGATCACCACCGGCGTCAACTCACCTTCTTGGGCCGAAGCCGAAAAGGCGGCCGCAGCGAGCAGGGTGAGCAGCGTGTGCTTGAGAGAGGACATGTCCGCCGTTGTTCCGAGACCGAAGTTAGCAACGCGCGTACCGGGCGCGCATTGCCCTGTTCAACGGCTCAGCGGCGGTTCAGTTTCCAAGCGGACAATTGCCCGTTCCCAGCGGCCACTGGCGCGGGTCTGCGACCGGTCTCGGCGGCCAGGTGCCCGGCTACCAGGGCGGCCACGGCCATCTCCTCGCCATCGGTGCCCAGCAGGAATTCCGGCTTGAAATGGTCCCGGACGAAGTGCGTGTCGTACTTCCCGCTCTGGAAGGCCGGATGCCCCATGGTGAACCGGCAGAACGGCAGGGTGGTCTCCACCCCGGCGATGGCATAGTCATCAATGGCCCGCTCCATGCGCCCGATGGCCTCCGCGCGCGTGGCCCCATGGGTGATGAGCTTGGCGATCATCGGGTCGTAGTGGATGGGGATGGTCATGCCCTCCTCGAAGCCATCATCCACCCGCACGCCCGGTCCTTGCGGCGGCCGATAGGTGGTGAGCGTGCCGATGTCCGGCAGGAAATTGTTCGCGGGGTCCTCCGCATATACCCGGATCTCGATCGCGTGCCCGTTGATCTTCAGGTCCTCCTGCTTCATGGGGAGCTGCTCCCCTTCCGCCACGCGGATCTGCAGTTTCACCAGGTCCAGCCCGGTGATCATCTCCGTGACGGGGTGTTCCACCTGGAGACGCGTGTTCATCTCCATGAAGTAGAAATTGTTCTTCTCGTCCAGCAGGAATTCCACGGTGCCCGCCCCGGTGTAGTCCACGCTCTTCGCCACGGCGACAGCGGCCTCCCCCATGCGCTTGCGCAATTCGGGCGTGAGCACGGCGGAAGGCGCTTCTTCCACGACCTTCTGATGCCGTCGTTGCACGCTGCATTCACGCTCGAACAGATAGAGCGTGTTACCATGCGTATCGGCCATCACTTGCACTTCAATGTGCCGTGGACCGGCCACGTACTTCTCGATGAACACACTGCCGTCACCGAAGGCGTTCTGCGCTTCGCTGATGGCGCGCTCCAGACCTTCCTTCAACTCACTCTCTTCGTTCACGATGCGCATGCCCTTGCCGCCACCGCCGGCCGCGGCTTTGATGAGGATGGGGAACGTGATCGTCTTGGCGACCTTCATCGCTTGTTCCAACCTGCTTACCGCGCCTTCGGTTCCGGGCACTAGCGGAACCCCGTGGTTCTTCACGGCCTCCTTCGCTGCGAGCTTGTCGCCCATCACCTTCATGGCATGGGGTGAAGGCCCGACGAACGTGACACCGGCCTTCTCCAAGGCACGGCAGAAGTCGCCGTTCTCGCTGAGGAAGCCGTAGCCGGGGTGGACGGCGTCCACCTTCAGGTCCGTACACACCTTGATGATCTTGTCGAACACGAGGTAGCTCTCCTTGCTGGGTGCCGGGCCGATACAAACGGCCTCATCGGCGAAGCGCACGAACGGCGCATGGCGATCGGCCTCGCTGTACACGGCCACGGTACTGATGCCCATCTCCTTGGCGGAGCGCATCACGCGCAGGGCGATCTCGCCGCGATTGGCGACGAGGAGCTTTTGGATCCTTTTCTTGGTGATGGACATGCTGCGATGAACGTTACTGCGGACCGCGACGATGTTGTTCGATCAAGTACCGCACGGTGATATTGTCCAACACCATGCGCGCATCCTTCTTGGACAAACCCTTGGACAAGCGGCGGTCACCTGACCAGATCTGGCAGTCGAAGAACAAGGCCAACGCGACATAGGGAGCGTCTTTCGGATCGACATCCCCGGTCAGTTCCTTCGCTTTGGTCAGGTACCGTTCAGGCACACCATGAGCGGCGTGGAATTCGACACGTTCCAGCAGGAGCCCCTCAAGTTCGGCCACATCGGCCACACTACGCTTCATCAGCTTCGCGATGCGGGTCCGGTGCTTGGCGAGTTCATTCCGCAGATGGTCCGGTGCGGTGAACACGATATCGGTATCGGCTTCGAGCCAAGTGCGGGCCGATGCCCCGTCGAGCTTGGTCATGATGCTGATGACGATGTTGGCGTCAACGACGATGCGCACCCTGGAACAGCTTCTTGTGCTTCTTCCAATAGCCCTCGTCGATCCTGTCCGCCAGGGCGTCCACCTCTTTCCTGTTCACCCGCGCGGCCCCATCGGTCAGTTCAAGATAGCGGATGTATGCTGTGAGCGCCCGCATCGATGAAGGGGCCAGTTCCCTGTCCAAGGTAATGACGGGCCGGTCGTCTTTGCTGCGGGTGAACGTCATGGCTTGGCGAAGATAGACCGCTCAGGTTGAAGAACATCTTTCGCACAAGCGATCACAACAGCCGCCAGCGCTTGCCCAGTTTGTAGCGCTTGCTGTCCGCATTGGTGAGCATGTGGCCACCGAAATACACGGCAAGTCCCCCACCGATGGCGATGCCGGCACCGATCCTTGATGTATCGTGGTCTCCGAAGAGGAACAGCAGGCTTCCGGCGAGCACCACGGCGCAGGTGGCTTTGTTCACCTTTTCATCGCGGCGGTCCATGCGCTGGTCGAAGGCCACGCAATCCCCGGCCGTCTTCAAGCGGCAATAGGTGATCTCGCGGATCCCGGTGCGCGGCACGGAGACGAGCGTGTCCACGAGGAAGCGCCCTTGATAACGCTTCATGCGCATGGTGAGATGCCCGGCGTCCCACGAGGCGAGCGAACCGAAGAGCCAGAGGCTGTCCGAGCGCACGTCGAGCAGGCGCGCGGGTTCGAGAAGCACGGTGTCCTGGCGGCGCATGTCGAGCAGGTGTAGTCCGTCCTGCGCGTTAGCGGGCGAACAACAGAGCAGGATCCCGATGAGAAAAACGCGACAAGGCGTCAGCATCGGGATGCAAGGTAGCGGACCGTTCTTGCATTCCCCGGCACGCGCTTGCGTAACCGCGGATCAACGTGAGAGTCCCCAAAAGGCCGCGAGCACTTTCTCCAGCGCAGCCATGTCCACGCCTTCGAAGGGATGGCGCGTGTCCCGGAGCACTTCCACCTCCGCATGTCGCAGGCCACTGGCGAAGACGCGCGTATGGTGCGGCACGGCCGTGTTGTCGCCATCACCCACGCAGAGGAGCACCCGGCAACCGATACGCGAGCAGACCTCGGGCGTGAGCAAGGGTGCCGCAGCGAGGTCGCTCATCGCTTGGGCCACCGCCGCCACCAGCGCACGCCACTTCTGTTCCCCGTGCGCATCGATGAGCTTTTGCGCGAAGGCCGGCACCTTGGCGAGCATCGCTTCGGGGTCGAGCATGCGCAGTTCTTTCTGCAGGCCCTCTTCCGTCCAGAGGTACTTGGTGCCGAGCGTGACCACCGTGCGCACCCGTGCGGGATGTTTCGCCGCGAAGAGCAGCGCCGCGTAGCCACCCATGCTGTACCCGAAGAGGTCGGCCTGCTGCCAGCCCTGCTCTTCATAGGCCCGTTCGATGTCGGCGACGAACCGATCGAATCGGAGACCTTCTGTCGGCAGTTCACGCGACCCATGGCCGGCCAGATCGATGGCCACGCCGCCCATGCGATCTTTCAGGGGGGCGAGCTGGGCACTGCTGCCGAGGGCGCCGTGCAAAAGCAGCAGGCTCATCGGTAGATATCGCCTCGATGTCCGATGCGACGAACATCCACGACATGTATGGCATCATCGATCGCGTAGATCACCCGGTAATCGCCGACCCGGATCCTCCACAGTTCTTCATTTCCTCGAAGTTTATTGCAGCCTGGGGGCCGTGGTTCTTCGCCTAATCCATCGATCGCGGCGGCAACACGGATGCTCGCAGAACTCGGCAGCTCCCGCAGGGCCTTCACAGCGGGCCTGGAAAGGATCAGGCGATAGCTCACAGCTTGCCTTCGGCCTTGAGCATCTTCTTCACCTCCTCCCAGTCGTATTTCTCGTCGTCCTTGGCATCCTCGGCCAGGATGATATCCACAAGATCCTCCAGCAGTTCATCGTTGGGATCCACCTCATCCACGGCGATCTGAATGACCCGCTTGTTGCTGGCCTCGTCGAGGAAAACACGAACGCCTTTCATTTCTCGCACGATTGGAAGTTCAAATGTACGCGCTTGCCACAGCCCCCCCGTTCCTGCCCGCGGTCAGCCTCATCTGGTAGCTTGGCCCCCTGATCATCGCCCGGAAGAACGCACCGCACCACATCATGGTTCTGCGAAAGGCCGAACGCTCCGAACTGCCGGGGATCTGGACGATCATCCAGCACGCCATCGAGCAGCGAAGGCTGGACGGCAGCCGCCAATGGCAGGATGGTTACCCGAACCCGGGTACGTTGGAAACCGACCTCGAGCAAGGCTATGCCTACGTCCTGGAAGAGAACGGCGAGATCCTGCTCTATGCCGCCGTCATTTTTGAACCGGAGCCGGCCTACGAAGCCATCGAAGGCAAGTGGCTGACGAATGGTCCCTACCTGGTGCTGCACCGTGTGGCCGCCTCACTGAAAGCTGCCGGGCGCAACATCGGCACGGTGTTCTTCCGGATGACCGAGGATCTCTGCCGGGAACGGGGCGTTCCGAGCATCAAGGTGGACACCAACTTCGACAACAAGCCGATGCTGCGGATCCTGGAGAAGTTGGGCTACACGTATTGCGGTGAGGTGTACTTCCGGGGAAGCGCGCGAAGGGCGTATGAGAAGGTGGTTGGTTGATCAGAAGATCAGATATTGAGATGATCAGATGATGGCCGCCGTGTCCGTCTGCGCTCATCAACAATGTCACGAGGGCCAGCCGTCAGAACTTGCCCGCCTTCTTGAGCATTAGTTTGGCCTTGGCCCAAGGGATCATCTGATCGTGCTTGCGGTTCTCCGCGACGATCAGGCTCAACGCATCAGCCAACTCATCCGGCTTGCGTTCGATGATGTCCATATCGATCTGCACGATCCGCTTCTTGCGGGTCTCGTCGTCCAGCACGCCCACTCCTTTCATGGCCTGTGTCTTCGGCCAAAGATAGCCTCGGCCTACCTCAGCACCTCCTTCACCCTATCCGCCGCTTCCTGCAGCGCCACCGCGCTCAGCACCTTCAGCCCGCTCTTATCGATCAGTTGCTTGGCCTCTTCCGCGTTGGTGCCTTGCAGGCGCACGATGATCGGCACCTTGATGTCGCCGATGCTGTGGTACGCGTCGATCACGCCTTGCGCCACGCGGTCGCAACGCACGATGCCGCCGAAGATGTTCACCAGGATCGCCTTCACGCTGGGGTCCTTCAGGATGATGCGGAAGCCCTTCTCCACGCGCGCCGCATCGGCCGTACCGCCGACGTCGAGGAAATTCGCCGGTTCACCACCGCTGAGTTTGATGATGTCCATCGTGGCCATCGCGAGGCCGGCGCCGTTCACCATGCAGCCCACGTTGCCGTCGAGTTTCACGTAGTTGAGGCCCGCTTCACCGGCCTCCACTTCGATGGGATCCTCCTCGGTCTTGTCGCGCATCTCGGCGTAGTCCGGGTGACGGTAGAGCGCATTGCCGTCCAGGCGCACCTTGGCGTCCACGGCGATCACCTTGTCGTCGCTGGTCTTCAGCACGGGGTTGATCTCGAACATGGCGGCGTCGCAACCCTCATAGGCGCGGTAGAGGTCGCCGATGAACTTCATCATGGCCTTCTTGGCCGTACCTGTGCAGCCCAGGGCCGTCGCGATCTTGTTGCACTGGAAGGGGCGCAGGCCCACACGCGGGTCCACGAACTCCTTCTGGATCTTCTCCGGATGGTGCTCGGCCACCTCTTCGATGTCCATGCCGCCCTCGGTGCTGTACACGATCACATTCCTCGCGCTGGCGCGGTCCAGCAGTACGCTCATGTAATACTCCTTCGTTTCGCTGGCACCGGGGTAGTACACGTCCTCCGCGATGAGCACCTTGTGTACCTTCTTCCCCTGGGGCGGCGTCTGCGGGCTCTTCAGCATCATGCCGATGATGGCATCGCTCTTCTCGCGCACCTCGTCGTAGCTCTTGGCCAGCTTGATGCCGCCGCCCTTGCCGCGCCCGCCGGCGTGGATCTGCGCCTTCACCACCCACCACTTCGTACCGGTCTCCTGGCTCAGGCGCTTGGCCGCGTCCACGGCCTCATCCGCGTTGTAGGCCACGATGCCGCGCTGGACGGTGACGCCGTGTTTCTGGAGGATGCTCTTGCCTTGATACTCGTGCAGGTTCATTCGTTGGTCGCTATGGGCGGCCGCGAAGTAAGTACCCGGAGGCGAAGTGCGACGACGCGACTTTTACCGGGCGTGCTTCACGCATCGGCGGGTGATCACGGCCCCACCATCCACCAGGCGCAGCAGATAGATACCGTCGGGCAGCGCACCGATAGGGATGTGCACGCGATCCATGCCGCGCAAGGGCACACGCATCATCTGGCGTCCGGTGACATCGAGGAAGTCCACGTAGGCATCCCCGCTGGTGCTGTGTCCAGCTCGGATCTCCACCTCCTCATCCGCCGGATTGGGCATCACGTCAAAGCCGATCCCGGGCTGTTCCAGGACGCCGGTGGACGGATCCTGCACCAACCGCACATTGTCGATGAAGAAGGCGTTGCCATCATTGCTCTCACCGGCGAACCCGAACCGGAGGTGCGCGGAGGGTGCGATACCGGAGAGGAATACGGTGTCCGTGGCCCATTCGCCGCTGTCCGGGAACCAAAGGAAGTTGCTGGGCTCCGCGGTGCCGAGCCCGAGGCCTCCGCGCACATACAACACCGGCCCGATGAGCTCACAGATGTCGGTCGCGTACACGCGCAACGAATCGTAGGTACTGGGGGAGAGCGAGGGCTGATAGGCCCGATCGAAGAGGAGCATCCAACCGCTCGGGTCGCTGAGGTCGAAGGCGGGCGTCATGAGGACCTCCCATCCATAGAGGCTCGTGGGCGTGTCGAATTGGGCGGAAGAGGGACTGAGGCCGTAACCACCGCCGCTCGCGGAGGTCGCCCGTTTCCAACCGTTGTAGGGGTTCTGGTTCGGATCCCACCAGAACCAGCCCGTCGGAGGGAAACCCGGATCCTCGAATCCTTCGCTCCATGGCAGGGCCATCATCGGTACGTCCACCGTGATCAGATCCGGGTACACCACCGTATCCGCGCCGTTGGCGGTCTGGAGCACGAGGGTAACGTCGAATACCCCTTCCGCATCGTACTGAATGGTGGGCGACGGTTCCGTGGAGGTGGCGGGACTTCCGCCTTCGAAGGTCCACTGGTACACCGATCCGAAACCGGGGCCGCTGAACAGGCTGTTGTCGAAGAAGCGGACCGTTTGGCCGGGGCAGATGCTGGTGCGCGAGGCGATCGCGGCGGCCGTGGGCGGCCCGTCGAGGTCCACCTCGGTGCTGGTCTGCCACAAACCTCTGCCGTACGTGGCCACCATGGCCTGCTGGCTGATCGGATGAACGGCCATGTCCGAAATGCCACCCCGCAAACCGTTGTCCGCCGGTTGCCAGTTGCTGAAGCGGTCATCGATGTAGAACAACGCGTTGCCTTGCGCCACCAAAAGGCCATCGTGCCCGTTCTCCACGCGTGCGATGCGGATGCCGTTGGCCGCCGGGAGATCGATGGTGTTCAGTTCGTTCCAGGTGGCTCCCCCATCGCTGGTATGATGCACGTACGTATGGAGGTTGCCTCCGACGCTCCAGATGCGGTCCGGATCGGCGGGATCCACGGTGAGGCAGCGGATGGGCCGCACGGGCGGGTTCAGCGACGACCAGGTGGCCCCGCCGTCCTGGGAGCGGTGGTACGCCGTGTAGATGTGCTGCGTGGCCGTGGGATGAACAAGCAGGAAACCACCGCCCGCATCCTGGGCGAACCCGGAAACTTGAAGGTAATTGAGGCCGCCATTGGTGCTCTTGAACACATTCTGTCGGAGGGCGTACACCACGTCGCCATCGGACGGATCGATCGCCACGGGCTTGTCGGCGGAGAATCCGTACCCGCTCTCGGTGATCCCGTTAACCGCGTAGTTCAATTGTAGCGACGGATCCAAGGACACGTCCGGGTGACCGTATTGGGATGTCCCGATCACGTGGTATGGATCATTGGCGTCCACGGCCACGTTGTAGCCATCGCCGGCACCGTACGTACGCCATTGGCCATCCAAGTGCAGGGCGAACGCGTTGTGTACGGCTCCGAACACGATCACCTCGGGATCCGTGGGCGACCAGTCGAAGTCGGTGATCGGTGAGAGGATGAGGTTGTTGGTGCGGTCCTCCCAGCTGACCCCGTCATCCAGGGAGCGATAGACACCGCCATCGTTGCAGGACCAGGGCACGCCATCGTTGACAAGGAAGGCCCGCGTATCCACGTGCATGTAGTCAGGCAATTGGAAATCACCTTGATGGACCGCCTGCCAGGTGAGTCCCCCATCGGTGGAGCGGCGCAGGAAGATACCGCCCATGAACACCAGGTCCGGATCGGTCGGTGACGCCTCGAACGTGATCAGGCCCCCGGAAGCACGCACCAGATCGGAGGCGGACGGGGAGTTGAACGTGAGTCCCCCATCCAGGGACATCACCACGCGACCGGTACCGGTGCCTTCCGCACCGGGATGCAGCACATACACCCGGTCCGGATCGGCGGCGCTCACCGCGATGGCCCGCGCGGTGTTCGGATCCGGGAGCGCAGTGAGCGTGTCGAAGGTGATGCCGCCATCGGTGCTGCGCATGAGGAAGTCGGCGTTGCCGTTCCCTGTCCGGGTGCGTATCGCGTACCAGACGGAATGGTCATCGGTCCGCGAGGTCGCGTCCAACAGGGTGGACTCGTTCAGACCGGACCAGGTCTGTCCACCATCCGTGGTGCGCAGCGTTCGTCCATAGGTGATGAGGTCGATGACCTGCGTATCCTCCGGGTCGATGATGATGCGCGCGCCATACAACAAAGACGGATCCTCGGAAAGCAGTTCGCTCCAGTTGTCGCCCCCGTCCGTGGACTTCAGGAATCTGCCGCCGATCAGGAGGTACACCACGTTCCCGTCCACCGGATCGAATGCCGGCACCGCACTGAGGTCGGGGAGGTCGGCGACTTCGTGCCAGGTCTGCCCCCGATCCGCCGTGCGCCAGGTGCCGCTGCTCCAGGTACCGATGAACATGATGCTGTCGTTGGTGGGATGGACGGCCAGGGCACCCACCACCCCGAGGCCCGTGAGCGTGGTATCCATGGTGGGGCCGATGCAGGTCCACGTGCCCATCTGGGAGCGCTCTCCGGAGCGGGCGCGCCGCTCCTGGAACTCCCGCCACGCCCGCTGATAGCTCTGTGTGCCGTCCGCGTGCAACCGGGTATCCGCCTCCTGGCGCCAGCGGAGGTAGCGCTTCTCCAGCTTGCGGAATCGTTTCAGGGTCGGATCCTCCTCCGCACGCCCCACGACGTTCGCGCGGGCACTGTCCGCCCATTGCCGGAACGCTTCGTCCACCGCGAACACTTGGGCACGCGGATCGGCAAGTTGATGGAGCCAGGCCTCCTGCGCGCGGAGGGGCGAAAGCATAAGCAGGGTGAGCAGGGCCAGGAAGGTGGTACGTGTCCGGTGCATGGTGGTCGGCGTTCCGATCGCAAGACGAAGAAAACGCTTCGGGGTGGCCGATCGTCCTGCTGCCCCGGGCCCGTGTTCCCGGACTTCTCCCCTTCTTTGTGCGGATGATCGAAGCGAAGGCCTTGCGCAAGCGGTACGGTAGCCTGGAGGTGTTGAAGGGCGTGGACCTTCATGTGAGGAAGGGCGAGATCGTGAGCATCGTGGGCGCCAGCGGCGCGGGCAAGACCACCCTGCTGCAGATCCTGGGCACCTTGGAGGACGCGGACAGCGGCACGCTCACCATCGGTAGCGAGCCCGTGACGGGCCTGCGCGCGAACGCGCTGAGCGCCTTCCGCAACAAGCACATCGGCTTCGTGTTCCAGTTCCACCAGCTGCTGCCGGAGTTCACGGCATTGGAGAACGTGATGATGCCGGGGCTGATCGCGGGGAAAAGCCAGGGCGACTGCCGGCCGCGCGCGGAGGAACTGCTCTCCCGCTTGAACGTGATCGCGCGGAAGGAGCACAAGCCCAACCAGCTCAGCGGGGGTGAGCAACAGCGCGTGGCCGTGGCGCGCGCCCTCTTCAACAGCCCGAGCGTGGTGCTCGCGGACGAGCCCAGCGGCAACCTCGATTCCACGCATGCGCGCGAGCTGCATCAGCTCTTCTTCGACCTGCGGAAAGAGCTTGGTCAGACCTTCGTGATCGTGACGCACAACGAGGAGCTGGCCGACATGGCCGACCGGAAGCTGACGATCAAGGACGGGGTGATCTGAATGAACGTCATCCAGCACACGCCGCACATCTGGACCGTCCCCGGTTTCTGGGACCGCATGGCCTGCTTCGAGATGATCCAGCGCAGTGAGGCCCTAGGCTTCGAGGAGGCGAAGGTGAACACGGGCCGTGGAGCGCGCGTGGTGAAGGATGTGCGGAACAATGACCGCGTGCTCTTCACCGATGAGGCGCTCGCGGGAAAGCTCTGGGACGAGGCGCGGACCTTCGTGCCCGCGCGCATCGGCGATTCATCGGCGATCGGGCTGAACGAGATGTTCCGGTTCTACCGCTACACCCCGGGTCAACAGTTCAGGAAGCACCGCGATGAGAGCTTCATCCGCAATGACAGCGAGGCGAGCTACTACACCTTCATGATCTACCTGAACGATGGCTTCGGCGGCGGTGCCACCACGTTCAACGACGTGGCCATTCGCCCGGCGGCGGGCACTGCCCTCATCTTCCTGCACGATCTGGAGCACTCGGGCGACCCGGTGACGAGCGGCAAGAAGTACGTGCTGCGGACGGATGTGATGTACCGGCTGCCGGGTGCCTGATCTTGCAGCGCAAGAATGGACTGGCCGCACCGGAGTTCCATCCGGAGAGATCAACGGTGAGCTGATCGGGAATGGTCATCCGGGGCGGCAACTTGTCCGCCGCTGTACGTCTAATTTCCGGAACCCAGAGCTGAACGCATGCAACGCACCATCATCCTATCGGCCCTTTTCGCGCTGAACCTGTTCCCGGCCTTCAGTCAGTTCGGAGCCAACGACCCGACGTTCAACCCGGCGGATATGGGCTTTGGGCAGGGCGTGGGCGCGCGTTCGGGCATCGTGATGGCATCCGCCGTGCAACCGGACGGCCGGATCCTGATCGCAGGCTCCCACCCCACCTATAATGTTCGGGGCCGCGGTTGGATCAGCCGGGCGAACGCGGACGGAAGCGTGGATGCTTCGTTCAACCCGAGCGGTCAAGGACCCGATGGGCACGTGTATGCCCTGGCCCTTCAAGACGACGGAAAGATCCTGGTCGGTGGCTATTTCACCACCTGCGGCACGCCCGATGATGCTTGTTTGCGGCTGGCCCGGTTGGATACCGACGGAACGTGGGACCCCGCCTTCACCGGCAGTGTAGGTGGCGGGGCGACGTACGTGAACAGCATCGTGGTGCAACCGGACGGGAAGATCCTGGTCGGTGGCTCCTTCCAGTACGTGAGCGGTCAATCACGCAACGGCATCGGCCGGATCCTGGCTACCGGGGCGATCGACGCCACGTTCAACCCCGGTAGCGGGGTGAACGGCATCGTGAACGGCATCGCGCTTCAACCGGATGGCAAGATCATCATCGTGGGCAACTTCACCACGTGCAATGGGACCGCCCGGCCCCGTGTGGCCCGGCTCAACGCGGATGGCAGCCTGGACAGCTCCTTCGATCCGGGTACCGGAGCGGACATGCAGGTGCGCACCTGTGCTGTGCGCCCCGATGGAAAGATCCTGATCGGGGGGGACCTCACCACGTACGATGGCACCCTGGTAGGCCACCTCGTTCAGTTGAACGCGGACGGCACGGTGGACCCGTCCTTCGACCCCGGAAGCGGCGCGGACGCCGGCATCTACAGCATCAGTCCGCTGCCCGACGGTACTTGCCTGGTGGCCGGCTCGTTCATCACCTTCGCTGGCGCCGCCCGTCCGGGTCTGGTCCGGTTGCAGGCCGACGGTACGCTGGACCCCGCCTTCAACGCGATGGCCACCGCTGGAGCGAGCGTACGGACCACGACCTGGACGCCGGATGGGCGGATCATCGCAGGCGGCGACTTCTGGACCCTGGGCGGTGAACCGTGCACCAACCTCGCGAAGTTGGACGCGCCGGGCACCATGGTCCCCGGGTTCAATCCCGTCTCCGCGTGCAACAGCGGCGTATCGGATTGCCACGTCCTGGAGGACGGCAGGATCCTGTTGTCGGGGTATTTCACCGCGTACTTCGACCAGCAGGCCTTCCGGATCATCCGCCTGCTGCCGGATGGGGAACGCGATCCGACGTTCGACAGCGGCTCCGGTGCGGACGGGGGGATCAATGCGCTGTTGGTGGACCCGGAAGGCCGGATCATCATCGTGGGTTCGTTCTGGAACTATAACGGTACACCCCGGCGCGGGATCGCCCGGCTGGATGCGGACGGGACCCTCGATCCGTCGTTCGACCCCGGCACCGGTCCCAACGGTACGGTCCGGTCCGCGGCCTTCAGCGAGGACGGGATGATCGTGATCGCCGGTGAATTCTACAGCTACGATGGGATACCGCGCAAGCATGTGGCGCGGATCCAGGCGGATGGCGGCCTGGATACGACCTTCGATCCGGGCGTCGGTCCTTCCAACTATGTGGAAGCGTGCGCGGTGCAACCGGATGGCAAGACCGTGATCGCCGGTCGGTTCAGCACCTATGCCGGGGTGAACATCAAGGGGCTGGCGCGCCTGGAAGCGGACGGAACGCTCGATGCCGGTTTCCTCATCGGGCCGGGCCTGGGCGGGCTGGGCATGGCCACCACCTGCGCGCTCCAGGACGATGGCAGGATACTGGTGAGCGGCGTGTTCTCCTCCGTGAACGGTATACCGGCCGTTTACCGGGCGCGCCTGCTCGCGGATGGCACGGTGGATCCGACCTTCACCTGCACCGCACCGATCGATGGTCCGATCCGCGAGTTCCTGATCCAGAGCGACGGCCGGATCCTCGCGGGCGGCTCCTTCACCACCCACGATGGCCTCACCACGCCTCATCTGCTCCGCTTCAACAGCGACGGAACGCTGGACCCTACCTTCGAGGTCGGCGCCGGCACCGATGGCGATGTGTACGCGTTGGCCGAGCAAGCGCCGGACCGCCTGTTGGTCGGAGGTTTGTTCACCTCGTATGACGTCACCGGCCGGAACTTCATCGCCCGGGTCTTGAATGCTGCTTCCACATCGGTCGCGGAGGTGGAACTCGAGGAAGGAACACCCTACCCCAACCCGACGGACGGTGTTTTCAGCATCACGCTTGAAGCGGGGACGACAGCGGTCACCGTTCATGACGCGATGGGACAACTGGTTCTGCAGCGGTCCCTCGCGCCTGCGCAGTACAGCACGCAACGCATCGATCTCGGATCACGCTCGTCAGGCGTGTATTGTGTCACGGTCCTTGGTCCCGATCACATGCGCATCACCCGACTGGTCAAACACTAGGCAACGCCAATGGGCAACCGGACAAGGCCGAACCAGGCCCAGCTAACTTGGTACACCGCACCATGGCCCCGATAGATCCATCGCCTGACCTGCCAACGAGGCGGCCCGGTACCTGGTGACCCGTGTATCTTGCTTGAACAACTCCGTACGCATGATGCTCCAATTACGCTCCAACCTGCTGGTCCTTCTGGTCGCTTGCGTGTTCGGCGCATATGCACAGGAAGGCGCGAACGACCCGACGTTCAACCCCGCGGCTGCGGGTTTCGGAACAGGGGACGGCGCGAATGGCTGGGTGGAGGCGATCGCCCTTCAGCCGGATGGCAAAGCCATGATCGGGGGCAGTTTCGTCACGTACGGCGGGGCGGTCCGGTACAAGATCGCGCGTATCCTGGCGAATGGATCCATCGATCCGAGCTTCACCACCGGGTCCGGTGCGAATTCATCGGTCACTTCGGTGCTCGTGCAACCGGACGGCAAGATCCTCATCACCGGACTGTTCACATCGTACAATGGAACGAACAGGGCCCGCATCGCGCGATTGAATGCGGATGGCAGCATCGATACCACGTTCGACCCGGGTACCGGAGCATCCGGTTCCATCAGGACTTGCGCTCTGCAGCCGGACGGGAAGATCCTCATCGGCGGGGAGTTCCTGTCCTACAACGGAACAGCCCGGCCACGGATCGCACGGCTCAACCCCGATGGTGGTCTGGACCCGACATTCAACCCGGGCGGCTCGGGTGCACTTGGCTTCATTTACTGCCTGGACCTGCGAACGGATGGCAAGATCATGATCGCCGGCAACTTGTCCAGCTACAATGGCACGGTGAGGAACAAGATCGCCCGGCTCAACGCCGATGGCAGCCTGGACACCTCGTTCGATCCGGGATCCGGAGCGAACTCATTGATACTGACCTGTCGTTCCCAACCGGATGGGCGCGTACTGGTGGGTGGCACGTTCACCACCGTGGGCGGTGTGGCCCGGGGCCGTTCCGCCCGCCTGAATGCGGATGGCAGCCTCGACACCACGTTCGATGTCGGAGCGGGAGCCGACAATACCGTGGGTACATGTTCGCTTCAAACTGATGGCCGGGTGATCGTTGGTGGCGAGTTCACTTCATTCGGTAGTTCGGACAGTGACCGGATCGTTCGTTTGAACGCCGATGGCAGTGTAGACGCCTCCTTTGATCCAGGCACCGGTGCTGATGGGGAAGTGCTTTCATGCGCCGTACTCCCCGACGGTAAAATGCTCATCGGAGGCAAGTTCATCGCGTTCGATGGGGAGCCGAGGAACAGGATCCTCCGGCTGAACCATGATGGATCACCCGATACGGCCTACGACCCGGGTAGCGGGGCCAACAACACCGTATTGGAGATCGAACAGCTTTCCGATGGCAGGATCATGGTCGGCGGTTACCTCACCGGATACAATGGGGAACTGCGCATGGGTCTCGCACGACTGGAAGCCGATGGCACCATCGACGCCTCGTTCGATCCTGGTCCGGGGGTCAACTCTGGTAGCATCGTGCGCGCGATCGCCACGCAGCCTGATGGCAAGTCCATCATCGGCGGTCCTTTCAGCACCTATGCGGGCGTCCCGATGCTCGGTATCGCGCGCATCAACACCGATGGCACGCTGGACCCCTCCTTCGACCCCGGAACCGGCACCGGCGACGTGTACGACATCGCCATACAGCCCGATGGGAAGATCATCATCGTGGGGAGCTTCACCACCTACAATGGCGTTACTCGTAACCGGATCGCCCGTATCAACACCGATGGAAGCCTGGATGCGACCTTCAACCCGGGCAGTGGCGCGATAACGCAGGTCAATGTGGTCGCGCTCGCCCCGGACGGTAAGGTCATGATCGGAGGCACGTTCCAATTGTACAACGGAGCGGTCAGGAACCGCCTGGCCCGACTGCATGCGGACGGCAGTCTGGATGCAGGATTCAACCCGGGCCAAGGGCCCGACGCCACCGTGGTTGACCTGGACGTACTTCCCGACGGGAAGGTGATGATCGCTGGGAGCTTCGCCACCTACGGCGGAACAGCGCGCAACGGTGCGGCTCGGGTGAATACCAACGGCACGCTTGACACGAGTTTCAACCCCGGCAGCGGTGCGGCCGGGTTCACTTACGCATGCCTGGTGCAACCGGATGGCCGCACGGTCGTCGCCGGATCCTTCAGTTCGTTCAATGGATCGGCGGCGAACAACCTGGTGAGACTGGATGCCACGGGCGCGATCGATCCCGGCTTCGAGATGGGCACGGCAGCGGATCGATCCGTCAGGGCGATGGATATGGATGCCCAAGGACGCATCGTGATCGGCGGCGATCTTCTTTCCTATGAAGGCACCGGCCGAAATCGGGTCGCGCGCATAATCGGCACACCGCGCACCGGTATCAAATTGATGCTGGAGGGCCCGTACAGTGGCAGCACGATGACCGACGCCCTGCGCACCCTCCCCTCCTTCCCCCTCACCGAGCCCTTCACCGCCCTGGGGTATTCCAACGCGTTGTACACACCCGGCGCGACCATCGGTTCCAGCATCCTCGCCACCACCGGCAACAACGCCATCGTGGATTGGGTGCTCGTGGAGATGCGACCGGTGGCCACACCGAGCGTGATCGCGGCCAGTCGCGCCGTGCTGTTGCAGCGCGATGGCGATGTGGTGGACCTGGACGGCGTGAGCAACGTGGGCTTCGCGGGGCTCGCGCCCGGCAACTACTGCGTGGCCGTGAAACCGCGCAACCACCTGCCCGTGATGTCCGCGACCTCCGCGCCGGTGGCCTACGGCGCGGCCCCGGCCGCGGTGGACTTCACCCTGCCCGGCACGGCCGTGTACGACAACGACGCGCGCAAGAACGTGGGCGGTGTGATGCTGATCGCCGCCGGGGACGTCACCTTCAACGGCACCGTGCGCTACACCGGCACCGGCAACGACCGCGACCCGATCATCCTGCGCGTGGGCGGCTCCACGCCGAACAACACCGTGAGCGGCTATTGGCGCGAGGACGTGAACATGGACGGTGTGGTGAAGTACACAGGCACCGCCAACGACCGGGACATCATCCTCACCAACGTGGGGAGCACCACACCGAACAGTACGCGGGTGGCGACGCTGCCATAGACCGGTGCAGGCCCGACCTTGCGCGGCATCCACAGCCGCAGGTCGGCGTCTTGCCCATACACCATCTTCTACCCGGTAAACATGCAGGGGACCATGCGCTCGCTTATCGCCGCTTTGATGCTCAGTTCGTGCGCGGCGCTGCGCGCGCAGGATGGCAGCCTCGACCTGTCATTCGACCCGGGGTCGGGTTTCAATGGACCTGTCACCTGCACAGCCGTGCAGCCGGACGGCAAGATCATCGTCAGTGGCGGTTTCTCCACCTACAATGGCACAGCCCGCAACTTCATCGCGCGCTTGAACGCCGATGGCAGCCTGGACACCTCCTTCGATCCGGGGTCGGGCGCCAACGACGCGGTGAACACCATCTCCGTGCAAGGGGATGGCGACATCATCATCGCGGGTTATTTCACCAGCTACAACGGCACCGCGCGCAACCGCATCGCCCGCCTGAACTCCGATGGCAGCCTGGACACGGCCTTCAACCCCGGCTCCGGGCCGGGGAACATTGTTCAGTGCTCCGTGATACAGCCCAATGGCCGCATACTCATCGGCGGCTACTTCACCACCTACAACGGCACCGCACGCGGCCACATCGCACGGCTGTTCGCCGACGGCAGCCTGGATGCCTCCTTCAACCCCGGAACGGGCGCGAACGAGGCCGTGTATTGCCTGGCCCTGCAGTCCGATGGCCGGATCATCCTCGGCGGGAATTTCACCAGCTACAACGGCACATCGCAGAATTACCTGGCCCGGTTGAACAGCAACGGCACCCTTGATGTGAGCTTCATGCCGGGGACCGGGCCCAACAACCTGGTCTATTCGACCACGGTGCAGCCCGACGGCCGGATACTCATCGGTGGTGCATTCTCGAGCTACAACGGCACCACACGGTTCTACCTCGCAAGGCTGTACGCGGGTGGTGGCTTGGACGAGTCCTTGACCTCCGGGGTGCAGTTGAACACCAAAGTGGACCAAGTGCTGGTACGTCCCGACGGCCGGATCGTGATCTGCGGCACCTTCACCAGTTATACGGGCGTGCAGCGCAACCGTATCGCCGGGCTCAACGCGAACGGCAGCTTGGACCCGCTCTTTGATCCGGGAAGTGGTGGCAGTGCACAGATCAACGCGATGGCGCTCCAGCCCGATGGGAAAGTGGTCATCGGCGGTGTGTTCACAAGCTACAACGGCACATCCCGGAACCGCATCGCACGCGTCCATGGCACGCCGCAACTGGGCATCAAGCTCATCCTGCAGGGCCCGTACACCAATGGTGCGATGAGCGATGCGCTCCGCTCCCTCCCCTCCTTCCCGGCCACCGAGCCGTTCACAGCCATGGGCTACACCAACGCGACCTACGTCCCCGGGGCGAGCATAGGCGCAGGTGTACTCGGCGTCTCAGGGTACACCGCCATCGTGGACTGGGTGATCGTGGAAATGCGCCCCACCGCCGCACCTGCGACCATCGCAGCCTCGCGCGCCGCACTCCTCCGGCGCGATGGCTTCGTGGTGGACCTGGACGGTACGGGCGCGATAAGCTTCCCGGGCCTCGCTTCGGGCAACTACTGCGTGGCGGTCCGCTCGCGCAATCACCTTCCCGTGATGCTCGCCACGGCGGCCGCGGTGAACTACAACGGCGCTCTGCCTTTGGTCGACTTCACCTTGCCGAGCACCTCGGTGTATGACGCCGATGCACGCCAGGAGATCGGCGCGATGCTCATCTGCGCGGGGGATGTGACCTTCAATAGCACCGTGCAATACACGGGCAGCGGCAACGACCGCGACCCGATACTCACCCGCGTGGGCAGCACCACACCGAACAACACCGCGAGCGGCTATTGGCGCGAGGACGTGAACATGGATGGCGTGGTGAAGTACACCGGCAGCGCGAACGACCGGGATATCATCCTCACCAACGTGGGGAGCACCACGCCGAACAATACGCGGGTAGCTATGCTGCCCTGAGTCCAGGCCCTTTCCATCGGTGGAGAAACGTGTGACGTGTGATGGGCGCGTCCGCGCGCAATGCTCGCTCCAGCCAACCAGGCGCCAGCAGGGGTGCCCTGGCGCGTCCTACTTTGCAACCAACACCCCACCATGTTCGGCCGCTTCCGCCTCCTGACCACCGCCTGCTTTCTGCTCACGCTCAACCTGTGGTTACCAGCGCAGGATGCCGCGCTCGACCCGAGCTTCAACCCCACCGACCCTGGCTTCGGCGCGGGCGACGGCGCCAATACGGAGATCAAGTGCATGGGGCTGCAGAGCGATGAGAAGCTGCTCATCGGTGGCGACTTCGCCACGTACAATG